>CAZTOE010000008.1:0-37652 GCA_964615045.1 uncultured Spirochaetales bacterium
CGGCGAAGAGCCAGCGGGCACAAGAGCGCCGCGCCTGGTCGAGCTTGCCGAACGGCCCGGTCGGAAGCGGGAGGATGGTGAGGGGTCGCCGAAGCCGGGCGACCTCGACCATCATCGAAATGCTGTCTCCCGTCACGACGAAGGCGTCGGCGCGCCCCAGAAGCGCGCGGTAGGGGTTTTGCGCGCGGTCGGGTCTCCACTCGAAGATGCGAGCGCGCTCGGGAAGTCTGGCCCGAAGCCCTTCGGTGAACCCGGCCGGGGTCCGCCGGCTGGTGCAGAAATAAGGGGTTCCCCCTTCTCGGTCGACTTCGCCTGCGAGGGCGATGAGACGCATGGCGACCCGATCGTTGAACACGAAGGGACGGGTGGGACCGCCGATCAGGAACGCCACCAACGGCGCGGGCAGCGGAGCGAAATGAGCTGCCCATTCGCGCGCTGCGGCGGCTACCGCCGCTGCGTCGACCCGCATCAGCGGGAGTCCGACCTTCCTCACATTGGGGAACGGGGGAAGCTGGATCTCGACGCCGCCGATGACGAGGTCGAATTGGCTGAAACCGCCGGAGGGCTTCCCGAGCAGCACGATCCGCGTGCGCCCGCCGCTCTGTTGCTTGATCCACAGGGCGGCCATGGAGGGTCGACGCCCCACCGTGATGACAAGGTCCGGCCAGGGGGGTTCGAGGGCGTCCGACGACGCGAGATCCAAATGATCGAGCGAGGGTCGGACGCGCGGTTTGGCGAATGCCCACTCCGGCCGGACGACGAGAGTCTTGACCTCGCACGGCCAGCCCAGTCCGTCTACAAGGGCCTCCACTTGTGCGTTGTCGCCGCGCTTGTCGGCGAGGAGCAACCAGCTTCGCGGAGCCCTGCCGCTCCTCACAAGGTAGCTCTGTCCGTCGGGACGGTCGCCCGGTTCAACTCGTCGAGACGCGCAAGCGCGCCGGAGTCGGCTGCTGCACCGGAAGCGCCGTCTCGGGAAAAAGCGCGCGGACACGCCTGACCGCTCGCGGGACATCCCGGAGCGGCGCTCCCGGTCCAGTCGGATCCCCGTGACCCAACCAGGCAGCGCGCCCCGAGTCGATCAAAGCGCGATGGATGATCCGAATATCGCGGCTGAGCCGCCTCGGCCCGTACTGCATGTTGATCCGATAGATCCAGGCCTTCAGGTGACGCCGTTGAAGCCACTGCGTCCACGGTTCGGGCGGGGCTGCCGAGGCGCTGGCGTCACGCATCGCGTTGCGCCCCCGTCCGATATCGTAGAGGTAGACCGGCTTTCCCGAGGCACAGGCTTCGGCCATCATCGAAACACTGTCTCCGGTCACCACTACGCGATCTGCCAGACCGAGGAACGCGAGGTAGGGGTTCTTCGTTTCGTCGGGCGTCCACTGGTAGCAATAGGCGGGGACAGCGAGCGAACGGAACAGCGCCTCAGCCGCGTCCGGGGGAGTTCGCGGACTCGTGGTTACCATGAGCGATCCGCCGAGCTTTCCGGCCATCTCGCTGACCAGTTCGCCGAGTCGCTCCGCGGAGGGTCGGTCAAAGACGTAAGGACCGCTGCTGCCTCCCACCGAAACGGCGATGCGCGGTTTCGGCAGCGCCGCCAGTTTTGGCGCCCAGCCCCACGCCGCCTTGCGAAGTCGCGCGGTGTGAATCTGCTGTAGCGGAAGCTCGTTGTGAACCACATTGGGCGCGCGGGGCAAGCCATATTGGGGTGTCGTCACGACCAGATCCCAACGCTCGAGTCGCTCCCAGGGCCGGCCGATGTGTACTCGGCGCACCCGCGCAGGATCCTGCCTTTGGATCCAGCGAGCGATAGGTTCGTTGCGGCGTCCGGAGGTCAGGACGAGGTCGGGCCACGGAGGCTCAAGCGCGCTCGACGCGCCCGCGCGAACGCCCGCCAGAGTGGTAAAGAAGGGCCAACTCACGAGGGACTCGTAGCAGTTGTAGACGAAACGTTTGATCTCGAAGGGCCATCCGAGGGCCTCGGCGAGGGCGATCACTTGAGCGTTGTCCCCCGCCCGGTGGGCGAGGAGCAGCCATGTTCGAGGCGGGCGATGTCTGCCCATCCGTGTCGACTCGAGGGGCGGGTGATCGGTGCGCTCGTTCAGCGGCCGCACCTGGGCCGAGGAATCTCGAAACATAGGTTGCCCCCAGGCCAGATCGCGCCGCAACGTAACAATCTCTCGCGGACCTTCCATCAGGACCCTTCTATGATTGGGGGTAAAAAGGCCCATTTCACCGAGACTGCGGCCCGTTCCCTCGGCGCCATTGTCTGCTAAATGGGTAAGGGAATCGGCATTTTGGGGCCCCGGCTGAGTACTCCACTCGCCTGAGTACTCGTTTGGGGGACGCGCCTAGGCGGCGCGGAAGCCGGCCACCCATCGGGGAGCACCGATCCGGGAGCATCTTCCGAGATCTGGAGGACGGAGCGCTGAACGGTCCGCGCGATGGCCTGAAGAAAGTGGCGATCTTGGCCGCGACGGCGCTGCTGCCGCACACGCTGCGGGTTGCGACGCGGGCACGCGGCCTCGCAGCCCTGGAAATGAGTAAGGCGAGACGGGCCTGTCTCCTTATCATCGCACACCCAAAGAGCGGGAATACCTGGCTCAAGGTCATGATCTCGCGTCTGTACCAGGTTCGTTTCGGATTCCCCGACACCCTGATCCATAAGACCGATGAATTCACGCGCCTCGAGCCCTCGGTGCCGAGGCTGGCGGCCACCAACGGGATCTACAGCTACGAACGGGCAGTGGGCCGACTCTTCGAACCCGACTCGGTCGACCCCGCGCTGCGCGATAAAGCCGTGCTCTTCCTCGCGCGCCACCCCTGTGACATCGCGGTTTCCTGGTACCACCAGTTCACGAAGCGTCAGTCGAGCCACAAGCAGGAGCTGATCAACGCCGAGCTCGCGCACCCGATCGATCGCCGCAGCATCGGGATGTGGGATTTCGTGAGGCACAGTGACATCGGCCTGCCCCACTTGATCGAATTCCTCAACGGCTGGGAGCGCAAGCTCGCCGGCTATCCCCACGCGCGCACGATCCGCTACGAGGATCTCCGATCGGATCCCGCATCGACGCTGCGCTGCGTCACCGAGCTGATGGCGGAAAATTTCTCGAGCGAAGAGATCGATGAGGCGGTGCGCTACGGGTCCTTCGATCACCTGCGCGGGCTCGAGCAACAGGGTCACTTCAAGCAGGGCGGCCTCACCCTGCGCGACCCCGGCAATGCGGAGACCTTCAAGGTGCGCCGGGCGAAGGTGGGCGGGTATGTCGACGACTTCACGCCCGACCAGGTCGCCGAGCTCGACGAGCTGGTCACCAAGTACTTGTCACCTCGTTTCGGCTATGGACCCCGCGGCGCCGTTAAGCCGCTGGTGGCCTGAACGCCGCACGCACGTCGGGGAGCCGCCGTGATCGGCACGGTCTTCATTCATACCAATCATCGCCAGATGCTGGGCGCGCGGGTGGCCGAGTACGCCCTGAAGCGCAACAGCAAGCGCCCCGATGACTTCGAGGTCCGTATTGTCCACACGCAGGACCACGAATTTTTGGCCGAGCGCGAGGGGCAGGGGTTCTTGCGCGACGGCGTGACCCGGATCTGGCGCATGGACGATCTTCAGTCGTTCACTCCCTTGCGTTTTCTGCCACCCGCGTTGATGGGGTTCGAAGGTCGAGCGATCGTGATCGATCCCGACGTCTTCGCGGTGGGTGACGTGACCGAGCTGCTCGAGCGCGACATGCAGGGCAAGGCCATCGTGTGTCGGCCACGCAGCGGCTCCAAGGGACGCGCGGGAATCTGGGCCAGCAGCGTGATGCTGCTCGATTGCGCCCGGCTGAAGCACTGGGACGCACCGCAAACGTTCGGGGAGCTCTTCGCGTTCCAGACGGACTACATGGACTGGATCGGTTTGCGCCTGGAGGACCCGGACTCGATTGGTCGTCTAGAGCCGGAGTGGAACGACTTCGATCGCCTCACCCCCGCGACCAAATTCCTGCACAACACCAAACGCTGGACGCAGCCCTGGAAAACCGGGCTGCCGGTCGATTTCGTCCCTGCCGAGAAGACCCGCGCCTTCCGCCCGCTCGGTTGGTTCCGGCGGGTGCGCCGGCGTCTTCTGGGCGAGTACGCGATGCTCGGTCGCTACCGCAGGCACCCGGATCCCAACCAGGAGCGGCTCTTCTTCGGCCTGTTGAGCGAATGCCTCGAGGCGGGCCTCGTCAGTGAGGATTTTCTCCGCGAGGAGATGGTGCGCAATCACGTTCGCCACGACGCCTTCGAGGTGATCGAAAGTGCTCGGCGCGCGGCCGGCGAACCGGCGCTTCACCCTGCGGCGGGAGCCACGCGGTGACGCACGCGCTGCGCCGGCGCTACGACGAGCTCGGGCCGCTGCGCTTTGCGCGCTGGTTCTTGCTCAAGCGCATCGGTAAAGGGATCTTTGGCTTGCTCGACGACTTCATCGCGACGCAATCGAAGGTCGGAAACCCGCCCGTGTTCGACGGCGCAAGCTTCCCGTGGATCGCGGAGCTGGAGGCCGACTGGAAGTCGGTGCGCCGCGAGCTCGAGGCGCTGCTCGAACACCGCGAGCTCCTGCCGACACTCCAGTCGATCCAGCCGGATCAGGCGAACATCTCCGCAGATGATCAGTGGCGTACCTTCGTGCTTCGAGGCTTCGGCCATCGCTCCGATCGCAACTGCGACCGCTGCCCCGAAACGGCGCGTGCCCTCGAGCGGGTGCCGGGATTGATTTCCGCCTGGTTTTCCATCCTCGCCCCGGGGAAACACGTGCCCCGGCACCGGGGCATCACCTGCGGCGTGGTCCGTTGCCACCTGGGACTCAAAGTGCCGAACCGCGACCGCGGACGCTGCGAAATGCAGGTGGAAGACGTGACCTTCCGGTGGGAAGAGGGCCGCGTCGTGCTCTTCAACGATCGCTGCAAGCACGAGGTGTGGAACGACACCGACGAGGAGCGGGTGGTACTGATCTTCGATGTCGAGCGCCCGATGAGCTGGGCCGGGCGCGCCGCGAACCGGGTGATCCTCTGGCTGTTGCGTCTCAGCCCGTTCGTCCGCGACGCGCAGCGCAACCAGCAAGCGTGGGAAGACCGGGTGGAGGGGATCCTGCCCGGTGCGGAGGCCTGAGGACTACTCGGAGGCGGCGGCGCGCAACTTGAGCCGCACCCGCTTCTCCCAGGTCCGGAGCGCGCGCTTCGGTTCCTGGACGTGGCTGGTTCGGCGCATCACCGCGAGCAGCGTGCGGTTGACGAGCTTCCCCTTCCAGCTCATGGGCCGCTCGAAGTCCAGCAGCAGGACCACGCGCTCCTGGTCGGTGTCGTTGTGCACTTCGTGGCGGTAGGTGTCGTCGAACACGAACGTGCGTCCTTCCTGCCAGTAGCGGGTGACCCCGTCGAGCACCATGTGACATCCCTCGGACGGGTCTGGAACGACCAACCCCAGGTGGCAGCGCAACAGGCCCTTGGGAATGCCCACGTGCGGGGGGATGTTCGCCCCGGGCGCCAAGACCGAGAAGAACGCCGACTCAAGCCGCGGGATGCCTCGGAGCAGCCGCGTCGTTTCGGGACACAGCCGCCGGCCTTCCGAGGCCCAATAGCCGAAGCCGCGAATCACGAAGGTCTTCCAGCGGTCGTCTGCGCTCACGCGATAGTTGTCTTGGGAGAGGTCGTGTAGGCGGGGAAGCTCATCGCGCAGTCGCAGCACCCGCTCGAGCTCGCCGCGAATGGTTTTCCAGTTAACTTCGAGCTCCGCGGTCCACGGGAAGTCACGGCTGTCGAATACGGGCGCATCGCCTACGCGCGACTGGGTCGCGAGGTAGCGATTGGCGCGCTCAAAAGCCTTCTTGCCCCGCTTCTTGATTCGGTGCTGTCGGAGTCTTCGGAATTGGTCCAGTTTCTGTGCGAGCGTCACGGTCGTCCCTTGCCTCGACGGCGTTGCTAGTATCGCGATGCCGACCGGGGCCGCAATGGCTCTCGACGGCGAGGGGCGCATCTCGTGGGAATGACCTTGATCACCGGTGCCTCGTCCGGCATCGGGCGCAGCTTAGCCCGGCGCATCGCCGCGAGCGGTGAACCGGTCGCACTGCTCGCGCGCCGGCAAGCGCTGCTCGAGGCGCTGGTCCAGGAGATCGAGGCTGCGGGTGGACGGGCGCTGGGGATTCGCTGCGACGTCACCGACCGGCGGGCGGTGCAGGAGGCCTTTCGTCGTGCCGAGGCGGAACTCGGTCCCACCGGTCGGCTGGTCGCCAACGCGGGCGGCGCCGCGCCGACTCTCATCGATCCCTTCGAGGCCGAACACGTCGCCGAAGTGATCGATCTCAACTTGATGGGGGCCGTCTATTGTATCGAGGCTGTGTTACCCGGCATGCTGGAGCGCGGAGAAGGTCAGTTGGTCGCGGTGAGCAGCCTCGCCGCCTATCGCGGCCTGCCGACCTCCGCGGCGTACTCGGCGTCCAAGGCAGCGCTCACCAACCTGATGTATATACTCAGCATCGATTTGCGCCCGCGCGGCATCGACGTAACAGTGGTCGCCCCGGGGTTTGTGCGCACCAAGCCCGGCGCCAAGAGCAGTCGCAAGAAGCCGTTCCGGCTGGATCTCGAGACCGCGACCGAACGGATCTGGAAGGCGATCCAGACGCGCAAGGCCTACGACGCGTTTCCCGGTCCCCTGGCGGGCCTGGTGCGACTGGGCTGGATGCTCCCCGCATCGTGGTACGATCGCCTCGTTGCCGGCCGCGGGCCCGAGCCCAAGCGCAAGCGGCTCGGCGCGCCCGCCGACCGGACGGCGTCGCCAGGCTGAGAAGCGTCCGGCAGCCCCGCGCGGGTCCCAGCTTCACTTCGCTTGGCTCCAGCCGCTTCGCTTCAACCGTTCTGGGCGCTCGCTTCCAGCAATGGATTCGACTCGCGAGCTTCCGTCTTCGGCCAACGCCGCTTCATGCACAGCCACTGTTCCGGACGTTCGCGGATCCAGCTTTCGAAGTGCTGGTTGATCTTTCGCGTCATCTGCCGGGCTTGCTCGCGCGGGTCCGCCTCGGGGTCCTCTGGGGTCACCGGCGGATAGACGGTGGCGCGATAGTGGCCCGGCTCCTCGCGGTCGACGCGGACCGGTACGAGCTCGCACCCAAAGCGAAGCGCCAGTCGCGCCGGAAGCGTCGTGGTGTAGGCATCGCGCTCGAAAAAGGGGATCGGCTCGCAATCGTCGAAGCGATAGTCGACGACGAGTCCGATTGAGCGGCCTTCCGAGAGGGCGCGCACGAGGGGTCGCACCCCGCTCTGCCTGGGGATCAGCTCGCAGGGAAGCGAATCGCGACTCGCCTCCACGCGCCGGGCGATCTGCGGGTTGGAGTGGAGAAAATCGAAGTTGTACATCGCTGTCAGCGGGAAGCCGAAGTGGCCGGCGAGCAGGAGGGAGAGCTCCCAGGCGCCGTAATGAGCAGTCACAAAAATGGCCGGGCGCTGCGGGTCGGCGAAGGCCGCGACCTCACCGCGAACCACGATCTCGACGCGCTGCTCCGCCTCGGCCGCGATCCGGGGGAGATTCGGATACTCGCCGATCAGCGCGCCGGCGCCCCGCCAGACCTCTCGCGTGAGCGCGGCGATTTCGCCTTGGCTCTTCTCCGGAAACGCCAGGCGCAGGTTCTCCGCGACCTTCTCGGATTTCGAATGTCTCCTTCCCAAAAGTCGAAACAGGCTGCCGAAGAGGCGAACCGAGTGTTCGGGCCCCAGCCAGCCGCCGAGCCACCAGATGATGCGGATGACAAAGCCATCGACGGCGGTTGCGACGCTACGCAAGGCCGGCACCGCCCGCGAGAGTCTGCGGGGCCAGAACAACTGCACGCTAGCCTGCCTCGAACACCGGTTCGCTCACGACCAGTGGGTCAGATCGCGGTCGAGAAGCGCCGAGAGCTTCGCGATGTCCGGGGCGAAGGCCTCGCGCAGCATCTCCCGGGTGCGGGGATCCAGCGGTGGGGCCGGGCGCGTGTTCCAATCCCGCAAGCGGTTGTGCAACAGCTTGACGTGAGCTCTCGCGTCCCGAGAGGTGCGCACGGCAGTCCCGTCATCGTGTCGGGCCAAACGCTCGACGCGGCCGCGATCGATCCAGTCGACGACGCCGGCGGGAGGTTTGTAGAGCATCCGCTGCAACCAACGAGATCGATAGCTTTGACTCCTGCGCTGGTGCGGGAACTCGGTGCGGCCGTCGTCGTCGACACCGATGAAGCCCAACACCTGCTCGTAGACTTTGCGGGGCTCGCGGACGAGGTCGTCCAACAGGAGTACGAGACTTTGTTCGCGCCCGGCGATCTGGTAAAGCCGCTCGATCTGCGCGCCGAGCTGTCCCAGCTCGCGATAACGCAGCAACCGGGGGTCGCTGCAACGACGCGGGAGCCGGTCCCCCCGAGACCGCGCCTCCTGGAGACGCCAGGCGGTGGCGAGGTCGGCCACATCCTCCTCGAGGATGTAGAGGAGCCGAAGGTGCAGAGACCGGATCATCTCGACGGGATTGCGCACGATCGCGATGAGTTTGGCGCGCGGGTTGATCCGGACGATGTGCTCCAGCGCGTGGGACGCGAAGAGGTAAGTAGGCGATCCCTCGCCCACCGCCCGATGATCCTCTCGACGGTGCAAGAAAAAGCGCTGATACTCGTTCCGCCATTGCTCCGACTCCAACACCCGCGCCGGGACCTGCGCGAAATAGTGCGTCTCCTTCGGCTTCGAAAAGCAGATCTGTGGATGGCGCTTCAGACACCAGGCGAGGGTAGTGGTGCCGCACCGCTGCGCACCGATCACAAAGAAATCGGGGAAGGGCGGCCGGGCTCGCTTCTCGCCCGGTCTTTTTTCCTTCATTTCATTCATCGATCACTCATCGGGATGGAGGCCCAGGCGTTTCATCAAATGGGTGCCCCGCCGCGCCACCGCTTGCATCGCCCGCGCAAAGGCGTTGGAACGCAGCCAGCTCACCTGGACGATGCGCCGCTCTCCCTCGTGGGGGAGGTGGCCGTGATACGAGTACGGACTTCGGCGGAACGCCAGCAGCGTGCCGTCGGCGGGCGGCACCTCGACCAGGTAGTCCTCGAGATTGTCGGCCGAACGGAGGAGCCGCAGGCGGCCCCCCGATGCCGTCCATTCCGTGTTGGGGTACAGCAACACGGTGACCACTTTGCTCCAATGATCGGTGTGGATGTTGCCGTCGCTCCGCTCACAGAAGGTCCGCACCGTCACGTTGCTCGGGAGGGTTTCGAGGTCTTCGACGCCCAGGTGTTTGCCCAGCAGGCGCGCGAACGCGGGGCTTCGGATCTCTGCCAGCAGTCGCTCAAACACCGGACCGTAGGGGGCCTCTTCGACGGGGTGATTGCGCGGGCCGCTCAGCTGGGGAAAATCCTCGATCACACTCTCGAGGGCTTCCGCCCGGATGAAGTGAGGCACCACCACAAAGTCAAACGGATCGTGTTCCGGTTTGGCGTGGGCGAGTCGATCCAAATCGAGAAGACTCGTCACTGTTCCCGGCCCTCCTCTGCCCCGGTCGCAGCTCCCTGGCCCACGGCGCCCCCCCTCGATTTCCACACGGCCACCCGCTGGAGATCGCGTCGCGCAGAGCATATCCTGGCTCGTTGCGACCGCCGCTCGAAGGGAGTTGCGCTCGCGGCCGCAAAGGCCTCTATTGCTCTACCGTGACCGCCATGCAGAGACACCTGGACACCGGCGTCCGCCTCGTCGCGGCCGGAGCGCTTTCGGTGCTGCCCGAGGAGCCCCTCCGCAGCTGGGTCCGCCGCTGGCGCGGACGCCAGGAATACCGTTTGCTCGCGGCGGCCGACGCGGCCTTCGTATCCTACGGCAAGAGCGGCCGGACCTGGCTTCGGCTGATGCTCTCGCGATTCTTCCAGCAGCGCTTCGGGCTTCGCGAGGGGGAGTTCCTGGAGTTCGACAACCTCCATCGGCAAAACCCCTCGATTCCGAAGGTGTATTTCACACACGGCAACTACCTGCGGGACTATACCGGCCATCGGGATGTCTTCGAGGACTTTCGCGAGCAGCGCGTGGTGCTTCTGGTCCGAGACCCCCGGGACGTGGCGATCTCTCAATATTTCCAATGGGGGCGCCGCATGCGACCCCACAAGAAGTGGCTCAACCGCTATCCGGAGCACGGTGCGGAACTCTCGCTCTTCGAGTTCGTCCACGAACACGAGGCCGGGCTCGCGCGGGTGATCGAGTTTCAGAATCGCTGGGCCGAGGCGGTCGCCGAACTCGACCGGATCCTCGTCCTCCGCTACGAGGAAATGAGGGATCAGCCCGAAATCGCGCTGCGCCAAACCCTCGAGTTTCTGGGGTTCTCGCCCAGCCCGCAGGAGCTCAAGGACGCGGTCGAATACGCGGTCTTCGACAACATGCGAAGACTCGAGGAGGACGGGAGCGTACGGGCCAGCGGCCAGCGCCTGGTGCCGGGAAGGCGCGGAGATCCCGATTCCTACAAAGTGCGGCGGGGCAAAGTGGGTGGCTATCGCGATTACCTCGACGCGTCGCAGCGCGCCGTGATCGACGCGCGCCTGGCCGGCGAACTCGACCCGGCGTTCGGCTACGCGAGCCCGCCGCTGGACGTGCGTGCGGGACAGCATCTCGCCTAGTAGCGCTGGATCGCTTTGCCCTTGATGCGGTCGCGGATCCGGTAGTAGAGGGTGCTCGGGTTCACCACCACGATGAAAATCTTGCGCATGTGACCCTCGGGGCAGCGGATCTCGCGAACCCCGTGCCAGCCGTTGTCGCGGCGGGCGAAGAAGAAGCTGCGGTTGTCCATGCTTTCGACGGTGATGATCCGATCGAAGTCGTCGAACGCGGGGGCGGAGCGGGGCGGGAAGCGACCGCCGTCGTCGAGGACCAGGGTCTGACCTCCCCAGCTCGGATCCCAGTCCTCCTCCGTGTTGAAGTAGAAGAGGTGCGAGCCGAGCTCGCGCTTGGCGTCGCAATGGGGCGAGACCGCGCATGAGCTGGGCGTATAGTGCCAGTGGAAGCGGAACTCAAGGCGCCGTCCGCCCAGCAGGCGCCGCATGGCACTCCGGTAGCGATCGCCCCGCAACTCGTCGATGAACTCGCGCCACGGCTCCGGAACCGCGACGCCATCCGTGTACTCGAGCGAATAGCGGTCGTGGGGTGCCTGCCCCCCTTTGCGCGCCTCGTTGAAGCGGCGCTCGAACAGCGCGATGTCCGGCAGGTTTTGGCGCAACTTCTCGAACCCCTCCGGCGTGAGGAGGTCCTCCGTCGTCGCCCACGGATAGGGCTTTCGGGCACGGAAGGCTACGACGTCGATTTCGTCGAGACGTTCGATTTCGAGGTAGCGCATGGCGCTCAGCTTCCCGGGGCCGGGGTGGATCGCGGAATCAGGCCGCGCGGGCCTTGAAAACTAGGCAATGTCTCGGGAGGGCGACAGGGGAGCTGGAGTGGGCGCGGAGGCGTCCGCGGGGGGAATCTGCCAGAATCGGCGCATCGGCCGGCGCGTCAACCACCCCCGGTCGCCCACGGCAGGTAGCCCACAGGCGTGAAGCGTTTGAGACTTTGCCTGGCTTCGCCCCACTTCTTTCCGACCTACGGAGGGGCGCAGATGCGCTACCTCCGCTACCTGCCTGGCCTGCGCGCGCGCGGGATCGATACGTGGGTCGCGACCGGGACGCCCCTCATCGAAGAGCGCACCGAGGCTGATCTCGACCAGGCCTGGTATGAGCTTGCGCCGGGCCAATTCCTACCGCCCGCGGAAGTCGACGGTACGCCGGTCCGGCGCGTTCGCTTGCCGGACCAGAAGAGCCACCGCCGCTCTCGCATCTTCCACCGCAGCGTGGTCGCCCTCTGTCGGAAGCCCGAGCTGCGGCCCGACGTGATCCAGTTCCTCACCAACTTGCGCGCGCGGTCGATCCCGTGGCTGGTACAGCTGCACCGCATGGGGATTCCGACGCTCTATTCCGTCAGCCAGTTTCCCACCTGGCCTTTCAAGCCGCGTAAACGGCTCTACCGTGGCCTGTTCTACCGTACGCTCTACGACCGCCTCGACTGCCTGATCACGAACAGCGACCCGCTCCACGACTTTTTGCGCGAGATCGGCGTGAGAACCCGCATCGAGACGATCCCAAACGGTGTCGATCTGGGCCGCTTCCACCCCTCCGTGTCGGCGGCGGACGAGCGCGAGCGCGCGGCGCATCGTGAGGCCCTCGGGATCGCGGCGGACGGCCTCGTGATTGCGACCGTGGGGTCCGTCATCCCCCGCAAAGGTCACGAGGTCCTGCTCGAGGCCTGGCTCGGTCTCGCCAAGCGCTTTCCGACGGCGCACCTCCTGGTGGTCGGACCCCGCGCGGACCAACACGATCCCAAGCTCCAGACCTTCCGCCGGCGCCTGGAGGACCTCGTTGCGGCCTCCGGCGCTTCCGACCGGATCCACTTCGTGGGGATGGCCCGCAACGTGGAGGCGTACCTCCGCGCTGCCGACGTCTTCGTCTTGGCCTCTCAGCGCGAGGGCTTTCCCAACTCCATGCTGGAGGCGATGGCCACGGGCCTTCCCGGCGTCGTCACGCCATTCATCGGATTCTCCCGGCGCATCGGGCGACCTGATGAGCACTATCTGCTGGTGGAACCGAAGGCCGACGCGCTGGAGGCCGCGGTCGCGAGGCTGCTCGAGAGGCGGTCGTTGCGCGAGGCCCTCGGCGTCGCCGCGCGGCGCTGGATCGCGGATACGCTCGACGTCGAGAGGAGCCTCGACCGCTACGCCGCGCTCTACCGAGAGCTGGCCGCGGGTCGGGAGACGTGAAGGCCGCGCGCCGGCGCGTTACGCGGGCAGCGGCGGGGTGCGCTCGAGCACCTCGAAGGCGTCGTGGCGCACGTGGTTGCGGCTCATCTCTTCGCGCAGCAAGTCCTCACTGACGACGCCTTTCTCCAGGCACTCACGCAGCAATCCAAAAAAGAAACGCTCCTGGTTCGGGTCCGGGTGGCGTCGGTAGCTACCGAGCAGGGCGTACTCGCCCAGCAGGGTGCCGCGCAGCCGCATCAGGGAGCGCAACGGCGGGAAGCGCTTGAATTTGTCCGCCGGAACGAAGTCCACCGGGAGGCCCGTCTTCCAGGGCTGTGTCCTGCGCTTGGTGTTGTGCAGCAGCTTGGTCCGTCCGGTGAGCCGGTCGAAGTCATTCCATTCCTTTTCGAGAAAGCCGATATGCTCCGGTGGCTCATCCCGCAGGCCGATCCAGTCCTTGTAGTCGCGCTTGAACGCGAAGAGTTCGTCGAACTGCTCTTCACAACGCCAGTGCCGCAGCTTGGCGCAGTCCAGCAGCATGACGCTCGTCGCCACGGACGGCTTCGCCTTGGGCTTGTCGGAGCGTGGGCGGCCCATCACGGCCTTGCCCTCCATGTCCCGGGCGAGCAGCTCGTAGACGTCGCCCACCGCAAAGATGTCCGGGTCGATGACGACCGCGCGTCCCTCGTACCCCATCACCTGGGGCGGCATGAAGCGCAACGGCGTAAAGGACTGAAGGTCGTCCATGCGCCAGACGCGGTGCGTTCCGCCGCGGAGGAATGTCTGTCCCTCCCGGTCCCACAGGAAGCGGTGATCCTTCACGTGGAGGATCTGGATGTCGAAGGCGCCAGCGTGGGCCGAGTTCCGGCGCAGCGAGTACTGGGAGAGCAGGGCCCCGATCCACTGCTTGTCGTTGGTGTGGATGAAGACGCAGGGCCTCACGTCTGGTTTCCGCCCGGGACTTCGGCAACGCCGGATGGGCTCGCGTAGCCGTAGATCGGTGACAGTTCGCTGTCGACCATCGCATCGATCTTTACTGTCTCCGCTTCGTCGTAGTAGTCGCGATAGCCTCCCACGAGGGCACGGCGGACTTTGTAGGAGTGGGGGTTGCTCGGGTCGCGCGGCTTCATGCGGCCCCCACCCATCCGAAACGTCTCGCGCTGCTCCATGCGCCGCATGTTCTCGAGCGACGCAAACTCCACGGCCGCCTCGATCGAGTCCCGGCGCAGCGGGCCGCCCATGAAGCGGACGATGCGTTGAAACTCCGCCGCGGGATCGCTGCGCATGTCTTCGTAGCGGAGCAGGAGTACGTCCTTCATATGGGGTAGTTCGCTCGCCCAAAGGTTCATCAAAGCCAACACGCGTGGCAAACCGCAGGGCCGCATCGTGAAGTCGAAGATCGAGACGTTTTCCTCGCGTGCGGGGAAGTGATTCAAATACATCTTGTCGGGCTTCATCCGGTGCTTCCAGTTGAAGTACTCGGACACCACGACGTCTTGGGGCTGACGAACCATCAAGACGACCTTCTTGTCGTAGAAGTCGCGCTTCGAGTCGACATTCCCGGTGTAGTCTTTCAGGTAGTTGTCGTGGGTGAAGAAAACCACCGGGATGCGCGAATCCTTGCGGTGGAGATTGTCAAAGCCCAGGAGCGCCTCGCCGCGAAGACCGTAGGCGTGATGGTAGAACCCCGACAGCATCACGCGCAGCCAGGTCCGACCACTCTTGCCCGGAGAGACGATGACGATGTCGGCGCGGCGCAGTTTCTGGAACTGGTCGCGGCCGCGAAGCCAACGTTCGATGCCGCGCCGGCGCTCCTCGGGCAAGAAGAAGACGCCCCACCGCGCGATGCGCCGCACGGACTTGGTCACGATCGTCCGGAACATGAGCTGCCCCTCCCAGAGCCCCCGAGACGGCCCGCAAGATAATCAAAAGCCGGAAGCGGCGCCGGGCCCCGCGGAGCTGCGCCGGCGGAGCTCCGCGACGGGGATTAGACTTGTGCACCATGTGCGGAATCGCAGGGTTTTTGCTGCGCGAGCCTCGGCTCGACGAGGACACGCTACTCAGTTCGGCGTACCGCATGACGGACACGCTCAAACACCGGGGACCGGACGGAGCCGGGGTGTGGGTCGACGGGGCGTGCGGCATCGCCCTCGGGCATCGGCGCCTTTCGATCCAGGACCTCTCGGACGCGGGCAAGCAACCCATGGTCTCTGCGTGCGGGCGTTACGTCGTCACCTACAACGGCGAGATCTACAATTTTCGGGAGCTGCGCCGCGAGCTCGAGCAACAGGGCCAGCGCTTCCGGGGGCATTCGGACACCGAAGTTCTGCTCGCTGCGATCAGTGAATGGGGGCTCGCGAGGGCCCTGCAGCGGGCGAGTGGAATGTTTGCCTTTGCGCTCTGGGACCGCCGTGAGCGGGCACTCACCCTGGTGCGCGACCGGGTCGGGAAGAAGCCTCTCTACTGGGGCTGGTGCGGCGGCAGCTTTTTGTTCGGTTCCGAGCTCAAGGCGCTCCGAGCTCACCCCGCCTTTGACGCCGAAATCGACCGCGACGCGTTGGGCCTGCTGCTGCAGTACGCCTGGATTCCCGGACCTGCTTCGATCTTCGCCGGCATCCGCAAACTGTCGGCCGGATCGTATCTGCGGGTCACGCGCGAGAGCAGGCCCGAGGACGCCGTGCCCAGCGTCTACTGGTCGGCCCGCGAAGTGGCCGAACGGGGAGAGGCCGAACCCTTTCGCGGCTCGCTCTCCGAAGCCGTCGACGCGCTCGAGACCTTGCTCCGGGAGGCGGTCGCCGGTCGGATGATCGCCGACGTGGGCCTCGGGGCCCTGCTCTCGGGTGGGATCGACTCGAGCACCGTCGCTGCGCTGATGCAGGTGGAGAGCGAGCGTCCCGCAAAGACGTTTTCGATCGGCTTCCGCGAGCCGCGCTACGACGAGGCGCAGCACGCTCGGGCGGTCGCGGAGCACCTCGGCACGGAACACACCGAGCTCTACGTGACGCACCGCGAGACGATGGACGTAATCCCGAGCCTTCCTTCGCTCTACGACGAGCCCTTCGCGGACGCCTCGCAGATCCCGACTTTCGTCGTCTCTCAGCTCGCCCGCAGCGAGGTCACGGTGGCGCTCTCGGGCGATGGCGGGGACGAGCTCTTCGGCGGTTACAACCGTTACTACCGCTGCCTGCGCGATTGGTCGAAGTGGGGGCATCTCCCCCGTCCATTCCGCCGCGCCAGTGGGCGCGGCCTCGACGCGTTGGCCCGCGCGGGTTGGCGGCTGCTGCGCCCGCGCGGAGGCTCCGCCGCGGCCCTCCCGAAGTGGCGCCGCTTTCCCGGCAAGCTCGACAAGATCGCGCGCGCCCTTCCCGCAGCCGATGCAGCGGACTGGTACGCCCGGATGAACGCCCGCTGCAACCCGGCCAGCGCGTTCGTGATCGGCGCCCGCCCGGCCGCGAGCGTCCTCACCGATGCGAGCGCTCGCGCGCAGGTGCGGGAACCGCTCCAGGCAATGATGTTCCTCGACTTTGCCGGCTATCTCCCCGACGACATCATGGTCAAGGTCGACCGCGCGAGCATGGCCGTGAGCCTCGAAGTCCGCAGCCCCTTCCTCGATCACCGCGTGGTCGAGTTCGCCTGGAGCCTGCCGATGGCGCTGCGGGTCGGCGAGGGCAGTGGCAAGCTCGTCGTTCGGGAGCTCCTAAAACGCCACCTTCCTGCCGAGCTCTTTGAGCGCCGCAAGCAGGGTTTCGGGGTTCCGATCGGAACCTGGTTGCGGGGGCCGCTGCGGGGGTGGGCCGCGGAACTGCTCGCGCCCGAGCGACTCGCGCGCGAGGGCCTGCTTCGGCCGCGTGCGGTGCAACGCATCTGGCAACAGCATCTGTGCGGCTGGCGCAATCATGACAATTTGCTCTGGAGTCTGCTGATGTTCCAGGCCTGGCGCGAAGCCGGGCAGACCGGGAGCAGGAGATCCGCCGCGGCGGACCGATGACACGGCCGAGGGTCGATTCCGCGCCGCTCGCGCCTCGCCGCGTGGCACTTTTCCTGAACGCCCTGCCCGGGGGGGGAGCCGAGCGCAACCTCCTGGCGCTGGGCCGCTTGCTCTCCGAGCGCGACCACCCTGTCGATCTCGTGCTCGCCGAGCGGCGCGGCGCCCTCCTCTCGGAGGTGCCGGAAGCACTGCGTATCGTCGAGCTGGGGTCGCGTGGGAGCTTGCCGACCGCTGCGGCGCTGGCGCGTCTTCCGCCAGGCTCGCGCGGCGCCGCGCTGCGGATGCTGCAACGCCACCGCCTCGTTCGGAGCTTGATCCCACTCGTCGACTACCTGCGGCGTGGAGATCCGGCGGCGCTGATCACGACGCTCCCGAAAAACGCTTTGCTCACACTCTGGGCGCGGTGCCTCGCCGGGTCGGGCGTGCGCGTCGTCGTCCGCGAGGCCAACACGTTCTCGATCGAGGCGGCCAAGGGTACGGGGCGCAGTGATGCACTGCTTACTGGTTTGGCCCGCCGCTGGTATCGGCGGGCCGACGCGATCGTGGCAGTTTCCGCAGGCGTGGCAGCAGATCTCGTCCGGTCGCTCGAGTTGCCGGCCGAGCGCATCACGACGATCTACAACGCCGTCGATGCCGTCGGCATCGTGCGCCGCGCAGCCGAGCCCCTAGAGGATGCCTGGTTTCGGCCGGGCTCTCCTCCCGTGTTGCTCTCTGCCGGTCGGCTCAGCCGGCAGAAGGATTACCCGACTCTGCTGCGCGCGTTCGTGCTGCTGCGGCGCGAACGCGCGCTGCGCCTGATGGTCTTGGGAGAGGGCTCGCAGCGAGCCCACCTTGACGGCCTGTGCCGGACCCTCGGGATCGAGGCCGACGTGCAGTTCCCGGGCTTCGTCCCCAATCCGCACGCCTACATGGCCCGCGCTGCGGCGTTTGTGCTCTCGTCCGCATGGGAGGGGTTTCCCAACGTCTTGATCGAGGCGCTGGCCTGCGGGTGTCCCGTCGTCAGCACGGATTGCCCGCACGGTCCATCGGAGATCCTCGGTGGCGGACGCTTTGGAGGGCTCGCTCCGCCGGGAAATCCCGAGGCCCTCGCTGAGGCGATCGCCGAGACGCTCGATGCTCCCGCGGACCCGGATCGCCTGCGGGCGCGGGCGCGGGAGTTCAGCCCAGAACGCATGTTCGACGGCTATCGACAGGCGATCTTCCCGGACGCGTCTTCGGCGGCGCTGCGACCGTGAGGCGAAGCACTGACGTCAGTCTCGGCATTCGCCCTCGCTTTCGAGCTCGCATTCGAACTCGCATTCGGGATGGGGTGATCATCGCGGAACACCCGATCGCCAGACCCGGCGAGGACCGGATCATGGCGATCGGAGACTCCTTTGCCCGGCTCAGGCGCTGGTCCCGATCCGGTGACGCGGAGGATCGCCCACAGCGCAGCGGCGGAGATCGCGGCCGGGACTCGCTGCCGTGAAGAGGGTCGCGTTTGCGGCGGTTCTGCTCGGGTTGGTGTGGCTCGTTCTCGAGGGGATTGCCTTCGCGACGTACTACCTGGCGGAAGATTTGTACGACCACCGTGTCCCGGTCCTCGCGCGCATGACCCCGAGGGCGCTCGAGGCGTTCCGCAACGGTCCGGGGGACCCGGTCCTCGGTTGGGATCCGCGGGGCCCCGCGACCGTGGAGGAACCGAACTGTCTCGGAGAACTCGTCGCGTACGACGTCGACTCCCACGGCGCCCGAAGCTATCCCGGCTACGACGGTCTGACCGCCGATGTGGTCGTGGTCGGAGACTCCTACACGCAGGGAGCCGAGGTCCCGGGCGGGGAGACCTACCCGGCGCAGCTGGCCCAGCTGCTCGGGGCCTCGGTGGCGAACTACGGCGTCGGGGGTTATGGGCCGGTCCAGAGCTTTCTACGGCTGCAGCGCAAACTGGCCCTTCATCCCCACGCCCGGTTCGTAGTTCTGGGCATCATGTACGAGAACGTCTACCGGATGCTCAATCGCTACCGTCCGGTGCTCTACGACAAGGCATCTCCGTTCAGCTTCAAGCCCTACATGGCCGGGGGGCGCCTTGCACCGCATCCGGGCGAGGCCGCGATCGCGGACGTGGCCGGGGCGAGGCGCTACGCCGAGCACGCCTTCGCGGAGGACTTTTGGGCCAAACCCCAGCACCGCTTTCCGTACTCGCTATCGCTCCTGCGAGCCGTGCGCTCCAACTTCTTCTACTTCCGAAAGCTGCAGAAGCGTCTGCGCGTCTTCGGGGTTCACGAGTACTTCCTGACCTTTCGTTCGGAAGCTGTCGGCGCGGGGCTCTTCGGGTTGCTCGACCTTTACGCCGAGTTTGCGGACTCGCGAGGGGTGATCCCGGTGGTCTTGTTCATCCCGCGCAACTACCTCGATACGCGGAGCGTCTCGAAACTGATCGCCGGGCACCGCGGCCGCTTCCCCCCGGATCTAGTCATCGGAGATCTGGCGAAGGCCGATGTCGATTGGAGCGCCTTCAACCTCGTGAACCGCGAAGAGGACAATATCTGTCACCCCTCTCCCTACGGCTACGGCCAGATCGCCGCGTACGCGGCGGAACTGGTGCGCGCGGCGGGCTCGTCGCGACCGGACTCATCCACTAGCCTGCAGCGCTGACGCGATGAATTACCTCGACTTCGATCGCCTCGAGGGCTTGGAACCCCGGCACTTCCGGAGCGCTAAGCCCTATCCCTGGCTGAATCCCCAAGGCGTGCTCACGCAGCAGGGTTTCGAGGCGCTCTGCGCCACCCTTCCGGAGGTCTCGCGCTTCACGCCGAGTTTTGATGTGAAGCGAAAGCACGGCCAGGCGAGTCACGACCGCTACACGCTCGAGTACGACGAAGGCGTGGATCTTTCGGCGGCCTGGCGAGCCTTTCTCGCCGAGCTCGGGGGCAAGCGGTACCGTCGATTTCTGCGGCGCATGTTCGGTCACCGACAACTCGAGCTCGGCTTCCACTGGCACTACGCACCCGCAGGTTGCTCGGTCTCGCCCCACTGCGACTCGCGTCGCAAGCTGGGGTCGCACCTGTTCTACTTCAACACCCCGGAAGACTGGGACCCGGCGTGGGGGGGCCAGACCGTCATCCTCGATGACGGCGGTCGCTTCCCGCGCGAATCGAACCCGTCCTTCGAGGACTTCCAGGGCTCGCAGACGGTCGAGATGATGGGCAATCGGAGCGCACTCTTCACGACGACCGGGCATTCCTGGCACGGGGTGCGCGAGCTCACCTGCCCGGAGGGCTCGCTCCGCAAGGTCTTCATCGTGGTGGTGAACAAGGGCGGTGTCTGGCGGCGCATCAAGCGCCGTCTCAAGGGCAAGGCGAAGGCCGGCTACTGACTCGGCTCGGGTTCCGGGGGTTCATCTCCGTAACCAAAGACGGGGGAGAGCTTCGCGCGGACGAACGCGTCGATCCGGGCCCGTTGCTCGTCGTCGAAGTAGTCGCGGTATCCGCCGACTTTGGCCCGGCGCACCTTGTACGAGTCGGGATTGGCCGGGTCGCCCGGTCTGAGGCGGCTGCCGCTTCGCCAGAAGCGGTCCCGGGCCTCGAGCTTCCGCGCGTTCGCGACCGAGGCGAACTCGACTGCCCCCTTGACCTGCGCGGCGTCCGCGGGACTGTCCACGAACTCGACGATGCGGCCGAACTCTGCCTCCGGATCGGCTCGCATGTCCTCGTAGCGCACGACAAGGACGCTTTTGAGCTGCGGAAGCGCCCGCGCCCATTCATTCAGAAACGCGACGATTCTCGGCAACCCGATCGACTCGTCCATGACGAAGTCGAACATGGAGATCTCGGAGCCGTGGGCCGGGTAGCGGTTCAACCACTTCTTGGCGGCGCGGGTCCGATACTTCCACTGGAAGAACTGCGATGCCGCGACGTCCTGGGGCTTGCGCACCAGCAGCACGAGCTTCGCGTCGAGAAAGTCGAGCTTTGAATCCCCGTGACCCGTGTAGTCCCGCAGGTAGTTGTCGTGCGTGAAGAAGGCCTTGGGAACGCGCGCGTCCATGTTGTGGAAGTTGTCGAAGCCCAGGATGTAGCGCTCGGGAATCCCGTAGCGGAGCTGGAAATAACGCGAGAGCATGATGCGCAGCCATGTGCGGCCACTCTTGGGATGAGAGACCACCACAAAGTCGGCGCCTTCGAGCCGGCGGAGCTCTTCCTTGCCTCGCAGCCAACGCTCGATGGCTCGCTTGCGGTCGTCCGAGAGCCAGAACAGGAGTCGCAGTCCGCGGCGGCTCACCGTTTTCCAGACGCGACGAGCAAGGCGTCTCACGAGGTTATCCACGCCGATCCTCCCTTGGCGTCGCATCGGCGCCCGCAACCTAACAAAGCGCCGCGGGTTTGGCGTCTACTGCGCCGACCCCACGCCGGGGCCGGCCGCGGGCGGCAGCAGGTCAAGGGCACGAAGATGCCGATAGATCGCGCGCGCGGCCAGGGGCTTGCTCGGCTGCCGGGTGTGGATTTCGTCCGTGAACACCCACTCGCCCGTGTCCTCGTAGAGTCCGCTCAGGTCAATGATCGTCGCGGATTCGGCAGTCTCCGCGCGTTCGATCCCCGCGATGATCCGCTCCCGCACATCGAGGACGTGCTCGATCTTCTCCGGGTCAACGAACGGCTCCTCTTCCGCCGCGAGATGGGGTTTGAAGTAGATCAGAGGCTGGAAGAAGGCCGCAAACCGCGCGCCAAACGCACGCGCCACCACATCGGCCTTGATCAGGTTGTCCAAGTAGATCGAAGCGATTGCGGCGCGCCAGGTGTCGGTACCCCAACCCGCCTGTTCGCGGGCCTCGCGCATGGGGACAAAACGCTCGATGAACGCCGAGGGGAAGAGCCACCTCAAGATGTTGCTGCCGAACGCGAAGGCCGCGAGGCTTGGGTACTGATCGAGGTTGCGCTGCAGCAAGGGATTGCTCTCGAATGCGATGAAATTAAACGGGTATCCCGGCCGCGGATCCCAGCTGTACGGATGGAGAATGTCGTTGCCGCCGTCGTAGAAGATGACGAGGTCGGGTGCGAATCCCGATACCTCGAACAGCAGTCGCGCCAGCTCCATGCCGGAAACCGAAGAGAGCACGCCAAAGTTGTAGACGCGGGCCTGGGCGATGCCGTCGTCCTGCAGCAGATCTTCGAGCAGTGCTGCGATGGGCGGGTCGCCCGCCACGACCGTGGAGCCGCCCAGCATGAAGATTCGAAAAGAGCCAGGCGCTTTCTCGGTGCGGGGCGCGGGTCCGCGGTAGCCCAGGGCGTTAAGTCCCCCTGCGTCGGACGGGCCTCCGAGCTCGAGCCCCCGGATGACCGGTTTCGTCTCGGCACCGCCCGGCTCGGGCTGCCCTCCGAACATCACATAGGGCTTGGGATGTCGGTAGTTCTCGACGGGAAACTGTCTTTCGATCGGGGAGCGGCTGTCGACGAAATACACGCTCACCCGATCGATCAGAGTCAACGCGATCGTGGCGGAAATCAGCATCAGAAAGACGCGACCGAGTATCCGTTCGAGTTTCATTGTGCCAAGCTCAGAACGTTCGCCCGTGCGGGGGAGGCGTGTTGAGGATGGGGCTTTGGAAGAGACCCGGGAAGAAACCGGGGAAGAAACGCATCAAGTGGCGTGGCGACGCGCTCGCGATCGAGGCCGCCATCAACCTCGAGCTCGAAGCGGTACGCGGCGCGATGCCGGATAATCCCGTGTTGCACGGCTTCAAGGTGTACAGCCAGTGCGATGAGGACGGCATCGTCCAACACCTGCTGGGCCGCTTGCCCGAGGCGCAACGCGCGGGGACGTTCATCGAAGTCGGCTGCGGCTTCGGCCTCGAGAACAATACCCACCACTTGCTCCTTTCGGGTTACCGCGGCGTTTGGGTGGACGCGGATGCGGAGAACATCAGTGCGATTCGCTCGTCCCTGACGCCCTATGTAGACCACTCCGACTCGCCGCTCCGGTTGTTGCATCGCTTCGTAGACCGGGACAACATCGTAGAACTGATCGATGAGAGCTGCGCTTGGCTCGGCACCCAGACCGTCGATTTTTTCTCGCTCGACATTGATGGCAACGACCTGTGGGTCGCCGAGGCGGCGAGCCGGCACTTTCAACCCGCGGTTCTCTGTGTCGAGTACAACGCCAAGTTCCGCCCTCCGCTGGCGGTTTCGGTTTCGTACGATCCCGACTACGTCTGGGGTGAAAGCGGCGACTACGTCGGCGCGTCCCTGAGCGCCTTTGTCCGCCACCTCTCGAATTATCGCCTGGTGTGTTGCGGCATCTCCGGGGTCAACGCGTTCTTCGTCCGCGAAGACCTCGCAGCGCACTATCCCAGCGCGGCCTATTCGCAGGAAATGCTATTCCGGCCAATGCGCCACGGCTTCACCGAGCGGCCGAGCGGTCATCGACCCACGCTCAGATGGCTCCGCGACGCTCTCCGCGAGCGGATTGGGAGGGTCGATCGGGCCGCAGGGTCGCCGGAGAGCGGCTAGCCCGGGGAGCGCGGTGCTCTGCGTCGTCGTCGTCGGGCGCGTTGCCAGGCGATCGACATCCAATGGCGCCAGCGTTCGGGGTTCAACGGGTCCATGTGCAGCGCGGCGCGCGAAAACGCCGCCGCGGACTCCAGATCGCCCATCTTGGCGAGCGAGCGCGCAAAGCCGGCATGTTCCTGTGCGGCGATGGCCTGCGGTACGAGGTGGGCGTCCAGGGGCCCTGAAACGTCTTCGCGGCGGCCGTCGAATCCCTTCCGTTCCAGCACGGTCCGATAGAGCTCGCCAGCCGCAGGGGCCGTTGCGCGCCAGGAGCGCTCCGCGAGGATCGCGGCTCGCGCGGCCTCGGCGATCGCCCGTATTCCGTCCGCGTCGTGGGCGAGCCGTGCGGAGACTTCGGCGAAACGCGAAGCAGCGTCGAAAGGCACGAGAAAGCCATTTCGCCCGTTTTCCACCACTTCCTCCGCGATGCCTACGGGGGTCGTGAGGCAGCAGACGCCGCTACTCATGGCCTCAAGGAGCGGAGCGGGCCCGCCCTCGATCCGCGAGGTGACCCAGAAGAGGTCCAGAGCTCGATAGACCCGCGCCAGCTTCTCCCGTTCGAGAAGGAAGGGTAGGCATCGGAACTCCACCCCGGCGCGCGACCGCTCGGCGGCAAACTCTGTCCAGCCGGGACCGATCAGGAGGGCCACCACGCCGGACAGCTCGTGGCCCAGCTCCTCCATCGCGCGCGCGAACACGTCGACCCCTTTGCGTCCGGCCACGTCGCTCGAGCGCTTGGCACAGAACCCGACGACCAAGGCATCGGCGCCGATGCGGAGCTCGGCACGAAGCTCGCGACGTGCCTCGGGCGTCGGCGGGTGGAAGAGCTCCGGATCCGTCCCGAGCGGGACGAGGAAGACCTTCTCGGGCGGAATGCCCCGTGCGACGAGTCGTTCGCGCCACTGCTTGCTCGCCGTCATGACGGCGTCACTTCCGCGCACGCACTCGAAGTGCTCGGGCCGCTCGGCGTGAAACAGCGTCGCCACCCTTGCGACCCCGGCGTCGAAACGCGGGGCGCATTTTTCAAAGAGCTCGGGCGTGAGGAAGTGGACGAGGTCGAAGCGGCCCGGGAACGCGGGACGGCGCCGGAAAAGCCATTTGAGCCCTTGCGATGGACAGACCGTGAACTCGAAGCCCGTGTTGTAGCGCGCGATCTCATGCGCGATCTCGCCCGTGACCCAGAACAGCGAATCGGGCACCAGCAGGACGCGCGGTGATCGCAACCCATTCCTGCCGCCGTCGACCCGAACCGAGGTGCGCCCTACCATTTTAAAACCGTAGCAATGTCGCACCGTAGGCCCGTCTCCTCAGCCAGTTCGACCGCAGCCCCTCCCGTGCTTCACCAGGACGACTGGGGTACCTCGCTTGGGCAGGAGCACCGGTCCGCGATCCGGCGCTTCGCGCCGCCCGGCTCTTCGGTTCTCGATCTCGGGCCAGGCCGGGGAGCTGCTACGGTTTGGCTGCGCGAGCAGGGCTTCCGCGCCATCGGTCTCGACATCGCGCGTTATCCAGAGTGGCGCGCCCACCCGGCCGGGTGGTTTTGCGTGGGCGACGCGCCCCGCCTTCCGTTTCGCGACAAAGCCTTCGACTGTACGGTCGCTTTCGAAGTCCTGGAGCACTGCCCGCGCTACGAAGAGGCGCTGCGGGAGATCCTGCGCTGTACGCGGAAGCGACTGATTCTCTCGGTGCCCGATTGCGATCTGAGCAATGCGTTGCGCCCCTACAACCTGGTCCCCGCCCACTGGACCGATCAGACCCACTGCAACTTCTTCGTTCGCGAGACGCTTCGGGAAGCGGTCGAGAGGGCGGGATTTGAGGTCTGCCAGCTCGACGGCTGCGTGAAGATCAAGCCCAATTCGTACTTCTGGGCCACGCTGCGGGCGCCGCGGGTGGTCCGGAAGGCGGGAAGGTTCGTCTGTCAACGTCTGCGACTCTCTGCGACCTACTGGAGCTCGATCCTGCTCGTCGCCGAGGTGCCCGCAAGCCCCTCGATCATTTTGCCGCCAGCGCGGTAGGGGGCTAGCGCCCCGGGCTGATTCCCTGGTCGAGGGAGACGCCCCCCTGGGTGACGGCGGGTAGGCTCTCGCCCGCTGGCTCGCGAACCCAGGACGGGCGGCGATCGACCGCGCCGGCCGTGTCGATTATGGTGGCGGCGCCAATGCGATCGCTCCGCTACTTCCTTCGCAGCTACCCCGGCGAGAGCGCGATCGTCCTCGCGTGCCTGGTGCTGGCGGCGACCGCCGAGGGCCTCGGTTTTTCTACACTGATGCCTCTGCTCAGCCTGGCGACCAGCCCGGAGGGCGCGGCAGCTCCGACCTCCGCATTTGAGGCGACGGTCCGTACCCAGCTCGAGAGGGTGGGCATCGAGCCCACACTGGTTCCGTTGACGCTCGTCTTCGTAGCCACCCTGTGGCTGCGCGGGGCAATCCTGCTCTTCACGCGCCGCAGGGTCGGCTACACGGTGGCCCGCATCGCCACCGACCTGCGGCTGGATCTGCTGCGAGCGCTGCTCGCGGCCCGTTGGTCCTATTTCACACGGCAGCCGGTGGGCGCTGCGGGGAACGCGATGGCCAGCGAGGCCGAGCGGGCCTCGATTGCGTTTAACAGCCTCGCCCTGGTGGCGGCGGGCGTGGTCGACGCTGCGATCTACACCGCCCTGGCCCTCGCCGTGTCGTGGCAAGCGACCCTCGCGGCGACCGGATTCGCGCTCGTTACGGTGCTGGCGCTTTCTGGTCTCGTGAGCATGGCCGCGCGAGCCGGGCGGAAACAGACGGAGCTACTCAAGTCACTGCTCGGTCGGCTCAACGACACACTCCAAGCGGTCAAACGAATCAAGGGCACCGGGCGCGAGGCTGCGTTCGCCGAGCTTCTGGAAGACCGATCCCTTCGGCTGAACCGCCAGCTGCGGCGGCGGATCGTCGCGCAGGAGGGCCTGCGTACCCTCCAGGAACCCGTCGTATACACGCTGATCGCACTTGGTCTCCTGGTGGCGATCACCGCCTTCGCGCTTCCCCTCTCGAGCCTGGCCCTACTCGGCCTTCTGTTCGTTCGGACGCTTAGTCGTCTGAGCCGGGTCCAACGCAAGTACCAGACCTTTCTGATGGAAGAGAGTGCGCTCTGGTCAATGCGCGACATGATCGAGCGGGCGGAATACGAAGTCGAGCGGAGCGGCGATCGCGCCCCCACGCTCGAGCGCGGCATCGAGCTACGCGGTGTGCATGTGACGTACGACGAAGCAACGGTGCTTGAGGATGTGGACCTGGAGATTCCGGCCCGCGGCATCACGGCGCTAGTAGGGACTTCGGGCAGCGGCAAGACGACGATCGTCGATTTGATCATGGGGCTCGTGCAGCCCTCAGCGGGCGAGGTGCGGATCGACGGCGTCCCGCTGCCGGAGATCGATCTCCATCGCTGGCGCCGATGCGTCGGCTACGTGCCCCAAGAGGTGACCCTGCTGAACGAAACAATTCGCGTGAACGTGACGCTGGGCGATCCCGCGCTGACCGAAGCCGACGTGCAGAGTGCCTTGCGCACAGCGGGAGCGTGGGAGTTCGTGAGCCAGCTCCCCGAAGGCATCGACACGGTCGTCGGCGAGCGCGGGTCGCTCTTTTCGGGCGGCCAACGCCAACGCATCGGCATCGCGGGCGCCCTCGTCCACCGCCCCAAGCTTTTGATCCTCGACGAGGCAACCGCCGCCCTTGATGCGGAGAGCGAGGATCGGATCTGGGAGTCGGTTCAAGAACTCGCCGAGCACACCACGGTGATCGCGATCTCGCATCAACCCGCCCTCATTCGGGTGGCGGACCGCATCTACCGGGTGGCCGAAAGCCGCGTCGCGTGCGAAACCGCCGCGCCTCGCACCCGGGATGAGAAGGACAGAGCGGGTCGCGTGGTAGCTTGAGTGCGGTGCACCGCGGAGCCTCGAGCGCGCTCCGCGTTCCCCGTGGGATCTGACAGATGGCATTCCGGACCCTTAGCGGCGCTTCTTGCACCGAGTTCCCCGCGGGTCTGGCATTGACGCGACCCGCTTGCGAAGTTCCGCGCCTTCAACACCGTCCCAGCTTCCGTTTACCCGATTGAAATCGGGTGGGAGACGAGGAAATGCGCTTGCCCGATCGCATTGCTCTCGCAGTCGTGGTGCTCGCCTTTGCGTGCGTCAGTTTCGCGCTGCCGGTCCGCTCAGCGACGCCGCCGGCGGCCTTGAACTGGACTGCTCTGAGTTACGAAGCCGAGAACGCCCTCGGGCGAGTCGGCGGCGAAATCGCGCTCAGTCCGCCGCCCGAGCGCCGCAGCACGTGGGTTGCGGACGTCAGAACCTGGTTCCGCCCGCTCCTGTTCTGGACAAAGGCCTCCACGATGCGCGTGTGGTTTGACCCGCGCGACGGATCCGTCGAACGCCTCACCAAGCTCACGTCGGGACCGCGTCCGGACAAGAAGATCTACCGCTTTACCGAAAGCGGAGCGCACCGAGTCCGGATCGAGCCCGATGGCTCGGAGGGCCAGCTCGATCCCGATCGCTGGACGCACGTCCAGGTCCGTGAGTCCTTCCACGATTTCCGACCCGCTGAGCACGGGTGCGAGGTCGTGTCCGATCCAGCGGCGATCCTCGTGAGGCTCTCCTCGTCGGAAGCGCTCGCACAGGGTCGGGAGGAACGCGTTTGCGTGCTCTCGGGCAAGACCTTCTACCGCGTAGACCTCCAGCCGAAGGGATGGGAGCGGGTGCGCGTCGACTATCGCCTGACGACCGGGGAAGGCGTCGAGACGCGCTCCGGCAAGACCGTGACCCGGCGGGTCAAGGTTCGGGCGCATCCCGTGGCGGGCGAGCTCGACGAGGAGGACCTGAAGCTCGAGATTTTTGTCGACGAGGCTTCCGGGCTCCCCGTCCAGATCCGCACGCCCATCGCGGGCTTCGGCTCGATGGAGATCTCCCTGGTCAAGGTGTCCCTGTAACAAGGTTCGCGGCGGCAGCCGGACCGCTTCGCGCGGTTCGGGAGCGGACGTCGGCCCATCGTGGACTTGCAGCCGGTGCCCCGGTTAGCGGACACTGCCCGCCGTGACGCGAGGCAACGGGCAGTGGCGCCAGGTGGAGGGGATGTCACCGGGGCTCTTCGGGGCGATCCGCTGCCTCTCCGCGCCAGACACTCGCAATGCAATGGACCAAGTGGAACCCGGCGCGCCGCTTTCGGAAGCGGTGCAACGCATGTGGTGGCGACAACGGGGAGCGGCCGCCGTGGTCGAGGACGGTCGTCTCGTAGGTGCTCTCGCTGAAGATGATCTGGTGCGGATTTGCCACGATGCGGTTCGTGAGCACATGGCGGAAGTCGATGCGCATGGCGGTAGCCTTTTGGTGTGGGAACAGCTACTGGGTGGGCTCCGCGTCCGCGATGTGATGACGTCCTTCGACGATCTGGCGGCGGTCAAGACCGAGGCGTCTCTACTCGAAGGCGTACAGCTGCTTTTCACCCGCACCCGGCTGGGCGGCGCGCGCCGGCACATCTTCGTGGTCGACGGCGCGCAGCGTCTGCAGCGGGTGGTTTCAGTCCGCGATGTGTGTCGCTACCTGATCGCGCTTTACGACGGCGACAAGTCGGCGCCCTTCGTCGCCGAGCTTCGCGAGCCGAGTACCCTCGAGGCGGAAGTGCGCGAAGTGCTCGATCAACGGGTCGAGGTGATTCGCAGCCAACGCCCCTTCGGGCACGATCCCATCGGTGGCTCGATCGAAGACGAGGGGGCGGAGACTCTCGAGAAGATCTGGGCGGGACGGCGGGGCTACGTGATCGTAAGCTTCTTCGACGGTGCACCGCAGGGGATCTGCACCCGACGCGACGTGTTGCGTGCTCTCCACGAACCGTTTGTGCGCCTCGGCGATCTGAGTGTGGCGCGCCTGATGAACGCCCAGGTCAAGGCCGCCAGTCGCCTCATTACGCTGGGCGGCGTCTTCAAATTGATGGCGCTGGGCGGCTACCGACACCTGCCGCTGGTCGACACTCACGGCAACACGGAGTGCGTGCTCTCGATGTGGGAGGGGATTGCGCTGCTGGCGCGGGGAGGTGAGGCATGAGTTCGGGGGCGGAAGCATTGAAGCGCGAGGCCTGCGCCGCGGTGGAGGAGCGTCGAGAGCTGCTCGAGGGTGTCGCCCTGGAGATTCATGGACACCCGGAACTGGCGTTTCACGAGCACCGGGCGGCGGCACTCCTCGTCGGCGTCCTGAAGGAGCAGGGTCTCGAAGTCGATGCGCCCTGCTTCGGCCTCGAGACGGCCTTCCGAAGCCGTTTCGGCTCTGACGCCGGTCCCGCAGTGGCGGTGCTGGCCGAGTACGATGCGCTCCCGGCTGTGGGCCACGCGTGCGGTCACAACCTGATCGCCACGGCTGCCCTCGGGGCGGGGCTCGCGATGGCCGCGTTGGGCCGGCGCCTGCCGGGGCGGGTGACGCTGTTGGGTACACCCGCCGAAGAGTCCGGCTGTGGCAAGGAGGTGATGGCGCGGGCCGGCGCCTTTGAGGGCATTGAGGCCGCCATGATGGTGCATCCCGCCGGCTACGATCTCGTGACGATGCCGACCATCGCACTGGGCGACGTCACGGTGCGCTACACCGGTCGTGCCTCCCACGCCGCAGCGATGCCTGAACGCGGCGTGAATGCCCTGGATGCCCTCGTGACCGCATACCAGGCGATCGCCCAGCTGCGCCAGCACATCCGCACATCGGAACGCATCCACGGGATCTTCACCGAGGCGGGCGACGCGCCCAACGTCGTGCCCGAACGCGCCGCGGGGCGTTTTTTCGTGCGCGCCCGCGACGCCGAAGCATTGGCGGCGCTGAAAAAGCGCGTCGAGGGATGCTTTGCAGCCGGTGCCGCTGCCACCGGCGCGGAGCTCGAGACCGAGTGGGCCGAGCTCGACTATCTGGAACTTCGCACGAGCTGGCCCTTGGCCGAACGCTATCAGCACAACGCCGAGTCGCTCGGCCGGGAGTTCCGGCCCCTCGAGACCCTGCCGCCCGGCGTGCAGGGAACCACCGACATGGGCAACGTGAGCCATCGTGTGCCGTCGATCCATCCCATGATTGCGGCCGCGCCGTCGAGCTGCAGCATCCACCACCCCGAGTTCGCCGAGCACGCAGCCTCGCCGCGAGGGCTGCAGGCCGCGCTCGACGGGGCCAAAGCGATGGCGATGACGACGATCGACTTCATGACCGACGCGACGCTGCGCGCCGAGGTGCGAAGCTCATTCGCGGCGGGGATCCGCTAGTCGATCAAGCTGTGCACCAATAGTCGCGGGTTTCCGCGAAACCGAAGGCTTCGAGAGTCGCGCGGATTTCGCGCCGCGGGCCCGCTCCGGCGACGGAGACAAGGAGCGGAAGCCGGGGCAGACCGGGAAGCCGGTCAGGGGCGACGACTGGTGCTCCGTGGATGCGCTCGCCGATGCGGCGCGGGTGAAGCTCGACGATGAAGGCCGGGTGCTTGCCGCACGATGCGAGCGCGCGGCGCAGGGCCTTTCCGGTCTCGCCGTATCCCCAGAGCGTGTATTCGCACCGCGCCGCCAGCGGGCCGCGCGCCAGATAGTGCGCTTTGCACGCCTGAAAGCTCGCGACTTCGTAGCGCCGGTCCGAGCGCCACAATCGTCCTCGGTGCTCGCGCCAGCCGAGCAGGGGTTGTGTGATCACATCCCACTCGAGACCATCGCCCACGGTGCGGAGCAGGAGGTCGTAGTCCTCGGCCCAGGCAACGTTGCGATAGCCGTAGCGGGCGTAGACCTCACGGCGAAGCATCCAGCTCGGGTGTGGGAGTGGACACTCGATGAAGCGCTCGCGCCGCACCGCGGCCGCGTCGCTAACGCCGAGCAGCCATTTTTCGTAGTCGCGCAGCCCGCGGCGCAACGTCCCGCGCGGAAAGATCCGGACGTGGGAACCCACGCCGGCGAGTCCGGGGTCTTCCTCCAACCGATTGGCCTGAACGCCGAGGCGTCGCGCGTGCATCCAATCATCGGCGTCCATGCGCGCCACAAAACGACCCCGGCAATGTTCGAGGCCTTCGTTGAGTGCCGCCACGATCCCGCGGGCTGGCGTCGCCACGACGCGGAAACGCGGGTCGCGGCGGGCGTAGCCAAGAGCGATGGTGCGGCTGTGGTCGCGCGAGCCGTCATCGACCACCACACACTCGAAGGCGGGGTCGCGCTGGCGTACCACACTGCGCAGGCAGGTCTCCAGGGTGCCTTCCGCGTCCCGCACCGGGAGCAGTACCGAAACGCGGGGCTCAGCCACTCGGGCCGATGGCGTCGAACTCCCGGGCCGTCGGCAGTGGACCCGCGAGAAAGCGCGCACCCACTACCCGGTGGTTCAGGCCCGAAGCTCGGTCGAGGCGTCCGAGCCATTCCGGACGGGCGATGCTGCGTTTGGTCAGGCGGGCTTCGACGCCGTGCGGAGCGAGTCCTTCGCACCATTCCTTCCACCACGGCGTTACCGGGCCTGCTAGGGGTTCGATTACGAAAAGGAGCACGCCGCAACTGAGCGCCTCGTCGAGCGCGGAGAGGGTCGCGGCGCGGGCGGTTTCGTCGAATTCGTTCAACGCAAAGCCGAAGGCCCAGAGGTCGCCCGCTTTCGGTTTGGGGAGCGCCGTCGGAAGGCGGCCGCGCCGGGTCCGCCCGAAAACGCCAAGAGCCCGATAGGTGTGGCGGGCTTCGCGCAGGGCGAACCCGGACCGGTCGATTGCCATCACCTCCGGGCTGGGTTCAAAGGCGCGCGCGAGCGCGGCGCCGACGGCCCCCGTCCCGCAGCCCAAGTCCCAGATGCGCAGCGGAGGAGCGGGCCAGCTGGCCACTCCGATCGCCTGCGGCTCAGTTTGCAGCGACGCGAGGGCGTAGCAGGTGGCGAGAAAGTGCAGGGGGGCGTAGTAGGTTGCCAGGGCGGCTCGCTTGCCGGCGCCTTCGCTGGCGCGGGAGGCGAGGTCCGCGCCGGCACGGCGCTCCAGGTACAGGGACGAAAGCGCTTGGACGCCGCGGCGAATCTCGCGGAACTCGAGTGGGGGCGAGTGACGGGCCACGGTCTCGGCAATCCAGCGGTCGAAATCGCCGCGCAGCTCCCCTTCGAGGTAGGGCCGCGGAGGGCCTGGACGAGCGTTTCGAACGGTTCTAACGCCAGGCAAAGAGCGGTTGTTCGAAATGGGCCACGCGGGTCGCTTGATCGCGCAGAACGACTTCCCGCAGCTGGTACAAAATTGCCGCAGTCGGCGCGTGCACCCGGGCGCCGGCGACCGGGATGGCGATCACGGGGCGGTCACTTTCCGGGATCGAGTGCAGGAGCGGAATCTCGGGTGCCTCCAGATCCGCTAACGGAATGCGGTAGATGGCCGCGACCTCGTGGGGGTCCGGTGCGAGCTCGGCACCCAGACCCCCCCACACCACCACCGGAGTGATCACGAAGCCGGAGCGGGTCGGGTAGTCGTCTAGGACCCCGAGCACGTCGTGTCCGGCACGGCGTAGCGACACCTCTTCTTCGAGTTCGCGGAGCGCGGCTTCTTGCGGAGTCTCGCCCGCATCGAGGCGACCTCCGGGCAAGGCCCATTGGCCGGCGTGGCGGCGCAGTTTGGCAGTCCGCCGCGTCAGGATGAAGCAGGGTCTCTCCTCTTCGCCAGCGATCAGCGTCACCGCAACGGCCGCGTGCCGCCGTCCCTCGAGGGTTTCGACGCGGCGTTCGAAGCGCTCGAGTCGCTCGACAGCGGCGCTTCGCAGGTGTTCTCCGAACCCGCCGGATCCGAGCTGGAGGTCGGTCGGGTTGCTTTCGGGGCCCGTCATGTGCATCGCCCCAGAATAGCGCCAAGCCGCCCGCCGCTCCTCGATGAAGTCGCTACGCTCCGGCGCCCCCCGCGCGCTTCGCACCGAGTCGGGTGCGCCAGTCCGGAGAGTCCCTTGCCGTTTCAGTATGAAAAGCGCCGCCTCGGCCTCCCCTCCGGCGTCGACATCGCACTGACCGACTGGGGTGGCGAGGGACCTCCCGCCCTACTCCACCACGCCAATGGCTTCTGCGCGGCCACCCTGGGCCTCGTCGCCGCAGGTTTGCGCGACCGCTACCAGGTCTTCGGGATCGACGCGCGGGGTCACGGCGACTCCACACAAAGCGAGGATCTCTCGGTCTACCGCTGGCAGACCTTTGCCGATGATTTGATCGCGGTCGCTGAAGCGATCCTGCGCGATGCGGGAGCCAACCCGATCGGTCTCGGCGCGATCGGCCTCGGCGTCGGGCACTCGCTCGGTGCAACCACGACGCTCTTCGCCGCGTCGCAGCGGCCCGAGTTGTTTCGGCAGTTGCTGCTGATCGAGCCCGTCGTGCCTCCGTGCCCCGATGAGGAACACGTCGACCCGGATCGACCCAAGCGTCTCGCGGGCCTCATCGAAGCGGCCCGCCGGCGCCGGTCCCATTGGCCCGACCGCGCGAGCGCGCGGGCGCACTTTGCGCGGCGGCCGCTCTTCGAGCACTGGCGCCCGGAAGCCCTGGATCTCTACGTACGCGAGGGGCTGCGCGATGATCCAGGCGGGGGCGTGAGCCTCAAATGTCCGGGGCCCGTCGAGGCTGCAATTTTCGCCTCCGGTGAGAGGGTCGACGTACTTGGCGCAGCGAAGACGGTGCCCTGTCCCACTACCATCGTCTGGGCAGCTCGAGGCAACTTCGTTCGGGCGCGCTACGAGGCGTTGGCAGCCGCCATGAAGGACGCGCGCATCGTCGACGTCGCCGCCGGGCACCTGGTTCCGATGGAGCGGCCCGATCTGGTCCTAGCGGCTCTGGATTCCGAATAGGGGGGGCCCGTTTGCGCAACGGCCGCGGCAGCGGTGGGCGCTACTATGCCGACGCCTTGCGCAGCGCCAGCAACGCCGAGGTTCCGTGAGCTCCTCCCCGCCGACGAAGACCGCTTCTCCTGCGGGCTCGCTGCCGCCCCCCGAAGCGGCGTGGTACGGCATCGATCCGCGCCAGCCGAATCCCGGCGCGGATCCTCATCCCGCGATGCGGCAATTGCGCGAGGCGGCTCCCGTCAACCGCACGCCCGGAGGATTCTGGCGTCTCAGCCGCTACGAAGACTGCGCGCGGCTGCTGCGCGAAGTGCGCTGCGGGGTCCGTCACCGCGACGGCAGCGCACCGCGCCGTCGGGAGGATGTGTTGGCGGGTGGCGGGCAGTTCATGCTCGAACAAGACCCTCCCACCCATACCCGACTTCGCAAACTCGTGAGCAAGGCCTTTACACCGCGCGCTGCGGAGCAGTGGCGCGGGCGCGCCCAGGAGATCGTCAACCACCGACTCGACGCGATCCTCGCCGCCGATGAGTTCGATCTGGTGAACGATCTCGCGCTGCCCGTCCCCGCCACCTTGATCTGCGAGATGCTGGGTGTGCCGAATGAGGACCAAGCTTCGTTCACGCGATGGACGGCCGATGCGACGCACGCCCTCGCTGGGAGCCTGGCCGCGCCCGCAGTCATCGAGCGCGCTCAGAGCGCCGGAGCCGCGCTCGCCGGATACTTCCAGGAGCTGATCGAAAGCCGCCGCCGGGAGCGCCGGTACGACCTGCTGGGTCATCTCATCGAGGCCGAGGAGGCCGGCGATCGACTCCGTCCCGAGGAGCTCTTGGTGCAGTCGATCGGACTCCTGATCGCCGGTTTTGAGACGACGATCGGGCTGATCGCCAACGGGTGTATGGCCCTGCTGCGCTACCCCGCCGAGCTCGCGAAGCTGCGCGAGCGCCCCGAACGGATCGCCGGAGCCGTGGAGGAGTGCCTGCGCTTCGACGGCCCGATCGGAGCCACGGTCCGCATCCTTCACGAGGACGTCCGCTTCGGCGACCATGAGCTCCCCGCCGATACCGAGGTGTGGGCGATGCTCTGGTCGGCGAACCGAGACCCGGCACAATTCACTGCTCCCGACCGTTTGGATATCGAGCGACCCAATGCCCGAGAGCACTTGTCCTTTGGAGGCGGTGTGCACCTCTGTCTGGGCGCGCACCTCGCCCGGATGGAGGCCCAGGTCGCGATCGGTAGCTGGGCGGCGCGCACGCGAGGCCGTCAGATCGATTTTGACCCCCAGGCGGTGGAGTGGGGGCGCTCGCTCTTTCGGGTGCCGGCCCGCGTCCCCCTGCGGATACGGTGAGGCTGAATCCGATCGTTCGCGAATCCGTCTCAATTAGGCCATGGAACTGCCGATCTGGTTCTTGTAGCTTCAACGCCTCCGATCGGCCCCGTATCAGCACCGCGTTTCTGAGTCCACTCGCCCCGAGCCAGCTCAGACGGACCCGGAGGCGGCGCGGGCCGTCTCGATTGGCCGCTAACGGCTTGCAGGAGAGCGCGATGGAATCTGAAGGGCGCCGAGCGGCCCCCTCGCCCGAATCGCCTGCGGAACCTCCGCCGCAACCTCTCGCCGATTTCGGAATCAACGCCGCCGCCGTCGAGGAGATCCGCCAGCGGTATGAGGTGGACCCGACCTCGGTCGACCCGGGATGGGCCACGTTGTTCGAGGCGGCCGAAAGCAAGGCCGCGGGAACGCTGGATCAGCGCGACGCCGAAAAACACGCACGCGTCCTGCGGATGATCCACGCCTACCGCTCGCGGGGGCACCGCATCGCGGATTTCAATCCGCTGGACGACAATACCGGGGCGTATTTTCCCGAGCTCGATCCGGGGCACTATGGGCTCGGTCATGAGGACCTGGAGCGTCCGTTCATCGCGGGCGACCTGCCGGGCGGCCCGGTGCAGACCCTCGCCGCAATCCTCGAACGGTTGCGCGCGACCTACTGCGGCAAGGTCGGCGTAGAGTTTCTCCACATCCAAGATCCCGGTCGCAAGCTGTGGCTCCAGCAACGCATTGAGGAGAATCGCAACCGCGCCGAGCTCTCCACGGACGAACGCGAGCGCATTCTCGAGAAGCTTTCCGCTGCGGATCTCTTTGAGAACTTCCTCCACACCAAGTTTTTGGGGCAGAAGCGGTTCTCGCTGGAGGGCGCTGAAGCGGTGATCCCGCTTCTCGATACCCTGGTCGAGCGGGCCCCCGAGTACGGCGTGCGCGAGTTCGTGCTTGGCATGGCACACCGTGGTCGGCTGAACGTGCTGTGCAACATCCTGGACAAATCCTTCGAGTCGATCTTCTCGGAGTTCGAAGACATCGAAGACGTGGAGTCGCCCTTTGGTTCGGGCGACGTGAAGTACCACAAGGGGTTCTCCACCGATCGCCGAACCCGCTCCGGTCAGCGCGTCCATCTGTCGCTCACCGGCAATCCATCGCACCTCGAAGCGGTGAATCCGGAGGTGGAAGGCCGGGCGCGGGCGAAGCAGGGGCAAGCGGACGACGAGCGCGGTCGGACGGTTTGCCCGCTCCTGATCCACGGCGACGCGGCGTTCGCGGGGCAGGGGATCGTCGCGGAAACGCTCAACCTCTCGCGGCTGCGCGGCTACTCCACCGGTGGCACGATTCACGTCGTTATCGACAACCAGATCGGCTTCACCACGTCGCCCGACGAGGCGCGCTCGACCCTCTATTGCACCGACGTGGCGAAGATGATCCAGATCCCCGTGCTGCACGTGAACGGCGATGATCCCGATGCCGTCGTGCACGCCGCTCTACTCGCATTTGAGTACCGACAGCGCTTCGCGGAAGACGTCGTGATCGATCTGGTCTGCTATCGGCGCCACGGGCACAACGAGGGAGACGAGCCGAGCTTTACGCAACCGGTGCTCTACGAAAAGATTCGCAAGAAGGAGCCGGTGCGAAAGCTCTACACAAAGCGCCTCCTCGACGAGGGCGTGCTCGACGAGGCGGGTGCCCGCCACATCGAGGAAGATCTCAAGCATCAGTTGCAGCAGGCGCTCCAGGTCATCAAGACGCTCCCGCCCGGCCCCGACGAACCCTACGAGCCGCGCGGCGCGTGGAGTGGTTTCTCGCGCAGGCGGCCGGCGGAGCAAATCCAGACCGGCGTCACGGTGGAGCGGCTTGCGGCGATCGCCGAGCGCATCGGCACGGTTCCGCCCGGCTTCGAGGTGCATCGCAAGCTCCGCCCGTTTCTCGACAAGCGCACCAAGGCGATCGCCGAGGGCGTCCCGATCGATTGGGCGATGGGGGAAGCGCTGGCGTTTGGCTCCCTGCTGCTCGAGGGCTATGGCGTGCGGCTCTCGGGGCAAGACAGTTCGCGCGGCACCTTTAGCCAGCGCCACGCGGTGTTGGTCGATCAGAACTCCGCGGCCGCGTACGTGCCGCTGGCTCACCTTTCGAAGAACCAAGGCCGCTTCGAGGTCTACGACAGCCTATTGTCCGAGGCAGCCGTGTTGGGCTTCGAGTACGGCTACTCGCTCGCCGCGCCGATGACGCTCACGATGTGGGAGGCGCAGTTCGGCGACTTCGT
>CAZTOE010000009.1:0-7205 GCA_964615045.1 uncultured Spirochaetales bacterium
CGAACCGTCGCCATTGACGGCGACCCCGTACACCGCGCCGTTCTGATCGCCCAGATAGGCCTCGACCTTACGAATCAGCTGCGCGTCGTGGGCGCGGTCGGCGTCGAGCCAGAAGACGGCAGGAACACCCGTTGCTCGCGCGCGCGTCACGGCCAGCTTGACCCAGTCGCGGATCGCGGCGTCCTGGGTCTGGCAAGCACGCCAGATGTCGCCCGCCTCGACGGCGTGCTCGAGCAGGACGGAGCCGGCGGCGTCCACCACCCGCACGGTGCCATCCGCAGGGATCTCGAAGGTCTTGTCGTGCGAGCCGTACTCTTCGGCCTTCTGCGCCATCAGCCCCACGTTGGAGACGCTCCCCATCGTGGCGGGATCGAAGGCGCCGTGGCGCTGACAATCCTCGATCACCGCCTGGTAGACGCCGGCGTAGCTGCTGTCGGGAACCACCGCCTTGCAGTCCTGGAGCTCCCCCTCCGGGTTCCACATGCCTCCCGAGTCGCGAATCATGGGGGGCATCGACGCATCGATGATGATGTCGCTCGGGACGTGGAGATTGGTGATGCCCTTGTCGGAGTTGACCATCGCGAGCGACGGCCCGCTCGCGTACGCGGCCTCGATGTCGGCCTCGATCGCGGCGCGTTCGGCCGTGGGCAGTCCCGCGAGTTTCTTGAGGAGATCGCCGAAGCCGTTGTTCGCATCGACGCCAAGGCGCTCGAAAGTCGCGGCGTGCTTGGCGAAGACGTCCTTGAAGAATACGCGGACGGCGTGGCCGAAGATGATCGGATCGGAGACCTTCATCATTGTGGCCTTCATGTGCAGCGAGAAGAGTACGCCGGCGCGCTTGGCGTCCTCGAGCTGCGCCTCGAGAAAGGCGACCAGCGCCCGTTTACTCATGAACGTGCCGTCGAGTACCTCTCCCGCCTGCAGCGCGAGGTCGTCCTTCAGAACGGTGACGGTGCCGTCGGCCGCGACGTGCTCGATCCGCGCGGTGGTCGCCTCGGCGAGGGTGACCGACTTTTCGTTGTGCCGGAAATCACCGCCCGTCATGGTCGCGACGTGGGTTTTCGAACCGTCGGGCCAGGCGCCCATGCGGTGCGGATTCTTCCGCGCGTACTCCTTCACCGCCTTCGGGGCGCGGCGGTCCGAGTTGCCTTCGCGAAGCACCGGGTTCACGGCGCTGCCCTTCACCTTGTCGTAGCGCGCTCGAATCTCGCGCTCTTCCTCGGTCTTCGGTTCGTCGGGATACTCGGGGAGGTCGTAGCCCTTCGCCTGGAGCTCGGCGATCGCCGCCTTCATCTGCGGGATCGAGGCGCTGATGTTGGGCAGCTTGATGACGTTCGCCTCGCGGGTCTTCACCAAACGCCCCAGCTCGGCCAGACCATCGGGGGCTCGCTGCTCGGGGCGGAGCCGCTCCGGAAAGGCCGCGAGGATGCGACCGGCCAGCGAGATGTCTCGGGTCTCGACCGGGACTCCCGCGGCGGCGGCGAAGGCTCGAATGACCGGGAGGAAGGCAATGGTCGCCAGGGCCGGGGCCTCGTCGGTCCAGGTGTAGATGATGGGCGGAGACTGGCTCATGGGTGCGCCTCTCAGGGTAGGGTTCGCCGTGGATCCGGGGCGGAGGTCTACCATAGGAGCGCGCGAGGTTCCTCCCCGGACGCGGCCGCAATGGCGGGCCGCCCGCAAAGGAGAGGCCGGGTTAGAATGTGGGCCTTGAGCCGACGGGCCGAGTCAATCGGGAGCGAGCCATGCCGCGCATCGAGAATCCGAAGAGCGCTCTCGTCCTCCAACTGGAGGGGCTTCACCCCTTCCACTTCGGGAGGGGCTTCACCTCTTCCATTTCGACGCCGCCCCCTGCGCGCAGCGCGTGCGGTTTGCGCTTGGCAAGAAGGGCCTCACCCGTTGCCGTGAGGTCCGGTGGTCAGATGCTCCTTCGATCGCCGACATCATTTGGTCGATCAAGGTGCTGCGCCTGGACGAGTGCGGCGACCCGTTTCGCCAGAACTTCCCCGCGCTCCACGTATGGTTCTCTCGCATCTCGAGGCGCCCCGCCTTCCAGAGCGAGGTCATGTCGCATCACCGGACGCCGAGCCGAGTTTTCAAGGCGAAGGCTGCTGCGGAGAATCTGTTCCGCCGCGGCCTGAAGCGGGCGAGCCGCAAGCTCGCGGCGGACGCGTCGGCGTAACCCCACCGGATGCGGGCCATTGGGGCCCGCGTGCTCCACCGCCGGGAGGCCAGACCAGACCTCGATGGGGACGGAACGACGCATAGACCTGGTCCTCGGCGGGTTGAGCGTCTTTCTGGCCGCGATGACAGTGCTGTATCTGGCGTGCGTCTTCACGGCGTGGGGCCCCGATCCAGACCTCCGAGGTGCTCTGATCTATGCCGTCCCAGCGGTTGCACTTGCGCTGGGCCGACGTAGGTCCGGAACGCGCGTCAAGCGCGGACTCGTTTTCGCGGTGTATCTCGTCGTCTCGACCGAGGCACTCGTTCAAGGCGTCGCGGCGCTCGGCTTGGTGCCGAGCGTCCATACCTACGCACATGTCCCGTATGGACGCATCTACTACAGGAAGGAGGGCTTCGCGAACGAGGTCATGAATCACTTCGGTTGGCATGGCCCCCGCCCGCGCTCGAGTTCCGGCGGGCACAAGGTCGCCCTGATCGGCGACAGCTTCGTGCTCGGCATCGGCGTCCCGTCGCGACACACTGCAGGCGCGTTGCTCGACCAGCGCTTCGCAGCGCTCTCTCCCCCGGGCCCGGATCGCACCGCCATGGCCTTCGGCATCTCGAACATCGGGCCGGCCCACTATCTCGAGCTCCTGAAGTACGCCTGGCGTCACTTTGACATCGATGAGGCGGTGATCGTCCTCTTCCTTGGCAACGACTACCGAAACGTTTTGCCTTCGGGAATGCCGCTCCGACGCGATCGGTACTTCTTCTACGAGTTGGACGAGAAGGGTGCGCTCTCGCTCGATCCCCGGGGCAAACGGCTGCGTTCCTCGTTCGTCCGGCGACTCGACCTCAACCACCTCCCCCTCCCGCTGCTCGCACCTCTGATCCTGCGCAGCCACTGGTTGACGCCCAAGTTGCTCGCCCAGGCCCGAAACGACATCGCGGACCGCCTCGAGAAGTCGCCCCCGACGACCCACGCGCCCGGCGTTGGGATCGAGCTCGGCCGTCTCGGGCTTTCGGATTTCGTGTTCCGCGAGCATCCCACCCAGCAGGCGCGCGCTGCGGTCGCGCTCGTCCACGCCCTTCTCGAGGAATCGCAGCGCTTTGCTGAGGAGCACGGCATTGCCCTTCGCCTCGTCTCGATCCCGGCGGTTCCCTTGGCGTTCTACACGCAGCCGTCTCGCACGGAGTGGAGCTTCCGCCTAGGCGGCTACGACTTCGAGTGGCCGGACCGCGAGCTGCGGCGCTTCGCAGCGGAGCGGGGCCTCCCGTTCGTCTCGCTCGCGGACCGCTTCCGGCGCCGCAAGCTCAACGTGGATCAGATCCACGAGCTCTACTTCAACGGTGTGGGGCACCTCACGCCGGCCGGGCATCGCTTTCTCGCCGAGGAGATCGTGGCCTCCTTCTACACGACTCCGAGCGCGCAAGCGGCCGCCCGGGAATCCCGCAGCAGGAACCGAGACGGTCTCACACCAGGACCTGCCCCCGGATCCGCTACTCTCTTGCCCTTGCGGCGAGGGGTGATCGCAGGGTCCCGCTCGAGTCGAACTTTCGTGAACTCCGTCAGGCCCGGAAGGGAGCAGCGGTAGCGGGAGCGCGGCGGCGGGCGGGGGCGCCCTGCGATCTCCCTTCGCTGCAGCCGAGAGGAATTCGAAAGAGACGGCGAAGGCGACCGAGGACCCTCACGACGCCTCCGTTTCCTCGCCAGGTCGAAACCGAGGCATCCCCCTTGAGCTACCAAGTTCTCGCCCGGAAATGGCGCCCCCAGGATTTCGACGACGTTGCAGGCCAGGAGCACGTTACCCGTGCCCTGCGCAACGCGATTCGCCAGGATCGCGTTCCGCACGCCATCCTGCTCTGCGGCCCGCGCGGCGTGGGCAAGACCACGATCGCACGCATCGTGGCGCGCGGCTTGAACTGCGAGAAGGGGCCGACGGACCAGCCCTGTGGCACCTGTGTGTCGTGCCGTGAGATCGCCGCGGGCACCTCTACCGATGTTCAGGAGATCGACGCGGCCAGCCGGACCAGCGTCGACGACGTCCGCGACCTGATCGAAGCGGTGCGCTACGCGCCGACCCCGGGTAAACGGCGCATCTACGTGGTCGATGAAGTACACATGCTCTCGACGCCCGCGTTCAACGCGCTGCTGAAGACGCTGGAAGAACCCCCCCCGCACAGCCTCTTCATTTTCGCGACGACCAATCCGGAAAAGATCCCGTTCACGGTTCTGTCGCGCTGCCAGCGCCACGACCTGCGACGGCTCCCGAGCAGCGAGATCGCGCGCCGGTTGGCGGAGGTGGCGCGCGCTGAAGATGTGGCGATTTCCGAACGCAGCGTGGCCGAGATTGCCCGCGAGGGGGATGGCTCGCTGCGCGATTCCCTGACCCTGCTCGACCAGATCGTCGCGGCAGGGGGAGCCGAGGTCGACGACGCCCGGGTGGCCGAGATCCTCGACCTGATCGACCGGCGCATCCTGCTGGCGATCGCCGAAGCGTGTGTCGACGGCGATGCCGCGGCCGCCCTCGAGGCTTGCGGGCGCGCCGCCGAAGCGGGCATCGAGGCCAAACGTCTCGCCGACGGGCTCCTGGCCACTCTCCGCGATCTCGTAGTGCTCGCCGTCGCGCCCGCCGCCGAAGGCCTGGTGGAAGCCAGCGACGCGGAACGCGAGGCCCTTACTGCGCTGGTGGGTCGAACCGACGCGACGCGGCTGCGTCGCATGTTTCGAGGGTTGCTCAAAGAGCTCGAGGATCTCACCTGGGCCCCGCAGCCCTTCGCCGTGCTCGAGATGGCCGTGGTCCGGCTCGCCACACTGGCGCCGGGGACCGATGTCCAACAGCTCCTCGCGCGGCTGGAGACCTGGGAAGCGAACCTCCGCGATGACCCCGGTGGCAGTCACGGGGGTCCGGCCGGTGGAGCTCCACGGGGCGGAAGGTCCCCGGACCGCTCGCCCACCGCAACGCGAGCCAGCGGCAAACGCCCCGCGGCGAAGCGGCCTCCCGAGGGCCGCGACGCCGGCGCGACGCCGGCGACGGAAATCCGGACCGAAATTCGTGCCGAGACGGACGCCGCAGGCACCGGGTCCGAGCTTTTCGAACGCCTTTGCTCGTTCGTCGTGCAAGAAGACCGCGGCCTCGGGGCCGCGCTCCAGGCCGGACGCCTCGTCGAACGGGAAGGCGCGCAACTCCGCATCGCAGTCTCCGAGCCCTTTGCTGCCCACCGGCTGGAGCGGCGCCGCGTCGATCTCGAAAGCCTCCTCGAGCGATTTTTCGCCGCGCCGACGCGGCTCGAGGTGATCGGACCCGAGCGGGTTACCCAGGTGGGCGAACCACGCGATGAACAAGAACGCCGGGCTCGCCTGCGCCGAGAAGCGCTCGATCACCCCACCGTCAATCGAACCCTCGAGATTCTGGGTGGCGAAGTGCTGGAGATCCGCCCCCTGGGTGGGGTGGTGGGGAGAGGAGACCAACCGTGAGCGCACCGGACCTGCAACAACTGCTCGAGCAGGCGCGCGGGGTCCAACAGCGTCTGGCGGACCTGCAGCGGGAGCTCGCCGGGCGCACCGTCGAGGGAAGTGCGGGCGGCGGGCTGGTCACTGCGGTCGCCTCGGGAGCCCTCCGCGTCCTCAAGGTGGAGATTGACTCCTCGCTCTTCGAGGGTGGCGACCACGCGCTCCTTCAGGATCTGGTCGCCGCCGCCGTGAACGCCGCCATCGAGAACGCGCAACGCATGGTCCAAGAAGAAATGCAGCGGGTCGCGGGCGGGCTCCCGCTTCCCGGAGGTCCGGGCGGTCCGATCGGCTTCGGAGGCCTGGGCTAGGGCAGAATCTGATGCATCAATCTCCCCCCATCGAGCGCGTGATCGCGGCGCTCAAAAGACTTCCCGGCGTCGGCGAGAAATCGGCGACCCGTCTCGCGTTCCATCTGCTCTCCTCGCCCGACGCCGTGGTCCAGGAGCTGGCCGAGGCCATCCTTCGACTCAAGAAAGAGGTCGTGCTCTGCGAGCGGTGCTTCGACCTGACGAACACCTCGCCGTGCGCAATCTGCCGGGATCCCCGTCGCGAGGCGAAGCTCCTGTGCGTCGTGGAGGAGCCCGCGGACCTGGCGGCGATCGAGCGCTCGGGCCGCTTCCGCGGGCTCTACCACGTTTTGGGGGGGACCCTCGCGCCGATCGACGGCATCGGCCCGGAGGACCTCCGCATTGCCGAGCTCGAGGCGCGGGTGCGGGGCGGCGGGGTGGCCGAAGTCCTGCTCGCTACCAATCCCACCGCCGAGGGGGACGCCACGGCCCACTACCTCGCCGACCGCCTGCGCAGCAGCGGCGTGCGGCTCACGCGGATCGCCTCGGGCATGCCATTGGGGGGGGACCTCGAGTACGCCGACCATGTCACAGTCGGGCGCTCGATCGAGAATCGTCGCGAGATGGAGTGACGGTGCTAAAGGCGCCCCGCGGCGGCGCCGATCTCTCCCAAGCGTTTATTTGAGCTTGCTGGGGACCGCCGACGCGGGGTACCTTTCGGTCTCGAAGACCACTTTTTTCAACCAGTTACGGACGTAGATGCCGATCGTCGATACTCAACTGGTGCTCTACGACGACGATTACCGCCGGGTCCTCGCGGTGTGTGAGCGGCTGGCGCGCGACGCCCACGCCAAAAGCGTCTTCGTCGTCGACAAGAACGGTCAGCTCCTCGCCGAAGCGGGCGATATCCGGGGCCTCGACACGACGAGCCTCGCGTCCCTCACCGCGGGCAGCGTCGCCGCGACCGGCGGGCTCGCCAAGCTCATCGGCGAGGACGAGTTCCCCATCCATTTTCATCAGGGGCAGCGCGACAATCTCCACATGACGCTGGTCGCGCGCCGCATCATTCTCTCTGTCATCTTCGACGAGCGCAGTTCGCTCGGATTGGTGCGCCTGCGCGTCAAGAAAGCCACCGCGGAACTCGCGCGGCTCTTCGAGGAGATCCAAAAGAAGAGCGAGCGAGCTCGCAGCGGCGGGGGCAGCCCCTTCGCCGAGATCACGGACGACGACATCGACAAGCTCTT
>CAZTOE010000009.1:7215-28021 GCA_964615045.1 uncultured Spirochaetales bacterium
TTTCGGAATAGCTCATGTCGTTCATCAACTACGCGTCGCGCGAAATCAACTGCAAGATCGTCTATTACGGCCCCGGGCTGTGCGGGAAAACCACCAACCTCCAGTTCATCTACAGCAAGACCAATCCCGAGTTGAAGGGAAAGATGATCTCGCTCGCGACCGAAACGGAGCGGACGCTTTTCTTCGACTTTCTCCCCTTGGCGCTGGGACAGATCCGCGGCTTCAAAACCCGCTTTCACCTGTACACGGTGCCCGGACAGGTCTTCTACGACGCCAGCCGGAAATTGATCCTGAAGGGCGTCGACGGCGTTGTGTTCGTGGCAGACAGCCAGGTGGAGCGCATGGAGGCCAACGTCGAGAGCCTCGACAACCTGCGCATCAACCTGCGCGAGCAGGGCTACGAACTCGAGAAGATCCCCTACGTCGTTCAGTTCAACAAACGCGATCTACCGAACGCGGCGCCCCTGGACGAGATGCGCAAGATGCTGAATCCGGGCGGCGTCTTGGAGTTCGAGGCTTGCGCCACCAGCGGCGAGGGCGTTTTCGAGACCCTGAAAGCCGTCGCCAAGCTCGTCCTGACCGATCTCAAGAAGATGGCGGGGAACTAGTCCGAGCTCACGGCCGCGACCAGCGCGATGTCGCCTTGCTTGACCGCGTCCACGTCAAACTGTTTGGCGGCGGCGGCCATGCGGGTGAGGGCAGCACGGAGCGGCATGGGGGGGGTGTCGTCGCCCTTTGCGGCGCGATGGAAGCGCACCGGGTTGAGGCGGGCCACGACGTAGTTGCGCAGATACGGCGAGCGAAAGCCCCGGCGCTGGAGTGCCGCGACGATCTCTTTGACATGGCGATCGATTTCGAGGAGCCGCGCCGCGTAGCCCTCGCGCTCGCGCAGTCCCTTGCGCAGGGTGCCGTCGCCGAAGCGGTCCACTTTCTTGAGGAACGGGCTGTAGGCGCCCCCCGCAAAACGCGCCTCCTGCTCGTACACGATGCCGAGGGTCAGAAGCTCCGGGGCCTCGAACTCGGCGCTGAAATCGCGCTCCCCGCTGCGCGGTGACCGCTCGGCGAGAGCCCGGGCCATGCGAATCACTTCGAGACTCCGATCCTTCAGGTTGTGCGCCTTCTCCGTGTTGAGGGCGAGGATCTTGAAGGCCAGCGCTTCATCGGGCGAGATCAAGACGGTGATCTGCCGCAGGCCGAGGACCTTGGCCGCGGCGAGGCGGTGACGCCCGTTCGGTGTCCAAAACCCGCCCCGGGCCCCACGCACAACGATCAGCGGATCCAGAAAGGAGCCGCTTTCCTCGATTTTTTGTGCCAGGCGCTTGGTGTGGGTCGGGGAGAGGTCGCGTTGAAAAGGCGTCGGTTCGATCGCCTCGAGCGGGAGTGAGGCGAGGAGCAGCGGCCGACCGGCGAGCGGTTCTCGATAGGCGCCGATCGCGGCTCCCCCAGCGCTCGCGATCTCCCGCTTCAATTCAGCAACCGCGGGATCAGCGAGGTCGAGCCGAACCTCGTCGGCCGCGAGGCCCCGCTTCTCCTTGCGCGGCGTGAGGCGCTTGCGCGCGTCGGTACGGCGGACGGCTTTGCGCTTCGAGCGGGTCTTGCTGCGCGGGACGCGGCGGGCGGTCACGGCGGCGAAGGTAGCCCTTCCCTGCGCTCATCGGCGTGCAGCGGACCGCGGGAGGACGCCAAGAAAACCTCGAGAAAGCGCGCCAGGGCGCGCCGCGCGCGCCGCTGGGCGGCGCCGAGCTTCGCCAGCGCAGGGGCGATCTGCGGGCTTCGCAGCAGCGTCACCGCCACCTCGCCAGCGCCCGGACCGCGCCAAGGAAAAGCCAGAGCGGCAGCGGGAATGGCCTGATCGATGGCGTCGAGCACGACGCGCACCGAGAGAAACGGAATGCCCCAACTGGCCGCCTGCCGGGCCCACACGTGATCCTCCATCTGAACGACGTCGGCGCCAGTCGAGGCGGCCGCGCGGCGCTTCGCGTGCGCGTCCGGAAGGACGCGATCCACGCCGAGGCACACACCTTCCCGCCAGCGCAATCCCGTCGCGAGGAGTGCTTGGCGCGCACGGGTGCGGCAGGCCGCATCGGTCGCGACGGGAGACCCGCCCGAGCGATCGCAAACAGCGCTGGCCACCACGATCTCGCCGACACCGAGTTCCGGGCGCAAGGCGCCGGCGACGCCCGTCGTGAGGAGCATGGCGGGGAGCGCTTCGCGTTCGGCTAGAGCGACCGCGGCCCGCTCCACGCGCTCCGCCCCCGGACCGGTTACGAGGAGACGCACCCGACATTCCCCCAGGCGCCCGACGTTCGACCACCCGCGACCGGTCGCTTCGCGCTCGCCGCCGAGGGCGCGAGCCAGATCCCGCGCCTCGAAGGGGAGTGCGGTTGCAACCCAGATCGACGACCTCTCCGACACCCTCGTCATGGTCGGGCATCTTCTGGTGCGGTCGCCGCGGGCTCCGCCCCGGCACCCGCCCGCCCCTTCCACACGGCGCCGCGGCGAACCCAGTGCCGACGCGCCGAGTCGAGCGTCATCGCGGTATAGAGCAGTGCGGCCACCGGGAGGGCCAGGCCCCAGATTGGGCAGCGCCCGTAGAGCGCCAGGGTGGGGCTCCAGGAGAGCGCCGCCAACAACCACGCGCCCGCTCCTGCGACGGCGGCGGCCGAGCTTCCGTGCCAGGGCGCAGTCAATACGGCGAGCGGAGGGAGCGCGTACATCGCGAGCAATGCCACGACAGCGAGCAGCAGCAGCGGCGGCGAACAACGCAGCTGGGTGAAGGCGGTGCGAGACACCATTTCCCACACGCCGCGTAGCCCGCCATAGGGCCGCACGCAGCGCACGGCGTCGGTGAGGCCCAACCACAGCGAGCCGTGCCGCTTCACACGGGCCGCGAGAGCGCAATCATCGATGATCTCGGCACGAAGCGTTGCGAAGGCCCCGACCCGCGCGAGGGCATCGCTGCGCACCAAGGTGCAGCCCCCGGCCGCCGCTGCAACGCGACTCGCCGGCCGATTCACGAGCGGAAACGGGTAGAGCTGCTGAAAGAAATAGACGAAGGCGGGGATCAGGAGCCGCTCGCTTTGATGTTCACAGCGGAGCTTCACCATCAGGGACACGAGATCGCGGCGTTCGGTCGTGGCGTGCGCGACGAGCTGCCGGACCGACCGCGGAGGATGCGCCACGTCGGCGTCGGTGAGCAGCACCCATTCGGCGCGCAAGCCGGCCTGGCGAACGGCCCGCAAGCCGGTCTCCAGCGCCCACATTTTCCCGACCCAGCCCGGCGGGCGCGGCGGTACGCGGTGGATCTGCAGCCGGTGACCGCGCGCATGAGAACGCGCCAAAGCACCGGCGATCGTCGGCGTCGCGTCGTCGCTCTCATCGTCGACCAACAGCACGCGAAAAAAGCCCGGGTAGTCCTGATCGAGTAGCGTGGGCAGGGTTTCAGCCAGGCAATCGGCTTCGTTGCGGGCGGGCACCAGGACCACAACGCCCGGCCAGTTCTCGGGTTCGGCGCCGAGGCCTTCCAGACGCTGATCGGCGAGCCAGAAACGGCCCCGCACGAAGACCAGGTACAGCCAGGCCGCCAGGCTCAGAGCGGCGGCCGCTGTCAATGTCCCCGCCACGTCCCACCTCTGGGCGCGAGGGTCCGGATCCTCAGCGCCCGGGCGATCTCCGCCAACCAGGGTTCGGACGCCAGGGTCCGGCGCAGTCGGCGCGCGTCCAGGGGCCGGCGCGAGCCCGCGAAGATGCGGTTGTCGAAGCCCTCGACGCGGAGCTCAAGCACGTGCGGCCACAGCTCGCATTGGGTGGCCCGCACCTGTGCGGCTTCGTCGAGGCTATTCGAGACGAGAATGCCGCCCGGAGCGATGCGGCGCGCAGCTCGCTCGAGGCCAGGGCGGGGCAGCCAGGCGGGCTTTCGGGGGGCCGCGCCCGAACCGATGAACACATCGTCGATGACCAGATCGAAGCGCCTCCGGGTCCGCGCGAGGAAGCCCTCCGCGTCGAGGAGGTGAACCTCGACGGCGAGCGGGTCGAGGCCGAAACGGGCGCGCGCGACGCGCAACACCGCGGCGCTCCGCTCCACTCCCACGATGCGCGCCTCGGGCGCCAAGCGTCGCAGGACCCGAGCGCTGCTTCCCGCCCCCAAACCCAGGATCAGCACCCGGGCCTGGCGCCGGCGCGGGGCGGGAAGCGCGAGCAAGGGAACCGCGAGCGCGTCCCACACCGAGCCCGTATCGCTGCGACCCGGTCGCCGCCAGGACGCCCAAGTTCCGTTCACCTCGAGGGCGAGCCCCCCGTCCCGGGAGCGCACGGCCACCCGCTGCCCCGGCGAGCGCGCGTCCCGGGTACACTCGAGGCGTGCCGAATGGGGGTTTCTCGGAGATCGTCGAGGTCGCGCTACCGATCCCGTTGGCTTCGACCTTTCACTACGGGGTTCCGGAGCGCTTGCACGGTCGCGCCCGGATCGGGTGTCGTGTGGTAGTTCCCTTTGGCCCGCGCCGCCTCACCGGGGTTGTGGTTCGCTCGGGTGGCGTTGCACGCAGCGAGCTGCGCCCAATCGCCCAGGTCCTCGATGCCGAGCCCGTGCTCTCCTCAAGTTGGCTTTGCATCCTAGAGCAAGCCGCTCGCGACGTCTTTTGCCCCCTCGGTGTGGCGCTCGCGAGCGCGCTCCCCGCCGGCTCCGCGCCACGTCCGGGGCGCTATCTCCAACTCAGCGAACGCGGGCGTGAAGCCCTCACGCGGGGGGCGCTACGCGCGGATTTGCGCCCGTTGCTGGCTGCGCTCCAGGGCGGTTCCAAGCCGCTCAGCCTCGCCGGCTGGACGCGAGCTGGGGGAACCCCCGGCCTCGCGCGGCGCCTCGAGCGCGAAGGGCTGCTACGCAGCGTTGAGCGGGAGCGGGCCCCGGTTGCCGAACCCACCGTGTCCTGGGCTGCCCTCGCGCCCGGGGTCGACCTCGTTGCCGCGGTCGCGTCTTTGACGCGAGCGCCCAAACAGGCCGCGCTGCTGAACCAGATCGGCGTAGCCGATGCGGTTCCGGTGAGCGAACTCGAGACGCAACTCGGCGGGGTGCGCCCCGCGCTCCGAGCGCTCCGCGAACGCGGCCTGGTGCGCCTCGAAGCGCGGCCGCGCGGCCGTCGCGAAAGCGCCGGAGAGCTCGCGGGCGCCGGGAGCGGCGCGCTCCCCACCCTCACCGACGAGCAACGGGCTGCCCTCGACGAGATCGAAGCGGCGGTGACCGCCGGGCGCTTCGAGCGCTTCCTCGTCCACGGCGTGACCGGCAGTGGCAAGACCGAGGTCTACTTGCGCGCCGCGGCCAAGGCGCTGGCGGCGGGGCGCGAAGTCCTGGTCCTGGTCCCGGAGATCACCCTCACCCACCAGCTCCTGGCGCGCCTCGAGGCGCGTTTCGGGGACCGCGTCGCCGTACTACACAGCGGCCTGCGGCCCGGGGAGCGCATCGGCGAGTGGCGCCGCCTCTTGCGCGGCCGAACGCCGATCGCGATCGGCGCGCGCTCGGCGCTCTTCGCTCCGCTCGAGAACCTGGGCTTGATCGTGATCGACGAAGAACATGACCCCGCCTACAAGAACGAAGAGGGGTTTCGCTACCTCGCCCACGATCTCGCGGCGCGCCGGGCGGCTGAGAGCGGCTGCCCCCTGCTGATGGGCTCTGCGACACCCTCCCTCGAGACCCGCTACGCCGCCGAACGAGGCGAGCTGCGTCGGCTCGTACTCTCGCGTCGCATCGGCGGCCGTCCGCTTCCCGCTGTCGAGATCGTCGATCTCGAGGCGGAGCGCGCGTTCCTGCCGCGCGGCCGCAAGCTCGTACTCTCGCGCGCCCTCCACGCGGCGATGTCCGAGACGCTTCGTGCCGGCGCCCAGACGATCCTCTTCTTGAATCGGCGCGGGTTCTCGACTCGCGTCTTCTGTTTCGAGTGCGGACACGCCGAACGCTGCGAACACTGCGACGTCTCGTTGGTCTTTCACGCACACGACGGGCGGCTTCGCTGCCACTACTGCGATTTCGAGAAGCGCCCCCCCGACGCGTGCTCGGGATGCGGCGCACCAGAAACCGCGCTGCTCGGGATTGGCACTCAACGCCTTGAAGAGGAGGTGCGCCGAGCGTTCCCGGAGGCGCGCGTCGCGCGTCTCGATCGCGATAGCGCGGCGCGGCGCGGCACCACCCAGTCCGTACTGTCGGCGCTGGCGTCGAGAAAGCTCGACATTTTGATCGGCACGCAGATGGTGACCAAAGGTCACGACTATCCCGGCGTCCGCCTGGTCGGAGTGATCGCCGCGGATCTTTCGCTTCACCATCCGGACTTCCGCGCCGCCGAACGCACCTTCCAGCTCTTGACCCAGGTGGCGGGGCGGGCGGGCCGCGGTGGCGCACCGGGGCGGGTCATCCTCCAGACTTTCGCACCCGACCACTACGCCATCCGACCGGTGGTGGAGCACGACTACGAGCGGTTCTACCGCGCCGAACTGGAACAGCGCCAAGCGCTGGGGTATCCGCCCGTGGGCCAGCTCCTGCGAGTGCTCGTCAGTGCGCCGGACGCCGAGGTGACGCGCGCCGCTGCAGAGCAATTGGCCACCCTCGCGCGGGACCTCGCCGGGACGAACGGCGGGGCTCCCCCGTCCTCCAGTCGCGAACGACTGGTTCCGTCGATCGAGATTCTGGGGCCGGCGCCCGCTCCACTGGCCCGGCTGCGCGACCGCGAACGCGTCCAGCTTCTGGTCAAAACGTCCGAGGAAAAACGCCTGCGTGAGATCGGAGCGGCACTCGCGGAACGGGCGCGGGAGCTCGAAACCCGCGAAGTGCGCATCGCCGTCGATCCCCATCCGGTGCACATGCTCTGAGCGCACGCCGCGCCTCCTTCGCTAAGCTCGCATCCCCATGGCGATTCTCGATGTCTTGCAGTTTCCCGACCCGCGTCTGCGGCGGGTTTCGGAGCCAATCGAAACGATCACCGACGAGATCCGGCGCCTCGCCGAGGACATGCTCGAGACCATGTACGACGAGCCTGGCATCGGGCTCGCCGCGCCGCAGATTGGCGAACCGATCCGCTTGGTAGTCGTCGATACCGAATGGACCGAAGAAGACGCCGATCGCAAGCCCACGGTGTTGATCAATCCGGAGCTCCAGAGCTTCGAGGGGAAGCTCGTGTGGTCGGAGGGCTGCCTTTCGGTGCCTGATTTCACGGCGGACGTCGAGCGCGCCGAGCGCATCGTGTTGCGGGCACGCGATTTGGAAGGCAATCCGGTGATCGAAGAGGTCTCGGGACTGCGTGCTGTATGTCTCCAGCACGAAGTCGATCATCTCGACGGCGTGCTCTTCATCGATCGGCTGAGCCTCCTCAAGCGGAACCTCTACGTGCAAAAGCGCAAGAAGGCACTTCGAAGCGAGGGCGAGAGCTGGCCGGCCTCGGGCGAGCGGCCCCCCGCGCCCCCGGTCTCGCGAGCCTGAAAACCCGCTTGCGCCTGCTCTTCTTCGGAACGCCGGCGTTCGCTGTCCCCACCCTCGAGCGACTGCTCGAAGGACCGCATCCGGTGGTGGGGGTGGTCACGCAGCCCGATCGGCCGCGGGGCCGCGGGCGCCGCCGGTCTCCGTCGCCGGTGGCGGAGCGTGCCGAGCGCGCCGGGGTCCCGCTGCTGAGGCCGGAACGCGTGGGATCCGCCTCGAGTCTGGAAGCGCTGGCGCAGCTGGCCCCCGATCTCGGGGTCGTGGTGGCGTTTGGCCAGTTTCTCCCCCGCCGCGTGCGCGAGCTTCCGTCGTGTGGCTTTTTGATTAATGCGCACGCGAGTCTGCTCCCCAAGTATCGAGGCGCTGCACCGATCCCCCACGCGCTCTGGGCGGGCGAGGCGGAAACCGGGATTTCGGTCATGCGCATCGAGAAAGAGATGGATGCCGGCCCCGTCGCCCTCGCCCTGCGCACCGCGATCGCGGCCAAGGAAACAGCGGGCGAGCTCGAGCAGCGGCTCGCGCAGCTGGCAGCTGATGCGATCGAGGCGGTGGTCGAGCAGATCGGAGAGGGGCGCATCTCCTGGACGGAGCAGGACCACGCGCGGGCCACCCTCGCGCCCAAGCTCACCGCGGAACTCGCCGAGCTCGACTTCGCTCGACCGGCCGAAGTTCTCGAACGACAGGTGCGCGCCATGGCACCGCGCCCTGGAGCGTTCACGTGGCGGCATGGGGAGCGGCTGCGCATTCTGGCGGCGGACGTCGTCCCCGGTCGCCTCGACGCGAAGCCCGGCACCGTGCGAACGGTGAAGGATGAGCTGTGCATCGCGACGGGGGATGGCTGGCTCGCTCCGCGCCGCTTGCAACGCGCGGGGGCGAAGGCCCTTGCCGTAGCCGAGTTTCAGCGGGGCCGCGCGCTGCTCGACGGCGAACAGTTGGGCGCGGCGCCCTAGCGCCGCTCGCCGCGCGTTCCCACGCGAGATCACGACGGAAGCCGACGGCGGATGGTTGGCACCGCCCCCCATGCCGGTAGAATGAACGCGGGATCCCGGGGTTGCCTCCGTCGGAACGGGAACGAAATGGTATTAACCGTCGGGGGCGGGGGTAGTCGGGGCGGTGTGGCGATGAACAATCTCAAAACGGCCGTGCTGTTGATCTCGCTCTCGGCGCTCGCGGTGTACTTGGGAAGCCTCTTTGGAGGTCGTGGAGGCGCTCTGATCGCATTCGGGTTGGCCGTGCTGATGAACGTCGGAAGCTATTGGTTCAGCGACCGTCTGGTGCTCAAAATGTATCGCGCCCGGGAAGTCACCGAGAGCGAGGCGCCGGAACTTTTCGCTCTGGTGGCGGGGCTCGCGCAGCGCGCGGCGCTCCCGATGCCACGCGTCTTCGTCATGCCGAGCGACACGCCGAATGCCTTTGCCACGGGACGCAGCCCGGAGCACGCCGCGGTGGCGGTCACTTCGGGGATCATGCAGATCCTCGAGCGCCGCGAACTGGAGGGCGTACTCGCCCACGAGCTCTCCCACGTGGGCAATCGCGATATCCTGATCGCCAGCGTGGCCGCGACGCTGGTGGCAGGGATTTCGATGCTGTCGAATTTTGCCCGCTTCGCTGCTCTCTTCGGCCGCGGCGATGAAGACGGGCCGAATCCTCTCGCCGTTCTGTTCGTGAGCATGGTGGCGGCGCTCGGCGCCGTACTGATCCAGCTGGCAATCTCGCGGTCGCGCGAGTTCGAAGCCGACGCCAGCGCGGCGCGCCTGCTCGGCGACGGAGAACCCCTGGCCCGCGCCCTCGAGAAGCTCGAGCTGGGGGTTCACCAAATCCCGATGAAAACCAATCCGTCGACGGCAGCGACCGCCCACATGTTCATCGTGAGCCCGCTGACCGGAGTGGGCAACATGGGGCAGCTCTTCGGCAAGCTCTTCCGCACCCACCCGGCCAGTGCGGAGCGCATCGTACGGCTTCGCGATCGAAGCTGGGCGCGGTAGCGCGTGAGCTCTCGGCAGGGAGAACGGCAACGACCGCGCCGCGGCGGCCCCGGGAATGCTCGGGCGCCGCGGCGACGCCCGACCACGCCGAGCCCCGCGCGCCTGGTGGCGCTGCGCGTCCTCGAGCGGGTCGAGCGCACCGGCGCCTACGCGGACCTGGCACTGCACGCCGCCTTCGAGCGCGCCGCCCTGCCGGCTCGCGAGCGCGCTTTCGCGACCGAGCTCGCATACGGGACGCTGCGCTGGCGCGGTCGTCTGGATTTTCTCCTGACCCACGTACTGGACCGCGCCCTCGAGAAAATCGAGCCGCCCGTCACTTCGCTCCTGCGGCTCGGCGCCTATCAGATCGGCTTCATGGAAGGGGTACCAGCGCCGGTGGCGGTGTCCGAAACGGTGCGCCTGTCGCAAACGGTGGGATTGGACCGGGCCTCGGGGCTGGTCAACGCCGTGTTGCGCCGCCTCGCCGAACGCGTCGACGAGATTCGGCTGCCGGACCTCGCGAGCGACCCGCTCGGTCATCTGACCCACGCGTTGTCGCTGCCAAGCTGGATCGCGGAACGCTGGCTCGCGCGCTTTGGGGCTGAGGACGCAGCGGCATTGGCCACCGCGTCCAATCGGCCGCCCCCCCGCACGGTGCGGATCAACCGCGCGCGGGGCACGCGGGAAGCTTTGCTCGGCGAACTGCGCTCCCGCTTCCCGGAGGCCTGCTTCGCGCCGTTGGCCCGCGACGGCATCATTCTCGGGCGCCGCGGGGATCCCGCCCGGGATCCCGCTTTCCTGGCGGGCCTCTTCACGATCCAGGACGAGGCATCCCAGATCGTCGTCGAACTCCTGGACCCGCAACCCGGGGATCGCGTTCTCGATGCCTGCGCCGCGCCAGGGGCCAAGGCGAGCGCGATCGCCGAACGCGTGGGGCCGACCGGCGAGGTGCTGGGTCTCGATCGCCACGCGCGCCGGCTCAGCCTGCTCGAGCGCGACGGACGACGGTTGGGTCTTACCAATTTGCGCACACGGGTCATCGATTCGTCGCGGCCGTTTCCGGACGAACTTGCGCCGGGGTCCTTCGACCGCGTCCTGGTCGATGCGCCCTGTTCCGGGCTCGGGACCCTGCGCCGCAATCCCGACGCGCGTTGGCGGATTCAACCGGACGCACTCCCGCGACTGGCCGCGGTTCAACGCGCCATCTTGACCCACGTAGTGCCGCTCTTGAGGCCGGGAGGAAGCCTCGTTTACAGTACGTGCACGCTCGCGCCCGAGGAGAACGAAGCCGTGGTCGAACAAATTCTCGCGGAACAAACCAGCCTTCGGAGGGCTGGAGACGGGGAGTGGCCCGAGCTCCTCCGCCCGCTGCGCGACGAAGCCGGGGCGCTTCGCCTGTACCCCCATCACCACGACACCGATGGCTTCTACGCCGCGCGCCTCGAACGGGCGCCGTGAGCCGCGCACCGATTCTCGCTCCGTCGATCCTCGCCGCCGATTTTGGCCGGCTCGCCGAAGAGGTGGCGGCGGTCGAGGCAGCGGGCGCCGATTGGATCCACGTCGACGTGATGGACGGCCACTTCGTCCCCAACATCACGCTGGGGCCGGTGGTGGTGGAAGCGATCCGGCGCGCGACCGCCCTCCCGCTCGACGTGCACCTGATGGTGGAAGGACCCGAACGCTTCGTGGATTCGTTCGTGCGGGCCGGTGCGGCGACGGTGGGGGTACAGGTCGAGGCCTGCGTCCACCTCCATCGAATCCTCGCTCAGATCCGCGAAGCGGGTGCGCGCGCCTGTGCGGTGCTCAACCCGGCGACCCCGGCAGTGGCCGTCGAACCGGTGCTCGGCGAACTCGACCAGCTGTTGGTGATGACCGTCAACCCGGGCTTTGGCGGCCAGAAGTTCATCGAGTCGACCCTTGCCAAGATCCGTCAATTGCGGACGTGGATCGACGACGCAGGGCTTCCGGTCGTCCTCGAAGTCGATGGCGGAGTCGCTCCGGGTACGATCGGTCGCGCGGCCCGCGCGGGTGCCCAGGCCTTCGTCGCGGGGACTGCGGTGTTCGGCGCCCCGGACTACAAGGCGGCGATCGCAGGTCTGCGACGCGAAGCGCTGGAGGCCATGACGCCGAACGCGCTTTGAGGTGGGGCCTAGTCGAGCGGCATGCCGAGCTTCTCGGCGTGCTTCACATTGCGCCCCTCGACCAACAGAATCACGTGTTCGGCGATGTTGGTCGTGTGGTCGGCGACGCGCTCCAGGTGCTTGGCGGCCATGATCAGGTCGATTTCCTGGGACGAGAGCTCGGGATGTTCACGGACTTCGCGGAGCGCCTCGCGAATGACGCGGTCCTGGTCATGATCGACGCGTTCGTCTTCGAGCAGGAGCTTGCGGGCGCGCTGGGCATCGCGTTGGACGAACGCGTAGAGGGCGTCGCGCAGCATCTGGCGAACCTCGCGCTGCAACAATTCGAAGGTAGGCGGCAACGGCACCGGGGCGCCCTCGGCGAGACGCTCTGCGCACTTGGCGATATTGCGGGCGAGATCTCCGACGCGTTCCAGATCGATCGCGATCCGGTTCGCCGCCAGGACGCGGCGCAGGTCCTCCGCCACCGGCGCCTGCAAGGCGAGCGCGCGGAGCACCGCCTCATCAACCTGGATATCGAGGCGATCAATCTCCAAGTCGTCGTCGCGCACCTCGGTAGCCAAGGCGCCATCACGCTCGTTGAAGGCGCGAAGCGATTTGTCGAAGATAGCCTCACAGGCGACGGCCATGCGCAGCACCAGCGAGTGCACCTCATCGAGGGCGGCGTCGAGCGTGCGACTCATGGTTCCCCCAACGTCCTGGCTTCGTCGTGGTTCGTCGTGGCTTGTGGGACCTTTCGGTCGCCGACCTCAAGCCCATTAGATGATAGCGTCGAATGAGAGTTTGAGGCGCTCCGCTCAGCGCGCCCGCGGCAGCTCGAACCAGAAGCACGAGCCCTGACCCGGTTCGCTCTGCAACTCGATGCGTCCGCCCATGCTCTGGACGAGATGCTTCACGATCGCCAGCCCCAGTCCGGTACCCCCCAAGGAGCGCGAGCGACCGGGGTCGACGCGATAAAAGCGCTCGAAGATCCGCGGCTGGTGTTTGTGGGAGATCCCGACCCCGGTGTCCGCCACGGCAATCCGCAAGCGGTCGGCCTGCGAGCCCGCTTCGATTCCGATCCGCACCACGCCGCCGGGGCTACTGTACTTGATCGCGTTGTCGAGCAGGTTGAGCAGAACCTGTTCGAAGGCCCGGCGGTCGCCCATGACCTCGGACGTGTCGGCCAACACCTCCGCGTCCGCTTCGAGTCCCTTGCCGCGCAGCCGCGGCTCCAGATCGCGCAGGAGTCCCCGCGCAACCTCCGCCGCGTCGAACCGCTCCGAGCGAAGATCGAGCCCGCCGCTTTCAATCCGGGACAGCTCAAGAAGGTCCTCCACCAGGGCAGTCAGGCGCTTGGCGTTGCTCAAGATCGCTTCGATCGACCGCTTGATCGAGGGATCGTTCACGTCGCGGTCGATGAGCAGCTCCGCGTAGCCCCGCACGGAGGCGAGCGGGGTCTTGAGCTCGTGGGACGCGTTGGCCAGAAAATCGCGTCGCGCAGTCTCCGCGCGCCGGATCTCGGTGACGTCGCGAAACACCGCCACCGCCCCGTCCGAGCCGGCGCGCACGGGGACCGGAGCCGCGCGGTACCGCAGACGACGGCTGTTCGCGGCCGCGGTCTCCACCTCTCCGGTCGCCGGCTGCCCCTCCAGCGCGCTGAGAATCGCTTCGACGACCGGTTTCTCGCGGACGATCTCCAGGAGGGGCCGCCCGCCCATAACAGGCGCCGGGATGTCGAAGAGTGTGGCGAGGCGAGGGTTGGCAAAGAGCACCCGTCGATCGGGGCCCACCACCAGGAAACCCTCTTCCACCGCACTGATTACCGCTTCGAGGCGCTCCCGTGCGTCGCGCTCGTGCTGGCCCTGAGCTTCGATCTCACCCGCCACGCGCGAGAGCACCCGCGCGGTCCGCTCCCAGCGTTCCGCGTCAGGTCCCTCGACACGAAACGCTTCTGCCGCTCCGCCCGCCAGGGCCTCGGCGAACTGTTGTATTGATCGCAGGTAACGAGTTGTCCGGGTTCGGCTGCGGAGGTCGAAGCCGAGCATCAGGAGAAGCGCGGCGCCAAAGCCGCCGGCAAGAGCCGCGGCGATCGATGCCGTCGCCGACCACACGAGCAGGGCGCACAACCCTCCCGTGACCAGGGCGGCGATACGTTCGGCCGGATTCACTCGGAGAGACGGTAACCCACGCCGCGGACCGTCTCGATCAGATCCCCCCCGACCCCCAACTTCTCGCGGAGCCGCTTGAGGTGGGTATCGATGGTGCGCAGCGTCACCGTCACGTCGGAGCCCCAGACCTCGTCCAGCAGCCGCTCGCGACTCTGGACCCGACCGGGTCGGCGAATCAGGGTCGTGAGCAAACGAAACTCCTTGGCGGTGAGCTGGATCTCCTCGTCGCCGACGAAGCAGCGATGGCGGTCCAGATCGATCCGAATTCCGCGGTGCTCGAGAAGTTCGGCTTCGGCGCTCCCGCTTCCCCGGCGGCGCAATAGCGCGCGGACCCGAAGCGCGAGCTCCCGGGGGCTGAAGGGCTTCGTGACGTAGTCGTCGGCCCCGAGCTCGAAACCGACGACCCGGTCCACCTCCTCGGATTTGGCGGTAAGCATCAGGACCGGCAGATCGGCCGTGTCGGCCCGATTCCGCAAGTGCCGACACAGATCGGTGCCCGACATGTCCGGGAGCATCAGGTCGAGCACGAGCAGGTCGGGCATCGTGTGCCGGATGCACGCGAGGGCCGCCTCGCCGGTTGCGGCGGTCTCGACCTGGTAGCCCGCGTCACTCAAGGTGAGTCGGACCAGATCCTGAAGATCCGGCTCGTCATCGACCACGAGGATCTGTTGGGTCATGACTCAATCATGGTTGAGGAGGCCTGAATTCACCACCGGCAGTCTCGCGCGTTGCGCAATCGTCACGCGTTTTGCGCGCGAACGTCAAACGCCCCGGCACCGCAATCCAGTCGCCGCGGCGCGCTCTCCCGGCTGATGCGCGGATCCGCCTTGTGCGGTTCGGGGCATGGTCGGGGCGACTGGATTCGAACCAGCGACCTCTTCGTCCCGAACGAAGCGCGCTACCAAACTGCGCCACGCCCCGACGGGAAGCAGTATGCCGTCTCGGGGGTGCGCTGCAACCCGGTGCGGCAGCCGCTTGCGGTAGGATTTGACGCGAGGCGGAGACCCCCATGGACCAAAGTCGAACTCGACGAACTCTCCGGAGAGGCGAACTTCCGATCCACATGAGGAGGCGCCGGGCCCGGGCGGCGTGCGGGCTCGCCGCCGCTTGGCTCCTGGGGGTGGCCCTGGGTTGCCAGGGCGAACCCGATCCCGCGTTGGAGGCGGACGAGGTCGCGGTGGGCGTGCGACAGCTGTGGATCGACCCGCGGGTCGGCTCTCCCGTCGTCCTGCTCTCCGAAGAACACGGCGACCGTCAGGTGGCGATCTGGATCGGGCTCGCCGAGGCACACTCGATCGCAACCCAGATCGACCGCCGTCCGCCGCTACGACCGAATACCCATGATCTCACCAAAGAGTTGGTCGAGGAGTTGCACGGTCGCGTGGTGCGCGTCGTCGTGACCGAACTCCGCGAGAACATTTACTACGCGGTTGTCGAGGTGCGGAGCGGCGGGCGACTCTTGTCGATCGATGCGCGCCCGAGCGATGCGATTGCGTTGGCGCTGCGCTTCGAAGCTCCCGTTTTCGTACGGGTCGGTCTGCTCGCGAAACCGGGCGAGGCGCCCAAACCCTTGCCCGAGGAGCGCCGCACCTAATCCTGCTGCCCAGTTGCCGACCGGCAAAGCCGTTCCGGTCTGCAAGGCGGTCTGGCGCTTCGTTTCCGGTTCTCGAAGTACCTCGCCGTAACGATTCGTTGACATCGAATCCCGTCGATGTCACGATCGATTGGGTGCGCGAGGCGTGCGCCCGTGCGCAAACTTCGGAAGCTGTCGACCGGCGCTCCCTCGACGAGGAACAAGCATGAACCACACGCATCTCGCCTGGGAGTTCGTCGATCTCTTCGCGGAGTTGGGCACCGAAGAGATCAATGAAGTCCTCTCGAAGAACGTCCCGCTCGAGACCCTCGAGTTCTTCCGAAAGTACGGTGATGACTTCGGCCGCGCGGCAGGCGTCGAGCCCGACACACGAAAGCGTCTGCCTAACCTGCTCCTGGTCGGCTACCTGCTGCGCGTTTTGGAAGAGCGTCTGCTCGAAGACTTGCCCGAAGACGCTTAGCCCGCACTCGTTGACCCCCTTCGACCCAATCGGTTAGCTTCGACGCGAGGAGAGCCCCGTGGCGGACCGCGTTCCGATGACACCCCAAGGCTTTCGAGCGCTCGAGGCAGAACTCAAACGCCTCAAGAGCGAAGAGCGTCCGAAGATCGTCCGCGCGATCGAAGAGGCGCGCGCCCACGGTGACATCTCGGAGAACGCCGAGTATCACGCTGCCAAAGAGCGCCAGGCACAGATCGAAGCGCGCCTCTCACAGATCGAAGACCGTGTCTCCCGCGCCCAGGTCATCGACAGCCGGGGTCAGAGCACCGACGCCGTCCGCTTTGGAGCCACCGTGGTCTTGGAGGACATCGAGAGCGGCGAAGAGGTCGAGTACACCGTTGTCGGAGAGGACGAGTCTGATGCGTCGCGCGGCCGGATCTCGATTTCCTCGCCCGTTGCCCGCGCCTTGCTCGGCAAGGCGGTCGAGGAGCAGGTGCGGGTACAGGTTCCCCGGGGCACCCGCGAGTTCGAGATCCGGGACATCCGGTACGAGTAGGCGCACCGCAGCACCCGGGCCCTTGGCGGCGACTCGCAGCTGCGCAAGACTTTCGCGCCTTCCCCGGTAGCTCAGCTGGTAGAGCGGTCGGCTGTTAACCGATTGGTCGCAGGTTCGAGTCCTGCCCGGGGAGCCAGCCCCTCCAAGGCGAGGCGGTCCGCCAGCTGGGCAAAGCGTCCGGCCATGGGCTCGTAGAGGTTGCGCAGCAACTTCGCCGCAACCCGCGGGTGCCTCGCCTGGATGCGGTCGAGACACTCGGTGGTCCAGCGCAGCACGCGCACCGGGGTTTGCGCAACGACGTCGGCGGTGCGCGTCCCCCCAAACAGCGAGCTCTCGCCCAGCAGGGCGCCGCGGCCCATCTGCGCCAGCAGCTGGCGGTCTCCGTCCCGCGGCAGCCAAACCGAAACCTCACCGTCGAGCACGACCATCAGTGAGCCGCCCGGCTCCCCGCGTTTCACGATCGGTGTGCCAGCTTCCACTTCGCGGATCGAACCGAGCAGCGCAGCGATTCGCGCTTGCCGAGGCGACATCCCGGCGAACAGCGGAATCGTTCGGTGGGGTTCGGCACCGAGGTCGACGCTCAAGATCTCCCAGAGGGTGACGAAGCGCATCCGCCCGCACAGCGCCGGTGTGAAGGTGAGATCCAGCACCCACGCGAGTGCCAGGGTGACCGCTGCCAAGGTGCCGAACTCCGCCTGGTTGCGGAGTTCGCTGCCGATGAGCACGAGGAACCCCAGCACCAGGGCGGCCGTCGTCACCGTGACCGGGCGTAAGACGCGGCGGAGCGCCTCGCGTACCCCGTAGGCCTCGTCCGCTTGGGCCCGCGCCGCCGTGTTGAAGCGCGACAGGAAATGGATGGTGTCGTCGACCGCGATGCCCAACACGACACAAGCGACGAGCGCGGTCGTGGCATTGAGGGGAACTCCTACGAGACCGAGTGTCCCGAAGTAGACCAAAACCGGCAGCGCGTTGGGCAGCAGCGCCAGCACGCCCACGCGGGGCGACTGGAATAGGAAGGCGAGGATTACGTAGATCGCGAGAAGCGCGCTGGCGACACTCGCGATCTGCCCGCGGGTGATCTCCTCGACGGTGTGCGCGACGACCAGGGCACTCCCGGTCACCGCGACGTCAAAGCGGCCGGCCAACGCGGAGACCCGGTTCTCGATCTTTTGCGCCAGCGCCAGGAGGTCGGCGGAACTACTGCTGGCGACGCGGAGGCGGATCACCGCGTCGCGAAAACGCCCATCGGCGAAGCGGCTCAGGGTCTCGTTCGGCGCGACGAGCAGCAGCTGATCGATCGCGGCGGGGCGGAGCGGTACCGTCTCATCGGCGCGGCCGAGGCTTCGCGCAAGGAGCGCAACGAGATCATCCAGCGAGGCCGAGGCGGCCACCTCGGGCTGCTCCGCCAACCAGTCTTGAAGCTCGCGCAGACGGGCGAGATTCGCGGGATCCTTGAAGGCGTCTCGCCCCGCCGCGTGCAGCTCGATCGAGATCGGTACAACTCCCCCAAACGCCTCTCCGAGCGCCTCGAAGTCGCGGCGCACCGCGCTCCCTTCGCGAAAGTTCGTGACGAAGTCGGTGTCGACCTGGATCCGCGCCATCCCCAGGGCGGCCACGACTGCAAGCGCCGTCGCTCCCAGCAGGATCGGGGTGCGGTGTCCCGTAGCCAGCCGCGCGAGACGCTGCGCCCACAGGGCGCGCCGCGCCGCGGGCTCCGGAGCCGCGCGCGGTAGCCCGAGCATCGCCAAGCCGACCGGCACCAGAAAAAGCGCCGTGGTCAACGCGATCAGGACCCCGATCGTGCACCAGATCCCGAACTCGCGAATCGCGGCGATGCGACTCGTGGCCAGGGACAGGAAACCGGCGCCCGTGGTCAAGGCGGTCAGCACCAAAGGAGGCGCGACGGAGACGACGGCGGCGCGCAGGCGCGCGGGAACGCCACCGGCGCAGGCTCGGAACTCGTCGACCTCGCTCACGACGTGGATCGCGTAGGCGAAACCGACCACAAAGATGACCGGGGGCATGATCGCCGTCACCACGTTCAGCTTGTGGCCGGTGGCAATGAAGAGCGCCGTGGTCAGGAGCAGCGCCACGGCGTTGGCCAGGAGCGGAAGCAACGCCCCCTGCAGGCTGCGCATCGCGGCTGCCCCGACGAACCCGAGCATCAAAAAGGCGAGGGGAAGGATTCGCGCCAGATCGGCTTGGAGCGCCCGGGAGGTCTCGATTCCTCCGAAGACACCGCCGGACAGTCGCAACGCCGCGCCGGGCGCCGCCGCGCGGGCGATCGCGGCGATCTCACCGACCTCGCGATCCCCGGGCATCGCGTCCGGCCCAAAGTGGACGGTCAGCAGCGCGGTGGAACGGTCCCGGGAGACGAGACCGGAATGGAGCGGGGATGCGAGTAGCTCGGCCGCCAACGCCTCGCGCGACGCGGCGTCGGCGGGGATCTCATCGAGGGCACCGCGCACGTCTAGAAAGCCGGCGCGCCGGTCGACGTGGAGGGCGCGGTCAAGAGCCTCGACGCGATCGACATAGGGAAGCCGTTCGATCCGTCGCGCCGCGGCACGCAACGCCGCCAGATTCTGCGTTTCGAAGACGTCGCCGAAGACCAGGCCAACGAGCAACACTTCGTCCTCGCCGAAGCGCTCGCGAAAATCGCGGTAGCGCCGCAGCGCGGGATCGTCGGCGGGGATCAGCGCGTCAACAGACGCATCGACGGTGAGGCGCAGATGGCCCGTCTTCCAGTCGACCAGCTGGGTCAGCGCGATCAAGGAGAGTGCGACCCACGCTGCGGCGGCGCGCCCCGGGTAGTGTGCGATCGCCTCGACGAATCTCCCCACTCGCAACTTTGTTCAGCGACCCCCTTTTTCCAGTTCCGCTGGCTCAAACAGGCGGTCGCGCAGGCGCGCGTCGGGGTCGATCGCTTCGATGCGCACGTCGGTCTGGGTTCCCGCCTCCAGATCTCGCATCACCGAGTGCATCGGAATCCAGTGGGTTCCGATCTTCTCGATCGCCTCGAGGTCGACGCTGTAGACCTTGCGCAACCGCTCCCCGCCTTCGAAGAACTCGGTGGCGAGCGGGACGCAGCGCTCGATCTCGATGTAGTGGACAATTCGCTCGTAGCGCGCGTCCTCGCCTTCGGGACGCGTTTCGAGCCGATAGACCGCCCGCCCATCGCGCTGCCCGTCTTCGAGCCGACGGGTGGCCCCAGCGCGGCGGACGCCCTGGAGATAGGCGAAATCCTCGTAGCTGAAATCGGTACCAAACATGGATCCGGCAGCCGTCTTGGCCGACACGCGCCGCGTCTGCCGCAACTCCGGGAGGTAGAGAAAGGTCTCCGGTTCGCCGTTCGGCTGTTCGCGAGAGAGCATCGCCATCCCGGCGCGTTGGGGCGGCTCGGTGAACCGCAACTGCACAGCCGCCAGGCCGTTTTCAAACCGCTTCCAGTAGACTCGGGCACGTGCCCTGCTGAGCTCTCCCTCCGGGTCGCTCACGACCAACGTCACGGTCTGCTTGCTGGCTCGATCCGGCAGACTGCGGCGCAGACACGCCTCGACGGCTTCCGCCTCCGCGCCGCGGGCCGCTTCGCCCACGAGCCCGCCGATGGCGATCGCGGCGGTCAGAGCGAGGCATTGCGTCCGGCTGGGTCGACGGGTGGTCATAGCCCCTCCCGCCGCGGATTGTATCGCGCGGAAGTGTCCGACAGGGAGATCCGGGGCGGTGTAGGGAGTGAATGGGAAGTTGTGGCGGTGGGTTAATCACCCAGTTCACGCCGACACCGCTTCTCCCTGCGCCGGGGTTTCGGCGCGACGGAGGGCCGATAGAATCGGACGATCACAGGGGGGGTTGGATGGCTCGGTTCCGGCTTGGGTCGACGTCCGGCATGGGATGGCTCGCCTCGGCGATGATGCTCGCGAGCGTGGCCACACTTCCCGAGGTCGCAGGTGCGCAGACCAAGGCTTGGGTGAGCGGCGACCGCGTACTGAATCTGCGCACGGGGGCGCGCGAGGAAGATCACGCGATCGGCGTGCTGCGCACGGGCGACGAAGTCACGCTCCTCACTCGCGACGGCGGCTGGGCCAAGATCCGCGACGCGCGGGAGCGGGAGGGCTGGGTCCTCGGCGCCTACCTGCAGAGCGAACCGCCGCGCGCCTTTGTGCTCGAGGAACGCCTCAAAAACCTGCAGTCTGAACTCGAAACGTCCCGCCAAGAGGCCGAGTCGCTGCGCGCCGACAACGAACGCCTCGCGGCGACCGATCAAGAGCGCAATTCCGAGGTGCAACGCCTCACCCGGGAAAACCTCGAGCTGCGGGCGGGCGAACGCTGGCCCTTCCTGATCGCCGGTGCCTCGATCCTGGGGGTCGGCGTGCTGGTGGGCATCATTCTGCACTGGGCAACCGCGAAACGTTCCCAGCCCAGAATCCGCTTCTAGCAAGGAGCGCGGAGCGCTCCGCGCAGCGAGCCAAAGGCGAGCGAAGTTCACCAGGCAAGCGCCGCGAAGCG
>CAZTOE010000009.1:28121-36871 GCA_964615045.1 uncultured Spirochaetales bacterium
GTGCGCGCAGCGAGCCAAAGGCGAGCGAAGTTCACCAGGCAAGCGCCGCGAAGCGGTGCGCGCAGCGAGCCAAAGGCGAGCGAAGTTCACCAGGCAAGCGCCGCGAAGCGCTCCGCGCAGCGAGCCAAAGGCGAGCGAAGTTCACCAAGCCTCAAAGCTGCGGCGGGATCAGCGCCATCGCTACCAGGCTCGTAGCCCCACAGATTAGGGCGAGCAGTAGCGTATAGCCCACAACATCACCGAAGCGCAGCCGGCACACCGCCAGGATCGGAATCGCGAAGAAGGGTTGGATGAGATTCGTGGTCGAGTCTCCGTAGGAATAGGCAAGCAGCGTCGTCACCACCGAAACGCCGTGCTCCTCGCCGGCCGGAATTAGGTAGGGCGCCTCGATCATCCACTTGGAACCCGCCGAGGGCACAAAGAGGTTCATGATTCCCGAATAGAGATAGACAATCATCGGATAGCTCTCGGCCGACGAGAAGCGTGTGAAGAGGTTCTCGAGCCAGGGCCCGAGTTGCGTCCCACGCATCAAGCCGAAAATGCCCGCGTAGAAAGGGAACTGGATGATGATGCCCCACGCCGTATCGACCCCTTGGCGGCACGCGCGCAAAAACGAAACCGGGTTCCAGTGCAGCAGCAGGGCGGCGGACAGGAAAGACATGTTGTACGCGTTGATCGTCCAGGTTGTCCCGAACCCACGCGTGTAGATGCTGGCGATCAGCCAATAGAGGATCAGCCCCACCGCGAGCAGTGTCCAACCGGGGAAGGCGTCCAGGCGAGCGCCGGGCGTCGTGGCCCGGGGAATCGCTCCCGGGGGCTTGGGCAGAATGGCCGCGACTTGTTGCGGGCTCAAGCACACCGGGTTCCGGGTCGGATGTAACGCCAGCACGGCGAGAAATCCGACCGTCCCGATGACCACAAGGTAGATCAGGTTAAAGGAGGCAAAGAGCGTCTCGGTCACCGGGAAAAGCCGATCCACCACCGGGCTCCCGGTGGCTGGCGCGAGCAGGGGGTTGCCCGGCGTCGCGAGGATCAGGGGCGCCGAGCCCGAGAGACCGCCGTGCCACACCGTCCCGAGCCCGAGATAGGCCGCCGCGATCAACACCCGGATATCGACCCGGGGATTGCGATGACACACAAAGGGAACGAACAGCGCGCACGCTACCAGGCAAAACGCCCAGTTGAGATATGCCGTCGCGATCGAGAACAGCGCCGTGAGCGCAATCGCCTGAAGTGGCCGATCCGGATGGGGAAGGCCTGCCAAGCGGTTGAAGATCCAATAGGCCGGCCGCGACGCCACGCACGCATAGGCAGCGACCATCGCGATGGTGAACTGCATCGCCAGCGCGAGCAGGTTCCACATTCCGCCGCCCCAGGCGAAAGCGGCAGCGTTCCACTCGACGCCAGCCCCAAGCATCGCCACGACCAGGGTGACGGTAGTCAGGATCATGCAGATCACCCAGGAATCGGGCACCCAACGTTCGGTGAAGCGAGAGAGGCCTGCGCCGGCATCCCGGAGCAGGTCGAGGGCGGCCATCGCTCAGGAGATCGGCGCGTAGCGGGTGCGGGTCTCTTCGGACGAAAGGTTGGCGGCTGCCGCGAGACCGGCGAGGGTCTTCGGATCGTCCAGATCACTTTGCTCCACACGGGTCTGAAGCACCCGGGCGCGACGAAACCAGTCGCTTCCGACGTCCACCATCCGAACCCGGGTACGCCCCGTCTCCGGGTCCATCAGCTCTCGAAAGGGGACCAGGACGATCTGGTTGTCCCGCCGCGTCACCAGGACGTCGCTTCGGCCGTCGAGCAGCGCTCCGACAGCACCGGCTCCCAGATCGCGGGTGTAATCGCGATCGAAGGCACAGGGCTTTCCGCAACGAAGCTCGTAGCCGACGTCTTTCTCGCCAGCGGCGATCTTGATGCCGCGTTTCGCCAACGACTCGGAGACGGCAGTGCGCAGGACGCGGGCGAGCGGTACATCGGCCAGGCGGATATGGCCGTGCTCGTCGCGCGCCACGTCTTTCAGCATCTCGAGATCGTTCGGATCGAGGCGCTCGGCGATTCCCTCGGCGATCACGGCCACGCCGTCTTCGCGACCCTCGTAGAGGCGCTTCACGATCGATCCCTCGAGAATCCGCACCACGTCGTCCAGGCGGATCGGCCCTTGGGGAAACTCCTCTGGAATCAGCGAGACGGGCGCACCCGCCGCTTTGCCCGCGCCGAGGGCGAGCGAGCCCGACTTTCGCCCCATCAGCACCACGAAGAACCAGCGTTGGGTGGTGCGGCAATCTTCGATCAGGTTCTCCACCACCATGGCGGCGTGCTCGCGCGCCGTCTCATAGCCGAAGGTGGGAATGCCCTCGGGCAGCGGCAGGTCGTTGTCGATGGTCTTGGGCACGTGGACGACACGGATGCGGCCGCCAGCCGCATCGGACACGCTCTTGGCCGAAAACGCGGTGTCGTCGCCGCCGATGGTGATCAGCGCGTCGACGCCCAGTTTCTGAAGGGAGTCGACGACCTGCGACAGGTGTTCGGTGCGCTTGGTGGGGTTGGCCCGCGAGGTGTGTAGAATCGAGCCGCCCTGGAGGTGGATGCGTTCGACCTGGTCGAGGCTGAGCTCTCGCACGTGGTGGGTGTCGCCCTCCATCAGCCACTTGAATCCCGACAGGCAGCCCAAGACGCGGGCCCCGCCCCGCAACGCCACCGTCGCGGCGGCGCCGATCACACCGTTGATGCCGGGCGCGGGCCCACCTCCCACCAGAATCGCAAAGGTCGTCATGTTCTCCTCCCGAGAACGTCAGGATGACGAAGCGACCGGGCGCCATCCAGCGTCGAACGCCGCGACCCAAGCGCTCCACCGCTCCAAGTCGGTCTTACGGCCGCCAGGTATTGAAGGGTTTCTCGAACCAGAAATCGACCCAGGGATTGGCGCGGCGCCGGTCGTCGGCGGCGGCGCGCCGTCCGGCGGGCGGAGCATCGCGAACCGCGCCGAGGCCCAGATCCTCGGCGGCTTCGCGCGCCAGCTCCCGGAACTCCCGGTGCACCGCGGTTCCCTGGGCATGATGGAGGATCGAACGCGGCGAGGCCCCGCCGGAGTTCAGCATCTCGACGCGGGGACTGCGCGAAAGCGCGCTGCGATAGCGCGGCAGCCGGCGCTCCGCGATCGCGCCCGCCAGCGCATCCGCCAGGACACCGCCGTTGGGGCCCTTGGTGCGCCGGTCGACCAGCGTCAGCACGACTCGGATCCGATCGCGCAGGCCGAGCCGGGTCTCGAGCTCTCGGGCGCGTTCCGCTTCGGCCAGCGAGGCCCAATCGGCGACCGGCACCAGCACCCGCTGGGCGGCGACGAAAGCGTTCTGGGTGAGTTCTTCGAAATCACTCTTGGTGTCGAGCAGTACCAGTCCGCGCCATGCGCTGCGCTCCAAGATGCGAGACAACGTGTGCGGATCGCGCGCGCGCAACTTCAGGGCCGAGAGCGCGTGGGCCGACGGCACGTAGTGAATCCCGTATTGGCCCATTTGTGTCACACCAGTGAAGCTGCGGTCTGCCCACGCGTGCTTCAGATTGGGGCTCTGCTTCGCAGCCCCCAGAGAGAACATGCGATCGATCACCCCCTGATCATCGAGGGAGATCAGCAGGATGGGCAGTTCTTCGTAGAGGGCGCGCAGGTAGATGGCCAGATTGGCGGCGATCGTGGTCTTGCCGACGCCACCCTTGTTGGACGCAACGGCGAGCACCACGCGCGAGCGGGCGCGCGGCCCGCGATGGGGAGCCGGGGGTTCCACAGGGAAAGACGCTAGCATGCAGCCCGTGCAAGCGGCGGTCGTCATTCCGGCGCGTTTCGGCGCGCGCCGGTTCCCCGGAAAGCCACTGGCTGCGATCGCGGGCAAGCCCCTGATCCAGCGCGTCTACGAGTGCTGTCGCGGCGCCAAGGGGGTGAGTCGCATCGTCGTCGCCACGGACGACGAGCGCATCGCCCGTGCCTGCGAGGGCTTCGGTGCCGAGGTCGCGATGACCTCCGCTGCCCACCCCACGGGAACCGACCGCGTCGCCGAAGTCGCTGCGGCGCTCCCCGAAGACATCGTCGTCAACGTGCAGGGCGACGAACCGCTCTTGCGCGGAGACGTCATCGACGCGGCGATCGACGTGCTGAGAGCCGACCCGGAGCTGCCGATGGCCACGGTGGTACACCGCGCCGAGGCCGACGCGCTCCTTGACCCCAACCGCGTCAAGGTGGTCCTCGACCGCCGCGGCCGCGCCCTCTATTTCTCGCGCAGCCCGATTCCCCACCTGCGGGAGCAGGTCCCGGGCTTGGCGATCTGGCAGCATGTCGGGCTCTACGCCTATCGCCGCCCCTTTCTGCTCCAGTTCGTGCGGCTCGAGCCCACACCCCTCGAACGCGCCGAGTCGCTCGAACAACTCCGCGCCCTCGAGAACGGCTACGCGATCGGGGTCGCGCCCGTCGAAGGATTTCGCAGCATCCCCGTCGATGTTCCGGAGGACGTCGCCCGCGTGGAGCGCGCTTTGGCGGGCTAGCCCTTGCCGCCGTAGATTCGCTCGGCACGTCCCGCCCACTCCTTCTCGCGCAGCTTGAATTTCTGGATCTTGCCGGTCGAAGTTTTGGGGAGGTCGATGAACTCGACCGCCTTGGGGCACTTGTAGTGGGCGAGGGTTTCGCGGCAGAAGTCGATGACCTCCCGCTCGGTGGCTTCGGCGCCCGGTCGCAGCGTGACAAACGCCTTCGGTACCTCGCCCCATTTTTCGTGTGGCATCGCGACGACCGCGCACTCGAGCACGGCCGGGTGCTTCACGACGGTGTGCTCGACCTCGATCGTCGAGATGTTCTCGCCACCCGAGATGATGATGTCCTTCTTTCGATCGCGCAGCTCGATGTAGCCGTCGGGATGCATGACGCCGATATCGCCGGAGTGAAACCATCCGCCCCGAAACGCCTCGGCGGTGGCCTCGGGGTCGTTGAAGTAGCCCTTCATCACGTTGTTCCCGGTCATCACCACTTCGCCCATTGTCTCGGCATCGTCGGGTACGTCGTTCATGTTGTCATCGACCACGCGAACGTACCCCGCGGTGGGGAAGGGAACCCCCTGCCGCGACATCACGCGCGCCCTCCCCTCGACATCGAGCTGGTCCCAACCCTCCTGCATTTCGCAAAAAGTGTGGGGACCATAGGTCTCGGTGAGGCCGTACAGATGGGTCACGCGAACCCCCAACTCCTCCATGCGTGCCAACAGGGTGGGAGAGGGCGGTGCCCCGCCAGTAGCGACTCGGATCGGCGGATCGAAGCGGACGCCCTTCGCCTCAGGCGCTTCGGCGATCATGAGGAGCACGGTCGGCGCGCCGTTGAAGTGGGTCACGCCTTCGCTCTCGATGAGCGACAGGATCTTCGGAGGATCGACGGCACGCAGCATTACGTGCTTGCCGCCGGCGGCCGAAAGCGACCAGGGGAAGCACCAGCCGTTACAGTGAAACAGCGGGAGCGTCCAGAGGAACACGCTGTCGCGTTTGAGGTCGTGGGCGGCCATCGCGCCGACGGCATTGAGGTACGCACCGCGGTGGGTGTACATCACGCCCTTCGGTCTTCCGGTGGTCCCCGACGTGTAGTTGATCGAGGTGACGCGCAGCTCGTCGTCCACGTCATTGCGGATCGGAAGCACATCGGCGCCGACCACGAATTCCTGATAGGTCGGACCGTCGAGGGGCTTCCCAGTGGCGCCGCCCACCGGGTCCTCCACATTGACAAAGCGAGGGCTGGCCTCCAGAGCATAAGGGACGCCGCGGACGATCGGTGCGAGCTCAGGATCGACCATCACGATCTTCGCTCCCGAATGATTCAGGATGTAGCCGACCTCCTCGGACTTGAGGCGCGTGTTGATCGCTACCAGCGCCGCATGTACCTGGAGAACGGCAAAGTGCGCCGCGAGCAGCTCGGGAACGTTGGGCGCCAGGAATGCCACCCGGTCGCCGGGCCCGACCCCGGCCCGTCCCAGCGCCCCGGCGAAACGGCCGATCTCCTCGCCGAACTCGCGGTAGGTCCAGTGCCGATCGCCGTAGGTCATCGCCGTTTGCTGGGGAAACACACGGAGCGTGCGCTCGAGCAACGTGAGCGGACTCAAGGGCTTCTGGTAGACGGGGTGTTCCGGCATGGCCGAAATTATAGAGGGGCTTAAAGACAAAACCCCGGGAGCGGAAGAGATCTCGGCTCATGGAGTCGAGATGGAATCCCTGCGGCGGCTACGGCAACCGCGCTCCCGGGGCCGGTGGCGCTGGGAACTTGCGTCCCAACAATACACCGAGACGTCTAATAGCGATTCGGTATGGCGATCAGGACGCCGCCACCTCACTCGCCGTAGAGCTAGATTTTCCCACCGAATCACCTCCTGTCCCGGCGAGGAGCACACCCAGCGAGGCCCAGACCCCGCATCGGGTCCCGATGGTCTAGCGGACGCCGTTCCCGCTGCCTCGGGCCGCTCCGTCCAACCGGCCCCCTATGGATCACGGCTAGCGGAACTCGGGGACGAGTGAGATCCCCTTGACTATCAACATATCAAATCGGCCGATCAACCAAAGCCCTAAAGTCTCCTTATTTTTCGAGGACTTGGAGACCCGCCGGAAAGAGCTGGCTAGAATCTCGCCCCATGGCAGCGATCTCGCACGACTCCCTGGCCACTCTGCTCGTCTCCTGCCCCGACCGCCGCGGCATCGTCGCAGCGCTGGCCCAGCTGCTCTATGGGCTGGGAACCAACATTCTCGACTCGGATCAGCACACCGACCCGGGCGCCGGCCAGTTCTTCCAGCGCATCCGCTTCGACATGCAGGAGATGCACACCGACCGCTCGGGCTTGGAGCGCGCCGTGGACGAAGTGGCGAACCGCTTCGAAATGAAGTGGCGGCTCTGCTACGCCGACCGGCGCAAGCGCATCGCGCTTTTCGTGTCGAAGTACGACCACTGCCTCTACGACTTGCTGTTGCGTCACCGGGCGGGAGAGTTCGCGTGCGAAATCCCCCTGATCGTGAGCAACCACCCGGAACTCAAACCGATCGCGGAGCAGTTCGGGATTCCCTACGAGCTCTTTGCGATCGACAAAACCAATAAGCGCACTCAGGAAGACCGCGAGATCGAACGCCTCGAGACCCACGGCGTAGATCTCGTCGTCCTCGCCCGCTACATGCAAATCCTTTCCAGTGCCTTCATCGATCAGTTCCCGGGCCAGATCATCAACATTCATCATTCGTTTTTGCCCGCATTCATCGGCGGCAAGCCGTACCACCAGGCCCACGAGCGCGGCGTCAAGCTGATCGGGGCGACGGCGCACTACACAACCACGGATCTCGACGAGGGGCCGATCATCGAGCAGGATGTGGTGCGCTGCTCCCACCGCGACACGGTGAGCGACCTCGTCCGCAAGGGCCGCGACCTCGAAAAGCTCGTCCTGGCGCGCGCGGTACGGTGGCATCTCGAAGACCGAGTCTGGGTGTACGGCAACAAGACCGTGGTCTTCGAGTAGCGACGATCGATGCTGGGTCGCCTGCTCCTGCTCCTGCTCGGGCTCCTCACCGTAGTCGGGAGCTGGTTCGTCACCTGCCAGCTCTGGGACTACCGGAAGGTCGCCGCTGGGGTTGTGTGGCTCGCGCCCCGCGAGTTCGAGACGCTCACCTTGATCACCCTGGGAACCGGGACCGCCTACGAAAACCCCCAACGGCTGGGACCCAGTGCGGCGATCGCCGTCGGCTCTCGCGTGGTGCTGATCGACGCGGGCCGCGGCATCGCCGAGGCTCTGCGGCGCGCCGAGATCCCTCCCCGGCAACCCGAAGCAATTTATCTCACCAGCTTGCTCCCGGAGAACACCGTGGGCCTCGACGACCTGCTGTTCACCGGATGGCTGGGGCCCCGCGAGCGACCGCTGCGCCTCGTGGGGCCGACGGGAACCCGCGCCCTGGCCGAAGGCTTGCTCCATGCCCACGCGGAGGGTCGGCGGGGCCTGGCCCACGCGCTCGCGCTCCCCGAAGCGGGGGCCGACTTCGATGTCACGGAAGTCGGCGCGGGTGGCTACGAGGAGCAGCTCGGAGACCTGGAGATTCAGGCCGCATGGGTGGCGAAGGAACCCCTTCCCCAGCTGGCCTATCGCTTCGCCCGCGGCGCGAAATCGATCGTGGTCTCGGGAGCCGGTCCGGAGCCCGAGGCCCTGGAAACATTCGCCGCCAAGGCGTGGGTGCTGGTCGCCGAAGGCTTCCTGCGCGCCTCCGTGGATCAGGCAATCGAGGCGGGAGCGGAAGACGCCGACCGGCTGCGCCGCGAGGCGGCCCTCCACCGAGACTTGTCCGAGGTTGGACGCGTCGCGCAGCGCGCCGGTGTCCTGGGCCTCGTCCTCACGCGGCTCCGACCCCCGCCGCTCTTCGACCAGCAGTACGAGTCACCCGTCGCCGAACACTTCGACGGTCGCGTCGCTATCGCCGAAGATGGCGACGAATTCCGGCCCTAGCCGGCGCCGGACTTCGTTCGCCTCAAGTGTCCTGGTTCGCCCTCGCTGCGCGCGCCGCTACGCGTCTCCCTGAAAAGACTTCGCTGGGGCTTCGCCCTCGCTGCGCGCGCCGCTACGCGTCTCCCTGAAAAGACTTCGCTGGGGCTTCGCCCTCGCTGCGCGCGCCGCTACGCGTCTCCCTGAAAAGACTTCGCTGGGGCTTCGCCCTCGCTGCGCGCGCCGCTACGCGTCTCCCTGAAAAGACTTCGCTGGGGC
>CAZTOE010000010.1:0-17163 GCA_964615045.1 uncultured Spirochaetales bacterium
TTTCGACGACACGGAGCCCGACGTCGAGAAGAGCGAAGTCTGCCCGGGAGCCGACCCCGATTTTTCCCACCACCCCTGCGGCTCCGGCACAGGCGGCGGGGATTGCCCCGGCCATCGCGAGAGCCTCCTCCAGGGGTCGGCCGAGTCGCTCGACCACGTTGCGGACCGCCCGCCCGAGGTCGAGCAGCGACCCCGCGAGGGTGCCGTCGGACCGTGCACAGCGATCATCGCCCACCGCAATGGTTTCGCCCCCGAGGCGGAAGCTCCGGGCGGTGCCGCCCACCGGAGGCATCGCGTCGCTGACGAGAAACAACCGGCCCGGCTTCGCACGACAGGCGAGGCGGAGATTGGCCCAATGCACGTGCACGCCATCGGCGATCACGCCGCAATAGCTCTCGGGATCTGAGAGAGCTGCGCCCACCATGCCGGGTTCGCGCCCGCGCAGGGGGGGCATGGCGTTGAAGAGGTGGGTGAAACCCACGAGCCCGGCTGCGCGGGCCGCCGCGATCTCTTCGAAGCTCGCCTCGCTGTGTCCGCCGAAAACGCGAACCCCGCGCTCACTGAGTTCGCGAATATCTTGCGGGCGGACCCGTTCCGGCGCGAGGGTGACCAGGGTCACGGCCTCCCGCAGACTGGTGAGGAGTTCGAGGTCCTCACGCTCGAGATCGCGCAGCGCCCTGGGGTCGTGAGCACCGGCGCGCGCGGCCGCCAGGTACGGGCCTTCGATGTGGATCCCAAGCACGCGCGCGCCGCCGGGCGGCGGTTGCGCAAGGCAAGCGCGAACCGCCGCAATGCCTCGCCGGATCAGCGCTCGATCAGCGCTCACCAGCGTCGCCAGGAAGGCCGTGGTGCCGGCCCGACGGTGGGCCACGGCGATGCGCGCGAGGCCCTCGGGATGGGGCGCATCTTGAAACAGGACGTCGCCGCCGCCGTTGACCTGGAGGTCCACAAAGCCCGGAGCCAGGGTGCCGGCCAGGTTGCGCCGCGGAAGCGACTCGGCCAGATCGCGCTTCGGAAGGATTGCTTCCACTCGCCCCGCGGCGATAACGACTGCCTGGCCCTCGCGCATGGCCCCCCCGTCGAAGAGTCGTTCGGGGACCAGGGCGAAGCGACGCGGGGCTTCGGTGAAGGCCACGGGGCCGGCGCTCCGCGTCACGGTTCGAGTAGCGAGGGCGCGTAGTCTGCCGGAGCGGCGTAACCCATCAGCTGCAGCGTGGTCGCCGCGACGTTCGCCAGCCCCCGTTGGGGGAGTGCCCCCAAGCGCAGCTGTGCTCCAGGGATGTATACGTAGAGCGGCACCTCGTTGAGACTGTGACTGGTCTTGGGGCGCGGGGTCCCGGCGGCATCGGAGAGCACCTCGCCGGTCTTGGCGTTGCGCTCAAACATCTCGTCGGCGTTTCCGTGGTCTGCGGTGACGATCAGGGCACCGCGCAATTGGCGAGTGGCAGCCGCGAGTCGCCCGATCTGGATGTCCAGCGCCTGGATCGCCGTGATGGTTGCTTCGCGGTCTCCCGTGTGCCCCACCATGTCGCCGTTGGCAAAGTTGACCCGGGCGTGGCGGAAGCGACCGGTCCGAAGCTCATCGATGAGACGGTCGGCGATCTCGGCCGCCTTCATCCACGGCCGCTCCTCGAAGGGACGCAGATCGCTCGGAATCTCCAGGTAGGTCTCAAGCTGCGCATCGAAATGACCACTGCGGTTGCCGTTCCAAAAATAAGTCACGTGGCCGAATTTCTGGGTTTCGCTGATCGCCAGCAGAGGCGCTCCGTTCCGTACCAGATACTCACCCAGCGTGCGGTCGATGGTCGGAGGTTCCACCAAGAAGCGTCGGGGAACCCTGAGGTCGCCGTCGTATTCCATCATGCCGGCGAAGAGCACGTCGGGGCGCGTGCCGCGCTCGAAGGCGTCGAAAGCGTCCTCTTCGAAGGCCCGGCTGATTTCAATGGCGCGATCGCCCCGGAAGTTGAAGAAGATGACCCCCGCGCCGTCGCGGATCGGTCCGACCGGTCGGCCGGCGTCGTCGACGATCACAAAGTTCGGCAAGAACTGGTCGCCGATCCCCGCCTGTTCTTCGCGGAAGGTCTCAATCGCGGCGCGGGCACTCTTGAAGCCGCGCCCCACGCCCTCTACGTGGGTGTGGTAGCCGCGCTCCACCATGCTCCAGTCCGCTTCGTAGCGATCCATGGTGATCGTCATGCGACCGCCGCCCGAGGCGATGCGATAGTCCCGGCCGCGCTGGGCCCGCAGCGATTCCAGCAACCCTTCGAGGGCATCCACGTAGAGCAGGGCGCTCGTCTCGGGGACGTCGCGCCCATCGAGCAGAATGTGGACGCGGACGCGCTCGACTTGCTCGGTATCGCAGCGGCGGAGCATCGCAAACAAATGGTCGATGTGACTGTGGACGTTGCCGTCGGACAGAAGCCCGATGAAATGGAGCGGCTCGCCGCTACCGCGGACCCGCTTCACCAAGTCGCACCACGCGCCACTCTCGAAGAGGGCCCCGGAGGCGATCGACTTCGCTACGAGCTTGGCGCCCTGATCGAAGATGCGGCCCGCGCCGAGGGCGTTGTGTCCGACCTCGCTGTTGCCCATATCGTCATCGCTCGGCATCCCCACGGCCTTGCCATGGGCGACCAGCGTGGTGGACAGGGTGTGATCGGCGAGCCAGTCGAGGGCCGGGGTGCGGGCCAACCAGACGGCGTCTGAGTCGTCGTGGTGGCCAATGCCCACCCCATCCATCACACACACGACCACCGGGCCCGGGACGCCCGGGAAGTTCGGATGGCGTTTGAGCGTCCACGGGTCAGACGTCATCGTCATGGGAACGGGACGATCGGGGATCGCGGCGGGGCGCGCTAGCCGCGCAGGAGCTTCGCCGCATCCAGGGCGCCGTAGCTGAAGATCAGGTCCGCGCCGGCCCGGCGCAGCGCGAGCAGCGATTCGAGCAGGCAGCGGTCGTAGTCGAGCCATCCCTGGGCGGCCGCAGCGCGCAGCATCGCGTATTCGCCGCTGACGTGATAGGCGGCCACGGGAAGCGCGGTCGCCTCGCGGAAACGTGCGATCACGTCCAGGTATGGAAGGCCGGGCTTCACCATCACCCAGTCGGCGCCCTCGGCCTCGTCGAGGGCGAGTTCGCGGAGCGCCTCCCGGGCATTGGCCGGGTCCATCTGGTAGGTCTTTTTGTCCCCGGCTCGGGGCGCCGAATCGAGCGCCTCCCGGAAGGGTCCATAAAAGCCGGAGGCGTATTTTGCGCAGTAGCTCCCGACGCCCACCTCGGTGAAACCGGCGTCATCCAGTGCGTCCCGGATTGCCAGCACGCGGCCGTCCATCATGTCAGAAGGCGCCACCAGATCGGCTCCCGCCTCCGCCTGGCTCACCGCCATCGCCGCCAGAATCGGGAGGGTGGCGTCGTTGTCGATCCGGCCGTCGATCAGGACCCCGTCGTGGCCGTCCGACGAGTACGGATCCAAGGCGACATCGGTGATGACCAGAAGGTCGGGGAGTTGGCTCTTCAGCTCCCGCACCGCGCGCTGCAGGAGACCATCGGGCTTGGCGCTGGCGCTCCCGTGAGGGTCTTTCTCTTCGTCCGGAAGTGCCGGAAAGAGCGCCACGCCCGGGATGCCGTGCTCCAGAGCTCGGGCCGCGAGTTCGACCAGCCGGTCGATCGAGAGCCGCGCATGCCCTGGCATCGAGGCGATGGGCGTGCGCCGGTTTTGCCCTTCCTCCACGAAGAGCGGCAGCACGAGGTCCCCCGGCGCAAGGGTGGTCTCGCGCACAAGGCGCCTCAGGCTCTCGTTGCGGCGGTTGCGGCGGGGTCGCTCGAGCATGGTCGCTAGTCTAGCGCCCAGGCTCCCGCGGTTGGGGAACGTTTCCCAACGCCTTGGTTCCCGGGCCGCCCCTGTGGTATTTCGGAGCGTTGAGGAGGCGATCGGCGTGGCTGACCCCGAGCTTCGGAGCTTTCCCCCCGTCCGCAAGGGGCACTCGTTCGAAGACTTCGAGCTGGGAGGCGTGTTCGAGCACCATTGGGGTCGCACCCTGACCGAAGGCGACAACACGCTCTTCGCGACGGCCACGCTCTCCTACACCCCGCTTTACTTCAACGCCGAGTACGCGCGTGCCCACGACCACCCGGATCTCGTGATTCACCCCATGCTCGTGCTTTGCACGGCGGTCGGGCTCAGCGTCGAAGACCTGTCCGAGGCGGGGGGCCCCTTCCTGGGGGTCAACCAGGTCCGTTTCGCGGCGCCCGTCTACCCGGGCGACACAATCTCCGCCCGCAGCCAAGTCGTGGGGATCCGGGAGTCGGGCAGCCGTCCGGATTTCGGCATCGTCACCTGGCGGACCGAGGTGCACAACCAACGCGACGAGTTGGTGCTGGAGTACCAGCGCACCAACCTGGTGGCGAAGCGCTCCGCCAAGCCGCTCTAGGAAAGGGGTCAATCGTGGCTCAGGTCTACGATCTTCACACCGGGATCCCCGCCGCTTACGCGAGCGACGAGCGCAAGGCGATCCAGGAAATGGCGCGTGAGTTCGCCATCAAAGAAGTCCTCCCCGTCGCCAATCAGCTCGATCCTGAGAAGGGAGAGATTCCGCCGGAGCTGCGCGCGAAGCTCGGCGAGGTGGGCTTCTTCGGAATCCTCCTCCCCGAGGAGTACGGCGGCCTCGGTCTCGGTGTCTTCGAGTACTGCCTCGTGACCGAGGAGCTTTCGCGGGCCTGGATGAGCGTCGCCAGCATCATCGCGCGCGCCAACATGATGGGCCCCTCGGATTTCCTGCGACTGCCGATCGACGATCCGGAAGCCAAGCTCCGCGAGATGGCGCGCGGCGAATATCTGGGTTCGTTTGCGATGTCGGAACCGGGAGCGGGTTCGGACATCGCGGGCATCCGCTGCCGCGCCGAGCTCGACGGAGACGAATGGGTGATCAACGGCCAGAAAATGTGGGCCACTTTTGCACTGGGATCCGACTTCATCGTGTTGGTGGCCCGCTCGACGCCCTACGACCCCAAGAAGCGTCACGCCGGCATCCGACAGTTCTTCATCCCGAAAGAGCCCGGAAGCTTTCCGCCCGGTATCAGCGGAACGCCGATGCGCAAGATCGGCTATCACGGGTGGAAGACCTGGGAGCTCTCCTTCGACAACTACCGGATCCCGGCGGATTACGTGATCGGGGAGCGCCGTGAAGAGGCCAATGATGAGGAGGGCTTCAAGCGGGCGGCGCGTTGGATGGCCGTGCCCCGGGTTCACACGGCCGCGCGGGCGATCGGCCTGGCGCGTGGTGCCCTGGAGGATGCGATCGAGTATTCGCAGGAGCGCGTCCAATTCGAGCGGCGCATCTCCGATTTTCAGTATACCCGTTTTCGTATCGCTCATATGGCGTCTCAGGTCGAAGCGGCGCGCGCACTGACCTATTCCGTCGCGAACGATGCAGATCGTGGCGTGATGCGAGCCCGCGAGGCGGCGATGTGCAAGCTCATTGCGAGCGAGATGGCCGAGCGGGTGACCAGCGACGCACTGCAGATCTACGGAGGTGCGGGCTATACCACCGAGTACCCCATCGAGCGCTACTGGCGGGATGCCCGGCTCACCAAGATCTTCGAAGGGACCTCCGAGATCCAGATGAAGATCATCTCGGACTCGCTCCTGCCGCGCCCGCCGCGCTGAGAAGCCCCGTGAAGCGAACGATCTCTTCGTATACCGGCTCCGACAACTACTTCGAGGATTTCTCGGTGGGTCAGCGCATCGCGCACGCGCGCGGTGCGACGGTGGGCGAATTCGAGAACCAGATGCTCACCAAACTGGTGATGAACACCGCCGACGCCCACTTCAACCAGGCCCGTATGGAAGGCACCACCTATGGGCAACGTCTGGTCTTCGGGTTGGTGACCGGATCGATGGTGCTCGGGCTCACCACCCAGGATGTCGCCGAAAACGCGCTGGCCGAGATGAGCCTCGACGCCCTGCGCTTCCGCGCGCCGGTCTTCCACGGCGACTCGCTGCGGGCCTACAGCGAGGTGCTCGCCGTGGAGAGCGCCGACCGACCCGACGCCGGCGTCGTCCACTTCAAGCACTGGGGCGAGAAGCAGGACGGTACCATTGTGTTCGAGGGCGAGCGGCGGGTCCTGCTGAAGCGCCGGAGCCACTGGAGCGATCGATGACGAGCCGCGGTCCCCTGCAGGGGCTCCGCATCGTCGACCTCACCCGCGCCCTCGCCGGCCCCTATTGCACCATGTTGTTGGCAGACCTCGGCGCGGACGTGATCAAAGTCGAAGCGCCCGAAGGTGATCTGACCCGGCGCATGCCGCCCTGGCCCGCGGATCGCGAGCGCTGCGACTACGGTGGCTACTTCGCGAGCATCAACCGCAACAAGCGGGGCATCGTGCTCGATCTCAAAAGCGAACGCGGCCGCGAGGTGATGTTACGGCTGGTGGACGGCGCCGATGCACTGGTGGAAAACTTTCGCGCCGGTGTGATGGAGAGGCTGGGCCTGGCCTACGAGGACCTGAGCCGCCGGAAGCCCTCCCTGGTGTACGCGGCGGTACGCGGTTTCGGCGATCCCCGCACCGGGAAGAGCCCGTACCGAGACTGGCCCGCTTTCGACATCGTGGCGCAGTGTATGGGCGGGGTGGTGGGCACCACGGGCGAGCCCGGAGGGCGGGGACTGCGCGCAGGCCCGGCCGTGGGCGATATCTTTCCCGGGACGCTGGCGGCACTCGGGGTCGTCTCCGCTCTCCTGCACGCCCAGCGCTCCGGACGGGGACAGTTCCTCGACGTCGCCATGTACGACGGCGTCCTCACGCTCTGTGAGTCGATCGTCTACAACTACGCCGCCGACGGCACCGAGCACCACCCGGCCGGTAACGCGCATCCCGCCCTGTGCCCATTCGACGTGTTCGAGACCAAGGACGGCGCGGTTGCCATCGCCGCTCCCACCGACCATCACTGGGTGATGCTCTGCGAACTCATCGGCCACGCCGCGATGGGAGCGGACGAACGCTATGCCTCGAATGCCGACCGGGTGGCTCGGGCTCCCGAGGTGCGGGCGTGGCTTTCCGAATGGACCCGGGGGCACACCACTGAGAAGGTGGTGGGGTTGCTCGCCGAGCGGGTTCCGGTGGGGCCAGTCAATCTGGCCCGCGATATCTTCGCGGATCCGCACGTCCGCGCCCGAGATATGCTGGTCGAGGTAGAGCGGCCCGGGGATCGGCCGCTCACGGTGGCTGGCCCCGCCATCAAGCTCACCGAAACCCCGGCCGGGGTCTACCGGCGGGCGCCGACGCTCGGAGAGCACACCCGGGAAGTGCTCGAGGAGATCGGCCTGGCTCAACCGCTGGAAGAAGAGGAGAATGGCTGATGCAGGTACGGATCCGACGTTCCGAGCTGGCGACCCCGGCTTCCAACTGGAGAATGATCGAGAAGGCGGCCGGCAGCGAAGCGGACCTCGTATTCCTGGATCTCGAGGACGCGGTGGCGCCCCCCAAGAAAGTCGAGTCGCGCGCAAACGTGATCCGGGCTCTGAACGAGCTCGAGTGGGGGCGAACCTTGCGCGCGGTGCGGGTCAACGACGTCGAAACCCAATGGGCCGCCGACGACGTGCGCGAAGTGGTCGAAGGCGCAGGCGCGAATCTGGATCTCCTGATCGTCCCGAAGGTGAAGGCTCCCCGCGACGTGTGGTTCTTCGATTCACTCCTCACGCAGCTCGAGCGCAAGCTCGGTCTGCGCGATCGGATCGGCATCGAGATTCTGATCGAGGAGACCGAAGCACTGGCGCGCGTTGAGGAAATCGCCGCCTGCTGCCCACGCCTCGAGGCGTTGATCCTCGGTGTCGGCGACCTCTCCGCGAGCCAGGGCATCCGCTTCGCCCAGATCCGCGATCCGCAGAGTCCCTATCCCGGTGACTTCTGGCACTACGCCCGCAACCGGATGACGGTGGCCGCGCGCGCCAACGGACTCGACGCGGTAGATGGCCCCTTCCCCAACTTCAAGGACCCGCAGGGTTACCGCCAGGAAGCGACGTGGGCGAGTACAATGGGCTGTGCGGGGAAGTGGGCGATCCATCCGAGCCAGATCGAGATCGCCAACGATGTCTTCGCGCCCTCCAAGCACGAGGTCGAAGTGGCGCAAAAGATGGTGGAGGGCTACCGCGCGGCCGAACGGGGCGGCGAAGGGGCGGGTGACGTGGGCGGCGTGCTCGTCGACGCCGCCACGGTGCGGCTCTACGAAGCAGTGCTCGACCGGGCGCGGCTCACGGGACGGCTCTAATCAGCGGCCTCCTGCCCGAGAGCGGAGCTCCGGCCACTGGGGTGCGCGGGAGGGATCCGATGAGTGATGAGACCCGACAGACGGACGTGGTGGTCGTGGGCGGCGGCGTGATCGGGGTATGCGCCGCGCACTATCTCCAGGAAGCGGGCGCGCGGGTCACGCTGCTCGAGCAGGGGGCCGAGCTGGCCTCGGGATCTTCGTATGGCAACGCGGGTTGGGTGTTCCCGAGCCATAGCGCTCCGATTCCCGGGCCTGGGGTGTTGCGCAAGGCGGCTCGTTGGCTGATCGACCCCGAAAGCCCGCTCTACATTCGCCCGCGTCCCAGTCTCGCCTTGGGCCGTTGGCTCCTCGCCTTCTATCGGGCGTGCGAGGAAGGTCGAAGGCGTCGCGGCTTCGCCTTGAAGCGCGAGCTCAGTCTGGCGAGCCTCGACCTGTACCAGCGGCTCGCCGTCGAGGCCGGGTTCGATTTCGGCTATCAGCAGCGCGGCCTGCTCCTGGTGTGCGAGAGCGACGAAGGCCTCCGCGAAGTAGAGGAGGAGCTCGAGCTGCTCCGCGAGCTCGGCGGGGAAGGGCAGCTGCTGGGACCGACTCGCTTGCGAGAGCTCGCACCCGGTGTGACGCCCGATGTCGCGGGTGGCGCCTATTTCCCAGCCGATGCGCACCTGCAGCCCGCGGCTTTTGTTCGGGGCCTCGGCCGCGAGATCGAGGGCCGCGGCGCCCAGATCTTGCTGGGGGCCGAGGTGATCCATTTGACCCGGCGCGGCACCCGGCTGCTACTCGAGACCACACGGGGCACTCTTGAAGCCGAGCAACTGGTGCTGGCTGCCGGTGCCTGGTCACCCCGAGTGCTGGACCCGCTTGGGATCCGCCTTCCGGTCGAGGCGGCCAAGGGATACAGCATGACCGTTGTGCGGCCCGGAATTTTTGGAGAGCATCCCGTGATGCTCTGCGAGGCCAAGGTCGGGGTCACGCCGTTCGGAGACCGGCTCCGCTTCGCCGGCACCCTCGAGCTGGCGGGTCTCGACCTGGGCATCCGACGCCGGCGCGTCGAGGCGATTGCCCGCGCAGTGGCCCGGGTGATCCCCGCGACGCGGGGCGCGCCGCGCTCGGAGGTCTGGCGCGGACTGCGGCCCTGCTCCCCCGATGATCTCCCGATCCTGGGCCGTCTGGCTCGGATACCCTCGTTGATCGTGGCTACGGGTCACGGGATGAGCGGGATGGCGCAGGGACCGATTTCGGGGCGTTTGGTGGCCCAGCTCGCCCTCGGCAAATCCCCGGAGCTGCCGCTGGAGCCATTCTCGCCCGCCCGGTTCGGACTCTAGCTCTTTCGCTTCAACTCGATGGGCGCGCGGCGGCGAAAGTACCGGCGCGGCCGGGCGTAGAGCCAGGGCTCCGGGACGCCACTCTCGCGCTCGAGGAGGGGGCAGGGCGCTCCGCTCGCGCAGGCTCGGTTTCCATACCACCGGCCTTCGATCTTGGCCGCCGCGAGGTCGAGGGCGCGGCCGCAGCGCGCACAGGAGCCGGCGGCAGGAGCAGTATGGGTCATCGCGGCGCAAGCTAACCAGCCGGCCGCCGAGGAGCAAGATCGCGCGGTCGTGGTCTCGCGACACCACCCGCGGACCCCGTGCGCCGCCGGCCCCAGCGCGGGAGGAAGGCGCGTGACCCAACGGGACCCGGGCGTTACTTACTCTTCGAGCGAGGAGCGCCATGTTCTACAAAACCGACGATCTACGCATCGATACCCTGAAACCCTTGATCCCCCCTGAGATTCTCTTGGAGGAGCTGCCGCTCACCGATCGCGGTTCGGAGGTGGTCGCGGGCGGCCGCGACCAGATCGCGCGCATCTTTCACGGCGATGACGACCGACTCCTGCTGGTGGTGGGGCCGTGTTCCATCCACGATACCGACGCGGGCCTCGACTACGCCAAGCGCCTCCAGGCGGCGGCGGAGCGGTACCAGGACGACCTGCTGGTCTGTATGCGGGTGTACTTCGAGAAGCCTCGAACCACGGTGGGGTGGAAGGGACTGATCAACGATCCACGCCTGGATGGCAGCTTTCGGATCAACGAGGGGCTCCGCAAGGCCCGGGGCTTCCTGCTGGCGGTGACCGAGCTGGGGCTTCCGGCGGGGTCCGAGTTCCTGGACCCGATCAGTCCGCAGTTCGTCGCTGATCTCCTCTCGTGGGGGGCGATCGGGGCCAGGACCACCGAGAGTCAGGTCCATCGGGAGCTCGCGTCGGGCCTTTCGATGCCGGTAGGCTTCAAGAACGGGACGGACGGCACGATCCAGATTGCCCTCGACGCGATCGGCGCGGCGCGACACCCCCATCATTTCCTTTCGGTGACGAAGCAGGGTTTGGCGGCCATCGTGGCCACCAAGGGCAACGAAGACTGCCACGTAATCCTGCGGGGCGGCGCCAGCGGTCCCAATTTCGACGCGGCCCACGTCGCGGCCCTCGCCGCGCAGCTCAAAGCGGCCGATCTGGTGCCGCGGGTGATGATCGATTGCAGCCACGCCAACAGCGGCAAGCAACCCGAACGTCAACCGCTCGTCGCCCGCGACGTCGCCGAGCAGGTGGCGGGCGGAAGCCCGTTCATCTTCGGGCTGATGATGGAAAGCTTCCTGGTCGAAGGACGACAAGACGTAGTGGCGGGGCGCGAGCTCAGCTACGGGCAAAGCATCACGGATGCCTGCATGAGTTGGGAGCGCACGGAACCGATCTTCGCTGAGCTCGCCGCCGCGGTCCGCATGCGGCGCAAGTAGGGTCTCCGCGCCGGACGTCGTCTACGGGTTGGCCTCGCCGAAGCGCGCATCGCGCGCCCCGATGCTGCCGTCTTCGATCTCGTCGGCCACGAGGTCGTACTGGCGGCAGCGCGTGGCGGCCAACACGTCGGGCAACACTGGTTTGAGACGCTCGAGCGTGGCGGCGGATGCGGCGATGACGAGGTGTTCGACCTCCCGGCCCATCGAGACCGACGCTTCCGCCTTGGCCTTGTGGATGGCTCCGAGCGCTTGGATCGCGAGCTCGAAGCTCTCAGCGTCCGCCGGGCCCTCGACCGAAGCGAGTTCTTCGGCGCACGGCCAAGGGGCGCGGTGAATCGACGCCGCGCCGCTCTCCTCTGCGAACACCCACGACCAGGTCTCTTCGGTGATATAGGGCAGGATCGGCGCGAACAGGCGAAGGAGAATGCTCAACCCGAGCCGTAGCCCCGCGACGGCCGAGCCCTGATCCGCGGGTGAGATGTCGTCGCCGCCCCGTGCGCGCGCTTTGGTGAGCTCGAGGTACGTGTCGGTAAAGCGCCCCCAGAAGAACGTTTCGGTTTCCTGAAGCGCCTGCGCCTGATCGAAGCTCTCGAAGGCCTCGCTGGCCTTTGCGACCAGGGCGCGCAGCTCGCCGACAAAGGCTCGGTCGAGCTCGCAGCTCACCGGTTGGAGTTCGGCCTCCTGCGCCAACACGAACTTCGCGGCGTTGAACAGTTTGGTGACCAGGCGCTTGCCCACCTTGAACACCTTGTCGTCGAGGGCTGTGTCGACTCCCAGGCGCGCGCTGGCGGCCCAGTACCGTACCGCGTCGGCGCTGTACTGCTCGATCAGGGGCAGCGGCGTTACGACATTACCCTTGCTCTTTGACATCTTTTTGCGATCGGGATCGAGGATCCAGCCCGAGATCGCGACATGGTGCCAGGGCACCGAGGCTTCGTGCAGGTGCGCTTTGACGATCGTGTAGAAGGCCCAGGTGCGGATGATTTCATGGCTCTGTGGGCGCAAATCGGCGGGGAAGAGTCGCCGATGCCGCTCGGGGTTGAGAAGCCAGTGCGAGCCGATCTGGGGGGTGAGCGAGCTGGTGAACCAGGTATCAAAAATGTCTGATTCGCCGACGAAGCCACCCGGTTGATTGCGCTGCGCCTCGTCGTAGCCGCGCGGGAGGTCGGTCATCGGGTCGACAGGAAGTTGATCGCCCTCGGCCACGATGGGCTGGTCGTAGTCAGGTTCGCCCGCGCTGTCGAGGGGATACCAGACCGGAATTGACACCCCGAAATAGCGCTGGCGGCTGATGCACCAGTCGTACGCGAGGTGCTCAGTCCAGTCTCGAAATCGCTTCATCATATGAGAAGGATGCCATTGTATTTCCTCGCCTTTTTCGATGAGTTCAGCCTTCTTGTCGAGGAGTCGAACGAACCATTGACGGGTGGGTACGAACTCGAGCGGAGAATCCCCTTTCTCGTAGAAACGCACCGCGTGTTCGATGGTTTCGGGCTCGCCTTGAAGCGGTGCCGCGTGGCCGGTCGCGCTTGCCCCCGGGTCGCGCAAGAGCTCCGCGATGCGCTCGCGGGCGGAGCCGAGTCGCTTGCCGGCGACTTCTGCGTGCGCGGCATTGGCGCGCGGTGGATCGAGGCTTTCGAACGCTCCCTCGCCGTACGTCACGGGGAGCACGCGTCCGTCAAGTCCCACGAGCTGACGCAGTGCCAGGCGCTCGCTGCGCCACCAGTGCACGTCGGTCGCGTCGCCGAACGTGCACACCATGAGGATACCGGTTCCCTTTTCGGGATCCGCGAGATCGCTCGGAAAGATCGGGACCGGCGCGCGGAACAGCGGGGTGATCGCTCGTTTCCCGAACAAGCTGCGGTAGCGCTCGTCGTCGGGATGCGCCGTGACTCCGACACACGCTCCCAGCAGCTCGGGTCGCGTGGTCGCGATCACGAAACTCCGATCGCGTCCTTCGACGCCGAATTCGATGCGGTAGTAGGCGCCGGGGCGGGGGCGGTCTTCGACTTCCGCCTGGGCCACGGCCATTTGGAAGTCGACGTCCCACATGAAGGGAGCGAATTGGCTGTAGAGGTGCCCCTTCTCCCACAGGTCTCGGAATGAGAGCTGCGCGAGGCGGCGGCAGTGGTCGTCGATCGTCGCGTACTCTTCGCGCCAATCCACCGAGAGACCCACCCGTTGCCACAGTTCCATGAAGGCGACTTCGTCCTGGCGCGTCACGTCATGGCAGAGTTCGATGAAGTTGCGGCGCGACACCACGCGCGGCCGGTCCTTGCGCTTCTTGGCATTTGCGGGTTCCAGGGTGAGGTCGGGCTCGAAGGGCAGGGCCGGGTCGCAGCGCACGTGATAGTAGTTCTGCACCCGCCGCTCGGTGGGCACCCCGTTGTCGTCCCAGCCGATCGGGTAGTAGATGTTTCGGCCGCGCATTCGCTGGTAGCGCGCCACCGTGTCGGTCTGCGTATACGAGAAGACGTGACCGATGTGGAGCGATCCCGAGACCGTCGGCGGGGGGGTATCGACGACGAAGGTCTCCGCGCGCGACCCGGTCGGGTCGTAGTCGTACACACCGAGCTCGCGCCAACGCGCGGCCCAGCGTCTTTCGGCTTCCATCGCGTCGAAGTGTTTTGGCAGCGAGCTGGGATCGACGTGGCGGACACGTCCCCTCGAATCGGTCATGTGGCGGCGCTCCTCCCGGCGTCTGGCCGCACAGGATAGGGCGCCGAGGTCGACGTGCTACGGGCGGAAGGCCTCGGTCACCAGCTCGGTGTCGAGGTACTCGGTTGCTTCGACGACCTTGCCGTCGCGAATCCGGAACACGTGACAATAGGTGTTGTTGTAATCCTTGCCGTAGACGGTGCGGGCCTTGCCCTGCGCCTGCATGGCGACGAAATCGCCTTCTGCGATCAGATTGCGCGGCTCGATCTTGGCGCCGCCCTCAATCTGCTTCGTGAACGGTTCGAAAAGACCCTCGATCAGTTGCCGTTTGCCGGCATAGGTCTTGGAGAAGATCGTGTTCCCGATGATGGTCCAGCGCACATCGTCGGAGAGTGCGCCGAGGAAAGCCTCGGGATCGCCTTCGGCAAGGCCCCGGTACATTTGCTGAATGAGCGCCTTGTTCTCCGATGCTCCCACGCGATGCCCTCCCTCGGCGGCCGACTCTACGGCGGACGCGTCGCTCGCGTCAAGGCGCTAGGAATCGAGCTCTTGCTGCGCCGCCCGGAAGATGAGGAGAATCTTCGGCGAGGTAGAGCGCGGGTCGAGCTCCAGCTGGGCGTCGAAACGGAGCGCCCGGACAAAGCTCGAGCGCGCCGCCTCGCCGAGCCCGAGCGCCGTCTGAGTCATGCCTTCGAGTAGCGCGGCGCGCGCCAGCACGCTGTCGCGCGGAGCGGTCGCCGGCGCCCTCGCGGCGCGCTGCTGGGCGCGCAGGGCGTTGTCTAACGCCGCCTCGAAGTCGGCTGCGCGGTAGCGACTTTCCCCGCGCTCAACGAGCGCTTGCGCCCCTCGTAGCGCTTCGCTGCGGGGCGCCTCCAGGCGCTGCTGCAGCGCCGGGGGGTTGAGCGGCACTTGCGCCGCCTCGTGGGGGATCCAGAGTTCCGCCCCGACGCTTAGACGACGCGGCTCCTCAATCTGGTTGGCGCGCGCCAGAACGACAACCGGGACCTGGTACCAGACGGCCAGATGGCTGAGGGTCTCGCCGGGCTGCACCCGATGGGTCAGGCGTCCGGTCACGGGAATCAGTAGCTCGGTGCCCGGCTCCATCGGGGCATCGGATTCGAGAGCATTCTCGCTTGCCAGCGCCTGGCTCGTGACTTGGTAGCGAGCGGCGATCGCAGCGAGGGTCTCGCCCTCGCGGGCGCGATGACGGTAGCGCGGCGCGCTCTCCGACGGCTTCACCGCCGGCGGTCGCAGCACCCAGCGCACGAGGACGGTCGGGGCTTGTGCCGTTGCGCTCGGAGTTCGGCAAGCCGCCACCAACAGCAACGCCGGGAGCACACCTAAGAGCAACGATAGCTGTGACGGCCTCGCTCTCACGCCGCGAGGTTGGCACGCGCGCGGCAGCAGGACCAGCGGAGACGGACGGCGGTGGCGGACACGAGACAGACCACGCGAGCGCGCGAGACGCCGCACGAAAGTGCAACGCGCTGGCAACCGCTGCACGAAGCGCCCGATCCCCGGCAGTATATCCCCCGTCACGAGATGGAACGGACGCTACTCGCGTTGCGCAACGCATTGGCCGCCGGTGCGAGCCGACTCGCCGTGGTAGGGCCCCCGGGCTTGGGTAAGACACTCCTCTTGCGATTGCTCGAGGATCAGACCGACCGCGACTTGCGCGCCTTCTACATCCCCTTTGCGTCCCTCGAACCGCACGACCTGGCCCGTTGGGTGCTCGCACTTGAGGGTCGCTCCGCACTGAGCGCGCCCGAACGCGAGTTCTTGAACGTTGTCGCTGCCCGGCACCGGGATCGGGATGAGCGCACGCTGCTCCTGGTCGACGAAGCTCAGGGCATCGGCGTTGACACGGCGAAGCGCTTGGCGCACTGGGTGGAGGAGTCGGGGGGTGCACTCGCCGTGGTCCTGGCGGGTATCGCCGGGGCGCCCGTCGAAGCTGCCCTCCGCGGCCTGGGTGCCGAGCTTCGCTTCGAACTGAACACGCCCATTCTGGAAGCGGAGCTCGCCGCCTTCGCGGATGCGCTCGTCGCGGACCTCGCGCTTTCCGCGCCCCGGCGCATCGCCGTGGAACGCATGCTCGAGCGCGATCTGTGGGCCAAGACCGGGGGCAACCCGCGCCTGGTGAAGGGGGAAATCCTTCGCGCACTCCGCGCCCCTCTCGCGACCGGGGCGCAGGCACCGCCGGACCCTCCGCCAGCGGAAACCGCGCGAAGCCCCAGGCTCGAAAGCCCCACCCCGCCCGGTTTCTCCCGATCGACGAGCGCCGCTGGTTCAAGCGGCTCATCTCGTGCCTCCGGATCATCGGTCTGGCCGCGGACGGGTGTTGCTCTCGTCCTCGGGGGATTGATCGCGCTCTGGGCAGGCTCGCGAGGTTTCGACCACCCCACCGAGGGTGGCAAAGTGCCGGCCGCCGAGGTCTCCCACGCGCCCCTGGTCCCCGAGGTCCCGCCGTTTGCGGGGCCGCCGCGCCTCGATTCCCATCCCGCGCCACCGGTTCGTAGCGGTCCGTTGCGTTCGCCCTTTGCTCCGCCGAGCGAAGTCGCTTCGGCTCTCGCCGCGCCGCGACTCGTGACAGTGGCAATCAACGCCGTGCCCTGGGCTCGCGTCCGAGTCGACGGCGTCGAAGTGGGGGTGACACCCATCGGAGCCCTGCGGCTCTCGCCCGGCCTCCGTCGCTTTGCGGCGGAGTTTCCCGACGGGCGCCTGGTCGAGCGGGAAGTCGAGGTCCGCGAGGGTCTTCGGGTGGTATTCCCATAGCGATCATGGCCCCGGGGCTGTATAGCTCCCGGCCGTCGAATTGCGTCTCAGTGGAGAGCATGGCGTGGGCTGGCCCAAACCAGTCTGGGCCTCCCCGGTCTGCGCGTGCTCAGTCCGAGCGTTCTTGGCAGCGAGGTAGCCATTCGCCCCCTCAAGCTGATGCGCGCGCGGTTCCCGGGTCGTGCGGCGCTCGACACGGCTGTATCGCGCGCCCTCCTCCTGGGAGCCGCGGCGGGCTCCGTTCCGGAGACCCTAAGGCTCTATCGGGCCGAAGACGTGCTCGCCTTCTCGGTCGCCGATCGCGTGCGCGCGGGGTTCGCGGCGGCGATCCATGCCGCTCGTGCCCGCGGGTTCGAGCCCATCGTGCGGTTGGCAGGGGGCAAGGCCGCCGTCTTCACCCACGAAACCCTGGCCTTTGCGTGGTGCGTGCCCGATCCCGATGCCCGCGGCGGAATCGAGGCACGATTTCGCTTCGCGGCAGAGCTCTGGCGCGAGACTTTCCGCCGCCTCGGCGTCGACGCGCGCGTCGGGGAGGTGCCGGGTGAGTACTGTCCCGGCGCTTACAGCGTCAACGCGCGCGGTCGCATCAAGTTGATGGGGGTCGGACAGCGGATCGTACGCGGGGCAGCCCACGTCGGGGGTGTGGTGGTGGTGCGCGACAGCGAACGGGTACGGGCCGCCGTCGAGTCGGTCTATCGGGCGTTGGGTT
>CAZTOE010000010.1:17173-30170 GCA_964615045.1 uncultured Spirochaetales bacterium
CGATCGGGAGCCTTGAGGACGAGCTCCCCGGGGTCGCTCGTTCCGAAGTGGTGGCCGCCTTCGAAACCGTGCTGGCGGAGCGCTTCGAAATCGAAGAAGCCGTTGTCCCTGAAGCGGTGCTCGCGCAGGCGCACCGCCTCGCGGAGGCTCACACCCCCGCTTGACCGGGGTGATGACGCCGCGCGTTCAGGCTGCGATGCGACTGCTCAAGAAATCGATCACATCGCCAACGGTGTTGATCTTGGCCGCGTCGTCGTCGGCGATCTCGAGGTCGAATTCCTCTTCCACCGTCATCATGAGCTCGACGACGGTGAGGGAGTCGGTCAGGTCCTCCAGCAGCGACGCCTCGCGCGTCACTTCCTGCTCCGGAATGCCCAAGTGGCTTGCAATCAAGGCCGTCACTTTCTGCTCAAGGTCCATCAGTCTCTCCTCGCAACGGAAAACGCGTGAGGGTTGAATCGGAAACTCCGAGGGAAGCCTGAGCGGGTTCTGGGGGCCAAAAATCATAAAATTAAACGGAGGGTTTTCACTACACCCGTCTTCGCGCGCCGTCCCGGTGGCACTATGGCGGATCCGCGCCCTCGATCAAGCGTCCCGAGGGCCCGCCGCGTCATCTTAATTTGCGTGCTAGCGTTCGCAGCCCCCGAGATGCACTCATCTCGAGCCGCGCTTCTTCCGATGGACCTCCACACCCAGCCTCAACTCGAGAAGGGTGAGACCTCTGCATGCAATCCAGGATTGACGGCCCCGTCAAGGCCGGGCGGGGGGTCCGCGCGCGGATCGAGGCTCGCTGCGACCGCATGGGGCGTTCCATCTACCGACGCGCGCGCCTTTGGCTCGCGTTGCTGGTGGCGGCCGGAGTGCTTCCGTGGAGTCAGTTGGCCCACCTGGAACTCGACTCCTCGAGCCGCGGTTTTCTGAACGATGATGAGCCTGCTCAGATCGCCTACGAGGCGTACCGCGCCGAGTACGGCCGCGATGTACCACTCCTCGTGGTGCTCGAAGCGCCCGACGTGCTCAAGCCCGAGGTGCTCGAGATCCTTCGGGTGGTTCACCGCGATTTGGAACGGGAAGTCCCACAGCTCGAGAGCGTCGTCAGCTTGCTCAACGCGCCTTCGATTGGAGGGGGCGATGGGATCTTGCTCGTGCGGCCCCTGGAGCGCGAGTGGCCGACGTCGCCCGGCGAGGTGGAGACCTTCCGCGCGCGCGTGCTCGACGATGCCATGCTGCGGGGGAGGCTCGTCTCGGACGATGCGCGCTTCGCCGTGATCGCGCTGAAGACGAACCCCTACTCCCCCAGCCTCGAGGAGGGGAGTCCGGGTCGTTTTATCAGCCCGGAAGAAGATGCGGCCATTCTCGCCGCGGCCGAGCGCGTCATCGAACGGGACGTACGCGCTCCTCTCGCGGCCCACATCGTGGGCGCGCCGCGCATCGCTCTCGAACTCCAGAATGCAATGCGCCGGGACATGGTGCGCTTCTCGGCACTTTCGCTGGTGGTTTTGTTCACGATCCTTGGCATGCTCTTCCGAAGGGTCTCCGGCGTGGTGGTCCCGCTCGTCGCAGTGGGTATGGCCGCAGCGACCACGATGGGTGTGATGGCGTGGACCGGTACGCCGGTGCGGGCGCCGACCCAGATCTTGCCTTCCTTTGTACTCTGTGTCGGCGTGTGCGGCGCCGTGCATCTTCTGGTGACGTTCTACCGGCGCCTCGACGCGGGTGATTCGGCCGAGGTGGCGATTGGGGGCGCGATGGGCCACTGCGGCCTGCCGATCGCCCTGACCAGCTTGACCACCATCGCAGGCTTGCTCTCGTTCTGTTCGGCGGCGTTGGCCCCGATCGCCGAATTCGGTGTCTTCGCGCCGCTCGGGGTCGGTATTGCGACGCTTTACACCTTCGTCTTGATCCCGAGCTTGCTCGCGGTCGCGACTCCGCGGCCGCGACCGGGGCGCCACGGCCGCCCGGAGGCTCGACCCTTCGGTGCCCTCCTCGCCTGGTGCGGACGTGCCGCGACGCGCTCGCCGCGCGTCGTGGTGGCGACGAGCCTCGCACTCCTGGTGGTCGCCGCCGGCGGGCTCTCGCGCGTCTCGATCTCCCACGACCCCCTGAGCTGGTTTCCCGCCGACAATCCGATGCGCGTCGCGACCGAGCGAGTCGACGACGCGTTTCGGGGCACGATGTCGTTCGAGGTTCTGGTCGAGACCGAGCGACGCAACGGCCTCCTCGACCCGGCGCTCGTCGAAAGGGTGATGGCCTTTGAGGCGGCCGCGAGAGCCATCGAAACTCCCGGACTTCGCGCCGGGCACGTGTTCTCCGCTTTCGACGTGATCGACCGGGTTCATCATACGATCGATGTGGGCGCGAACGGACTGCCCACCCGAGGCGAGCTCCTGCGGGACGCTCTGCTCTGGAAGCAGGCGGCGCCCGGTGGCTTCGGTGACTGGATGGACCCGTCCCGCAAGTCGCTGCGGGTGAGCGTTCGCGTGCCGTGGGTGGACGCGGTTCGCTACCCGCCCTACATCGCGAAGTTGGAGGCCGCCCTGGGGCAGACGGTGGGGGATAGCGCGCGGGTCGAGATTACCGGAGCGACCGCGGTGATGAGCCAGGTGGTGGATGCGGTGTTGACCAGTTTGGTCCGCAGCTACGGTCTGGCGCTCCTGTTGATCACCCCGTTGATTGCTCTCCTGGTCGGGAATTGGCGCACCGGTCTGATGGCCATGGTCCCGAACCTCGCGCCACTGGTGGCAACGCTCGGGCTCATGGGTTGGCTGGGGCTCCCCCTCGACATCTTCACGCTCCTAGTCGGCTGTATCGCGATTGGACTCGCGGTCGACGACACCATTCATTTCATGCACGGCTTTGAAAGGAATTACGCGGAAGGAGGGGACGTCGAGGCCGCCGTCTCGGACACCCTGCACACCACGGGACGCGCCTTGCTCTTTACCACCCTGGTGCTCGCCGTCGGCTTCTCGATCTACAGCTTCTCGTCGCTCAGCCACATCGGCAACTTCGGGTTCCTGATGGCCTTCGCCCTTGGTGTCGCCTTTGTCGCGGACGTCGTGCTGGCGCCGGCGCTGCTGGCGCTTTTCCGAGCCAAGCGACAGCCGGCGCCGGTCGTCGCAGCCGAGACGGCCGGTATCGGTCCGGAGCTCTTCCCGAAGCTGCGCGCGAGTGCTGAGCGGCTGGGCTGTTCGCCACGCTGGCTCAAAGAAGAGCGTTTGCCCACCTTCTCCGTCACGGAATACGGTGGCGAGGGGCCGGTGGTCGTGCTGCTCCACGGCCTGTTCGGTGCCGTTTCCAATTGGGCGGCGCTGGCTCCGACGCTCGGCAAGTTCGCGCGCGTGTCGGCTCTGAACTTCCCGATCCTGGAGGCCCATCGCTCGGACGTGACCGTCCAGGCGTTGACGGTTTACCTGGAAGCTTTCCTGCGCTCGCGCGGATTGAGCAGGGTCACGCTGTGCGGAAACTCGATGGGCGGTCACGTCGCGCTGCGCCTCGCCCTCGAGGCCCCCGAGCTGGTCGACCGGCTGGTTTTGACAGGTAGCTCGGGTCTCTACGAACACGAGCCCGCGCGCGTACCGATGCGCCCCGATGAACATTTCGTGCGCGACCAGATGCGCCGCGTTTTCGTTCGCGACGAGTTCATCACCGACGAAGGTGTGCAGGAGGTGCTTTCGGCACTGTCGTCGCGCGGTACGATCCTCAGTGTGATTCAGGCGGCGCGCAGCGCGAAGCTCGACAACCTCCAGGGACGACTCCACGAGATCCAATGCCCGACGTTGCTCTTATGGGGGGAGCAGGACGAGGTGACCCCGATGGCTGTGGCACACACCTTCGAGGACCTGATTCCCAACGCGACGCTGCATTCGATCGCAGGCTGCGGCCACGCACCCATGATCGAAGAGCCCGCGTGGTTCGCCGATGAAGTCCAGGATTTCTTGAGTGCCAAGCCAAGAAAATAGATCGGAAGCGAACTGGCGTTCGTGGGGCCAGAGCAGGACCCCTACTTCCGCGGTCGCGCGCGGCGCCGCGGTCTCGCAGTACGCTTTCTCGATCGCCCACGAGGTCCCGATCGACGCGAGTTGCCCGGCTGCGGCGCAGTGAGGGGCTCGAAGAAGTGCGCCGGTCGGGGCGGCGCGCCGCGGCAGCGGTCGCAAATGCCGCAATCCTCTGCGTCCTGTTCTCCGAAATAGCGGCGCAGGAAGCGCGCGCGACAGCCCTCATCGCCGGCATACGCGTCCACGGCATCGAGGCGGTGGCCATCCTCGAGCCGCAGGCGATCGAACTGAATCGTGAGCTCCCGGAGCCCCTGTGCAAAGGCGCGGCTGCCGGTGCCGGGCCGAAGCTCGTGGTCCTCCGGGATCACGAGTCCGGCTTCTTCGAGCTGGGCCAGGAGTGCCTGGGCCACGCGAATCCCCACTTCGGCCGAGACCGCGAGGGCTTCGGGGTTCGGAGCTCGACCCTCCTTCCACCACGCCACCAACGCCGCCCCGAGGCGCGTGAGCTGATCGGGCCGAATTCGCGATCGCGCCTGCAGGGCGCCGTGGATGAGGCGGTCTTCGGGGTCGTACAGCAGAATGCAGTGAGCGCGGCGCCCGTCGCGCCCCGCACGCCCCGCCTCTTGGACATACTGCTCGAGGGAGGCCGGCGCCTGCGCGTGGAGCACGAAGCGGATATCAGGCTTGTCCACGCCGAGTCCAAACGCGTTCGTTGCGACCATGATCCGGCGCGCGCGTCGTTGCATGAAGCGCTGCTGCGCCTCGTTGCGTTCGGCTGCGGGCATACCCGCGTGGTAGCGCAGGGCGGGAAGGCCAAACCGGATCGCGATCGTATAGATTTCGTCGACTTCCTTGCGCGTTGCGGCGTAGACCAGGCCAGGTCGACGGAGCCGCAGCGCCAGGCGCGCGACGGCGCGGAGCCGCTCGTCGCCGCCGCAGCGGACAATGTCAAAGGCGAGATTGCTCCGGTGCGGTGGAACCTCGATGCGGCACGGCCGCCGCATCGCGAGCGAGCGCACGATGCCGTCTCCGACCTTCTGCGTGGCGGTCGCGGTGAGCGCCAACAGCGGTGGCGCACCGAGACGCCTCAGGTGGCTGCCGATGCGTCGGTAGGCCGGCCGAAAATCGTGACCCCATTCGGAGATGCAGTGGGCTTCGTCGACTGCGGCGAGCGCAACGCCGCTCTTCTGGAGCGCGCGGGAGAGCTCCTCGCCCAAGAAGCTCTCAGGGGTCGTGAGGATCAGTAGCGGTCCGCCTGCTTCGATGCGCTCGAGGGCGTGGCGACGTTTCGAGCCGCGCACGCGGCCGTCGATTCGGACACAAGGGATCTCGAAGTGGGCGAGGCGTTGTTCCTGGTCCAGGAGGAGGGCGAGGAGCGGCGAGAGTACGATTACAGGGGCGGGCAGCAGCAGCGATGGAATCTGGTAGCACGCGGACTTTCCAAAGCCCGTCGGAACCACCATCAACACATCGCGCTCGGAGAGCACGGCGCGGATCGCCTCGATCTGCTCGGGGTGGAGCGCTTCGATGCCCAGACGCCGCGCCGCTTCGCGGATGGGTCGCAGCGGCGGCGCTCGTTTAGCCACGGCTCCGCGAACCCTGCGAACCACGCGAACCCTGCGAGCCACGCCGGAAGGCCGGGGCCACCGACGCGCGGGTCGCGGTCATGCTGCGATGGGCCGCACTCATTTCCCCATGCTAGCGGCTCATCTTTTGAAACGGTTCTACCATGGACCGCTCAACCGCGAGGTACCCATGGCCCGACTGAAACCCGTCGATCCCGAGAATGCGCCGGAGAACGTGCGAAAGTTGCTGGCGGAGCTGCCGGCCTTGAACATCATCCGGACCGTGGCGCTGGCCGAGACTTGCTTTGAGCCGTTCCTGCGCTTCGGCACCGCGATCCTGACCCGGCAACAGCTTGCGGGCGATCTCCGCGAGCTGGCGATCCTGCGCGTCGCGCGGCTCTCGGAGGCCGAGTACGAGTGGGTGCAACACGTGCCGTTGGCGCTGAACGCCGGGGTCCGCTCCGACCAGGTCGACGCTTTGGAGCGTGGGGCGGTTGACGGGTCGGAGTTTACTGAGCGAGAGCGGGCTGTACTCGCTTTCACCACCGCGGTAGTGGAACGGGTCGGATGTTCCGACGCGGATTTCGAACGCGTGGCGGCTTTTCTGCCACCGCGCGAGATCATGGAACTGACTCTCGCCATCGGTTTCTACATGCTCGTGGCGCGCGTGATGGAAACCGCGCAGCTGGACCTCGATCCACCGGCCGGGCCCGAGATCCTCGAGCGGATTCCCTTCCGCGACGCATAGTGCTTGTCCGGAGGGCCCTCGGGTCCCCGCTGGCGCTGCTCCCCCGTGCCCCCCGGGAGGCGCGGGGTACGCCCTCCGACCCGGGCGCTCAACCGGCATGGCGCTGCGACCGAAGCATCCAGTATGCACAAAATCCGTGCCGGTCTTCCCGCTCCCCATGAGGTGATCGAGGGCGGCGTAGCTCCCGAGCGGTCGGAGAGGGGAGACGTCGAAATCCTGTCTCGATTCCTCGCGACGATCGCCGAGCAACTCTCGGGCCGCAAGGCGCTCGGCGTCTTGCTCTTTGATGCGTCGTTCCTTGGCCGGATCGAGGCACTCTACGGGATCGGCACACGGCGGCTCACATCCGAGAAGCTCTGCGATTGGCTGCGTGATCAGATCGCATCGCTGCTCGGTCCCGATGATCGATTGCTCGGGGGGTCGCTCGGGGGTCACGAACTCGCAACGCTCTTCTTCCGCGATAGCGACGACGCCGAGTTTTTCCAGGAAGAGCTTCCCGGGCTACGGCTCCGTGTCGCCGACGCGTTCGAGCGGCGCGGCCGCCGCATTGCCCACCCCTACCTGACGGGGCGCCTCGGCGCACGGGTCGGCAGCAGCGTCCTGCTGCGCAACCCGACGGTCGGGTTGGACACCCAACTTCGCCGTGCGCTCGGGGAGGCGCGGGAAAACGCAGATCTCCACGCCCGGATCGAGGCCGAGAGACGGCGCCGAGAGCTCATCGAGATCCTGCTCAAGGGCCGCATTCGCTCCGTCTATGAGCCGATCGTCGAAGTGAAGACCCGCACCGTGTTTGGCTACGAGGCGCTGGCCCGGGGGCCTCGCGAGAGCTCACTCTACTCTCCGATCGACTTGTTCTCCGTCGCCGAGGAGGCGGATCTGCTGTTTCAGCTCGACTGCCTCTGCCGCCGCAGCGGCCTGATTGGCGCTCAGGGCTTGCCCGACGGCACGAAGCTGTTTCTCAACGTACGCCCGACCGCGATTCATGATCCGGACTTCCGCGAACAGACGCTGCGCCACACGCTCGAATCTTGCGGCCTGGCGCCGGATGACGTCGTGCTGGAGATCTCCGAGCAGGAGTCGATTGAGAACTTTGAGATCTTCCGCGAGATTCGCGACACCTACCGCAAACTCGGCTTCCAGATCGCCCTCGATGACACCGGAAGCGGCTACGCCAGTCTGGAGGCGGTCGTCGAGTTGGCCCCCGATTTCATCAAAGTCGATCGTGCCTTCGTGCGCGGGGTCGACGAGGATCCCGCGCGGCAAGAGCTTTTGAACGCGCTTCAAAAGCTCGCCGAGCGTCTGGGCTCGCAGATCATCGGTGAGGGCCTCGACACCTGGGAGGAGCTCGAGACCCTGGCTCGACTCGGGATCCGCTACGGGCAGGGTTGGCTCTTCGGGGAAGCCAATCCGCTCCGCAGCGACCTCGCGGAACCCTGACCCTCCCCCGATTCCCCGTCCGCGGAAACCAATTTCCCTTTCGAGGAGAATTCGCCTCCCCTTTTGCTGCTGGGCGGGCCGCCGAACGATGTGCGGATCTCACGATAGCTTCGGTGTGGATCCGCGTTTTCGCGCCCTGGGCTCCGCGTGGCACGGGCTTTGCGACCTCTGTCGTGAGGTCCGCGGCGGCGGAGGGGGCCGCGAGCCACAGAAGGCTCGGGGGCCGGGATGCGAGTTCGCGTCGCCACGCTCAACGCATGGGCATTGCCGCCGCCGATCGGCCACCAAGTGGCGCGGCGGATTGAGGCGATTGGCGCGGGCCTCGCCGACCTTCCGCTCGACGTCATCGGTTTCCAGGAAATCTGGACGCGCGACGCGCGGCGAGCGCTCATCCGGGCCGGCCGCCGCGCCGGTCTGGTCCACGCGTGGCATCGCGAAGCAATCCTGGCGGGAAGCGGGTTGTTGGTCCTCTCGCGCTTTCCGATCCGTGCGGCCCACTTCGAGCGCTACTTGCTTGGAGGCCTCCCCCAGCACCTGAGCCAGCTCGATTACTACGCGGGCAAGGGTTTCGCGCACCTCGAGCTGGAAACCCCGGTCGGGGCGATCGCGTTGATCGATACCCACCTTCAGGCCCGTTACGGCAGCCAGATGCCGCACGAGTATCGAGGCCATCGCACCGGCCAGCTTGTGCAATTGGCGCGAGCGCTCCAGCGGATTTCGCAACCCGCGATCGTGCTCGGCGATTTCAATTTCAGAGAGCAACATCAGGAGTACGACATCTGGCTGGGGCTCGGGGGGGTCCGCGACGCCGCGGGCGTCCTCGATCGGCGCGAACCGACGGTGTTTCCCGGCAATCCCTATCGCCACTCCAACCGGTCTCGCCGGATCGACTACGTCTTCCTGCGTGATGGCCGCACGGGCGGCTGGGAGGCCCGGGAGGTCAAGCGGATCTTCGATGCGATCTTCGAACTGGGCGGTGAACCCGCGACATTCTCCGACCACGCCGGCGTGTGGGCGGAGCTGAAGGTGGTCGCAGGCAGCGGCCGTCCCCCGCCCGTGCGCGCCGGTGCGGTCGCGCAAGCGGCGTCCGCGCTCTCCGCCGGTCGCGGTCGCGCACTCGCTCGTCGCGATCAGGGGCGGCTCGGTAGTGGGGTAAGCCTCGTTGCGGCCGGTCTCACCGCGGCTTCGCTCCGGTGCCCCTCGCTGAGCCGCCGTGCTCTGTTGCGCCGGGCGATGCGCGTGGCAACCGCCGGGGCGTTGGTGCCCAGTCTCGGCTACTCGGCCTTCTCCGAGCTTTGGGTCCCCGGGGAGGTGAACGCCTTCGGCGCCTTGGCCCGCCAGCTCGCGCAGCTCGCCGGAGCTGAGGGCGAAGTGTGGACGGCGGCCCCCCTCGAACGCGCGGATTTCGAGCCGGCACAGTCCCCTGCCCCCGCCCGACCGCTCTGAGCTAGCGTCTTCGCCTCCTGGCGGCCTGAGGCCGTGCGGCCGTGTCGGAGGCGGAGATGCGCGAAGCGAAGGTGGTGGTGGTCACTGGAACTTCCAAGGGCTTCGGGCGCGAAATCGCGCTCGAGCTTTGGCGACGCAACCACGTCGTCGTGGGAACAGCGCGCCGTGAATCCGATCTCGACGCGCTGCGCGCCGAAGGGCCCGGCATCGAAGGAGCGCTCTTCGACATCACCGATCTCGCCGGGGTGACGCGAGCGCTGGAGGATGTGGAATCCCGCCACGGCCGTATCGACGCGCTGATCAACAACGCCGGCTACGGCCTGTACGGACCCATCGAAGCGCTGGACGAAGCGGAGATCCTGCGCCAGTTCGACACCAACGCGGTGGGACCCTGGCGCACAACCAAGGCGGTGCTGCCCGGCATGCGTGAACGCGGCTGCGGTCTGATCCTGAACGTAACCTCCGGCGCGGCGCGCCTACCGATCCCGCTGATGGGCATGTACTGCGCATCGAAGGCGGCGCTCCACATGTGGTCGGAAGTGTTGGCCTACGAAGTCAAGCGCTTCGGGGTGCACGTGGTGGTGGTCGAGCCCGGTGCGTACCGCACTGGTTGGCAAACCGAGTCCCTGGCCGTGGCAGACGGGGGCTCCGAGCTCCCCTACCGTGAGCGGGTCAGCGCCGCGCTGGCCGCCTTTCGGGAGCATGCGGCTCAGATGCCCGACCCCGATCCCCTGGCGCGCGCCGTGGCCGACCTCGTCGAGGCGGAAGCGCCGCGGTTCCACCAATTGGTGGCGCCACCGGACGGGGAGGCCTTGCTGCGCCACGTCGTTCCCCTCACGGCCGAAGAGCGCGAGCTGGAGTTACGCGGTCAAAACGCATTCTTTCCAGATATCTAGAGACTTATTCTTCAAGCGGAAGAAGAGCTAGCGAGGCGGGCCTCGAGCTCCTCCCATTCTCCCAGCAGCGCTTCGATCTGACTTCCGAGATGGCCGCGTTCGCCTTCGAGCTGGTTGATTTCCTCGCGGCCCGCCTCGTTGAAGAAGCCCGGGTCGCAGAATTGCGCGTCAATCGCCCGAACCCGCTCCTCCGCTTGCTCGAGGGCCGCGGTGACCGCCTCAAGCCGCTCCTCCAGCGACCGCCGGGCGCCCCCCTGCGCCTTGCCCGTCTTGCGCGGGAGGGCAGGGGCACGCTCCTTGCGGCGTGCCTGAAGGACGGCTTCGGAGTCCAGATGGTCGTCGCCGCAGCGCTCGAGATACTCCTCGTAGCTTCCGCGGAAGTCGTTGATGCCGCCCGGCGTGATCTCTACCACCCGGGACGCGAGTTCTCCGACGAACCATCGATCGTGGGAGACGAAAATCAGTGTGCCGGGGAAGGCGCGCAGGCCCCCCACGAGCGCCTCGATGGCCTCAAGGTCGAGGTGGTTGGTCGGTTCGTCCAAGACCAGCACATTGGGGCGCTCGACGACGTGGCGTGCAAAGATCAGCCGCGCCGCCTCACCACCACTCAGCGCCCCGAGCTTTTTCTCCACCTCGTCCCCCGAGAAGAGCACCGCGCCCAGATGACTGCGCACGAATCCGATGGATTCGCCGGGGCAGTAGTTCCAGAGCCAGGCTTCGGCAGTCTGGTCGACCGCGCCCAGCTGCTCGCGGTGATCCTGCGCAAAGTAGCCGGGGTGGGCCTCGTAACCCCACGCGACCGTTCCTGCATCGGGAGTGACGTCGCCCACTGCGATCTTCAGGAGCGTCGACTTGCCGATGCCGTTGGGGCCGATGATGGCGACCCGCTCGCCCTTTCCCACCTCGAGGGAGACGCCCTCGAGCGCGGTTTGGCCGCTGTAGGATTTGCCGACGCCGTCCAACTTCAGGACTTGCTTCCCGCTCGGTCGCCGCTCTCCGAAGCGAAAGACCGGATAGCGGCGCGAACTCTGCGGCAGGGCTTCGATCTCGATGCGCGCCATCTGTTTGAGCTTGCTCTGGGCCTGGCGGGCCTTGGTCGCCTTGGCGCGGAAACGCTCCACGAACGCCCGGTGGTCGGCGATTTCCTTCGAGCGCTTTTCGATCTCCTTCTCGCGCCGTTCGCGCTCCTCGCGCTTGGCCCGGGCAAAGAATTGGTAGTTGCCTGGATAGACCGTCAGGGTCTCGTAGTCGACGTCGACGATCGAGGTGGCCACGTTGTCGAGAAAGCGATGGTCGTGGGATACCACGAGGGTGCAACCCGAAAAGGCCTCGAGGAACCGCTCGAGCCAGCGGATGGAGAGGATGTCGAGGTGGTTCGTGGGCTCGTCTAGGAGGAGAACGTCAGGGTCCGAGGCCAGCACCTGGGCCAGCAGGACGCGAAGCTTGAAGCCGCCCGAAAGAGCCGAGAGGGGCTCCAGGTGGCGCTCGGTCGGAATTCCGAGACCTTCGAGGATCTCGCCCGCCCGCGCCTCGAGGCGATAGCCATCCTGGCGAACGATCAGATCTTCGAGCTCGGCGTATCGGTCGGCGTCGAAGTGGCGCTCGGCTTCCGCGAGTAGCGCGTCTTTCTCGGCCATCGCCTGCCACAGCTCAGCGTTTCCCATCATCACGACGTCGAGGATCCGCTCCTCTTCGTAGCGGAAATGGTCCTGCTTCAGCACGCCGACCGTCGCGCGCTTGGGAACCGCCACTTCGCCGCCGCTGGGGAGCTCCTCACCGCTCAGGATCTTCAGCAGGGTGGACTTCCCCGAGCCGTTGGCGCCGATAACGCCGTAGCGCTCCCCCGCCCGAAACTGGAGCGATGCGCCGGCGAACAGGGTTTGATCGCCAAAGTACTTGGTGAGGTTGGAGATACTGATCATCGGGTTGTTGGGTCGTGGAATGGGGGCCGCAGGGTAGCGGCCATCCGGGCGACTAAAAGAGCTCGGGGGATTTTTTGTCCCACGTGGGACAGAAAGTGGCCTCGCGACGGTAGGCGTGGGATCCTTCCAGGTGGCCCGAAATTGGGTCGGAGGAGGGGATATGGGTCCGTCGCTCGTTGCTCTTTGCGGCTTCGCCGCCTGGACAATCTTGCTCGTTTTCGCTCTCGCCAACTACCGCGCTCTGATCGCCATGCGCGGTGGCCGACAGCTCAACTCCTTCGCGCCCGACGGTAAGGATCTCGATCCGTTGGGGCAGCGTTTGACGCGGGCGCATCTCAACTGCCTGGAACTCCTGCCGGTCGTCGGGGCGGTGATCTTGTCCGCCGCCGCGGCGGGGAAGTCTGCAGTCACGGATCCGCTGGCGATGCCGCTCCTCTACGCCCGCCTCGGACAATCGGTGATCCATATCGCCTCAACCGCGGTCCCGATGGTGCTCATCCGGGCCACGCTCTTCGTGGTCCAGCTGGTGATCGTCGCGATCTGGCTCTACCAGCTGCTGCTCTGATCTACTGGATCGGTGACGTCAGTCGCGCGAGACGCACGCGGAACCGAAACCACCATGACCTCCTGTCGAACTCGCCCTCCCCCATGAGGCGGGATTGCGAGAAGTCGCTTTCGAACATCTGCTCGACCGCAGCGGCAAAGGCGGGGCAGGTGATCACCACGGTAATCTCGAAGTTGAGGCGAAAGGAACGATTGTCAAAGTTCGCGGTGCCGACTGTCGCGACCCGGTCGTCGATCAGCATCGCCTTCTCGTGCAAGAATCCGTTCGTGTAGCGATAGAAGCGGACCCCGGTTCGACCCGCCTCGTCGAAGTACGAATACGCTGCCAGGTACACGAGCAGGTGGTCGGGGTTGTCGGGAATCAGGATCCGCACGTCGACGCCACGAAGTCCGGCGAGCTGTAGCGCGACGACAATCGACCGAT
>CAZTOE010000010.1:30180-36440 GCA_964615045.1 uncultured Spirochaetales bacterium
TAGGGGCTCGCGATCCAGACCCGCTCGCGGGCCGAGTTGATCGCGTGGGCGAACATCAGGTTCGCGGTCTCGATCTCGTCTGCGGGACCACTCGGGAGAATCAGCGCACCGACGTCGCTCCCGTCGGACGACGCGTTTGCTTCCCAACGAAGGTCGGGAATCCGGTCCGTTGCCCAGTGCCAGTCCGAAATGAATGAGGCCTGCGCCTCGAGCGTCGAGGGGCCTTCGATCCGAACATGTGTGTCGCGCCAATGCCCGAAGTGCGGATCCTTGCCGAGGTACTCGTCACCGACGTTGTGGCCGCCAATCCATGCAACCTGGCCGTCGACTACGACGATCTTTCGATGGTTGCGGAAGTTGAGCTGAAAGCGATTGCCCCTGCCCTTGCGGGTGTGGAACGGAGTCACCTCGATCCCGGCGCTGCGCAACACGTCCAGATAGGCGGGCGGCAGCTTGTGGCTGCCGACCTCATCGTAGATGAAGTAGACGCGCACACCTTCTTTGGCTCGAGCGACGAGATGCTCCTGGACTCGGCGCCCGAGGCCGTCGTCCTTCACGATGAAGAACTGGAACAGGATGTAGTGCTGCGCCCGGCCGATCCCTTCGAGAATGCTCGCGAACGTCGCATCCCCATCGATCAAGAGGTCGACACGATTCCCGCGGAGCAACGGCATCTCGCCCAGGGCTTCCGCGACGCGAAGCGATTCGTGTCGCTCTGTCTCGGGGACGCGGAACGGCACGATCGCCTCGCTTGCCTGTCTCTCGATGCGCTCCACTCGCTCATCGGTGCTGCGCCGCAACGCGACGTAGCCCCGAAACCGGCTCCGCCCGAGCACCCAGTACGCCGGCACCGCTAGGTACGGAAAGGTATTCAGGGAGACCGCCCAGGCGATCGCGCCCTGTGGCGTCCGCGTACTCATGACGGAGTGGATGGAGGAGAGAAAACCCAGGACATGGAGGACGAGGATCAATGCGGCGACGAGCATCACGAGTCCCCCCTGGGCTGGGCCGCACCGCTTGCGGCGACCGCTTCGATTACAGCGTTGCGCGCCAGTCTAGACACGGATGCCATCACGAAAACGCACACGGCGGCGCCTCCCAAGAGGAGGAAATCCTGCAGGACCCGCGTCCGACTCCCGGCGCCTGCCAGGAGAGCCACGTGCTTGCCCACGTGGCCGAAATAGACCTCGATGGCCAGGGCGGGCATCAGGGCGAGATACGCGATCAGAAAGCCGGGAAACCGGACCCCGGCGGCGCCGAGCAAGTAGCTGATCGTGGCGGGGTTCAGCGGGGTGAGGCGCAGCAGCACCTGGAGGCGAAGCTCGTCGTGGCGCACGGCCCGCTGAATGGCCGCAAGCGACGGGTGGGCGGCCACCGTCCGCTGGATCCGCGCTTGGAGAAGTCGGCGGGAAAGAGCGAACTGAAGGGTTCCCCCCAACAGGCTGCCGGCCGCGGCCGCGGCGGTGCCCCACGGCAGCCCGAACAGGGCTCCCCCTACGACACACAGGAGGGTTTCGGGGAGCAGGAGCGACGTCGCGAGTGCGAACAGGACCATGAACGAGACTGGAGCCCAGGGGCCGAGGCTCACAAGCCAAGACTCGATGGCCGCGATGTGGTGTTCGATCTCGCGACCCAAGGCGAGGACGGCGGCGACCAGCGCAATGAACGCCAGGAGGTAGAGAAGTGTCGCGCGAAGAGACGCGCGGCTGAGAAAGTGACGAAGCTGGTTCGCGCGCTCAGGGGTCTCTGTCGTAGGCATCGATGCGCCTGCTTCCCCGCCAGCGATCGAAAGGGACGCAGCCTGCCGCGCTGCGCGCCGATCGATCATCCCGTTTCGAGGGCGGGTTCCGGTGGCACCCCAGCCGACGCCCTTGGCCTATCCTAGCGACGAACCCCGCAGGTGGAGTCGCAAAATGGCTGGACGCCTCGAAGACAAGGTCGCCGTGGTAGTGGGGGCGGGGCAGACCCCTGGCCAGACCATCGGCAACGGCCGCGCGACCGCCGTGCTCTTCGCCCGCGAAGGCGCGCGGGTCCTGCTGGTCGACCGGCGTCCCGAAGCGGCCGAAGAAACCCAGAAGCAGATCCGAGACGAAGGCGGGCAAGCCGACGTGTTCGGCGCCGACGTCTCCCACGAAGCGGATTGCCGCGCCCTCGCGCAGGCCGCCCTCGACAGGTTCGGGCGCATCGACATTTTGCACAACAACGTCGGCATCGGAGAGGGAGATCGGGGGCCCGTCCATCTGGAAGAAGAGGTGTGGAATCGGATTCACGACGTCAATCTGAAGAGCATGTTCCTGACCTGTAAGCATGTGCTTCCCTCGATGCGCGAGCGGCGTTCCGGGGTGATCACGAACATCTCCTCGATCGCGGCCATCTGCTCGGTGGGGATGCTCGCCTACAAGACCTCCAAGGCCGGGGTCAACGCGCTCACGCACTCGCTGGCCCTCGGCAACGCGCGCTACGGCATTCGCGTCAACGGGATCATGCCAGGCCTGATGAACACTCCGATGGCTATCGAGGGGAATATTCGAGCCCGGGGTGTCGATCGGGACGACGTAATCCGCGAGCGCGATGCGATGGTTCCCCTGGGCGGCAAGATGGGAACCGCTTGGGACGTCGCGCACGCGGCGCTTTTTCTCGCCTCGGACGAGGCGAGCTTCATCACGGGGGTTCTGCTTCCCGTCGACGGCGGACAGTCGGCCCGGATCGGTTGAGGGGGGAGCCCTGCTCCGCATGCTAGACGCCTGCAGTGCGCGCCTGGCCTCCTGGGCCCGCGCGGGTGCCGGTGCCCGAGTCGTTTCGCGCGGGCCGCGACCGGCCCGTACGCTCGAGCTCTATGAGTTCGAAGGCTGCCCGTTTTGCCGCAAGGTTCGCGAAGCCCTGAGCGCCCTCGACCTCGAGGTGCTGGTTTATCCCTGCCCCAAGTTCGGCAAGCGTTTTCGGCCCATCGTCGCGGCGCGCGGCGGGCGCGAACAGTTTCCCTACCTGGTCGATCCCAATACCGGCGCGGCGCGCTACGAATCGGATGTCATCGTCCGCGATCTCTTCGCGCGTTACGGCGCCGCGGCACCGCCGCAGCGCTACCGGGGCGGCGCGCTCAACATGTTGGGCGTCGCGCTCGTGAGCGGGCTGCGTCTGTGGGCTGGCAGCGTGGTGCGCCCATCGCGCGCGCCCGGCAATCCCCTGGAACTCTGGGGCTTCGAGGCTGCGCCCACATGCCGACGTGTCCGGGAGCTCCTGTGCTCGCTCGAAATTCCGTACCGGCTCTGCAACGTCGCACCGGGCAGCGAACGAAGCGCGCCGAGCGGGGTGGTTCCCCATCTGAGCGATCCGAACACGGGAGCCCAGCTCGCAGGGGCGGGCGCCATACTCGGCTACTTGCGCGCTACCTACCAGTTGACCTTCGCGGGGTCGCCTTTGTAGAGGGTTCGGAGGAACGCGATCAGCTGCCACACCTCGGCCTCGTCGACTATGTCCTTGTAGGGAGGCATCGCGCCGCGACCTTCCATGATTTGCGCCTTCAGGCTGGCGTCGCTCCCGTCGCCGTTCTGCCACCGGTCGTCGGTGAGGCTGGGACCCATCCCGCCGCCCCCCGCCGCTCCGTGACACGCGTAGCAATTGAGCTTCTTGAAGAGCTTTGCTCCGGCGGCGATCGCCTCGGCGTCGCCCGTGTACGGATTGGCCGACGCGGGGGAGTCCCCGGTGGCGGCGAGCCGAAGCGGTGGGCCGGACGGGTCGCAGCGCGGCAGTGCGAAGCGCTCGAGGATCGCGTCGATCTCGACCGCGCGGCGAACCAGGGCGCGATCCAGGGTCTCTTGCAACGAACGGTCGCCGCGGCGAACGCCGAGCGCGATCTCGTAGCCAAAGCCCAGCTCGCGGCGGGCCGCGGCCTCGATCGGGGCGACGGCGAGGGAGCGCTCGCGGCCAAAGAACCCGGCGATCGGCCCCCACAAAATCGCGGCGTCGAGTTCGCCGCGGGCGAGCGCGTCGACCGGGGCGCGCAGCGGGCTCGGCTCCCCGTAGTCGCCGTACACGCTATAGCCCACCACTCTCTCGACGACCCCTCGTTGCGCGAGGGCGTGAGCGGGTGGGCTATTGGCGTAGTCATCCCCGATCAGGTGCACCCCGATGCGCATGGCGCGAAGGCGCGGATCGTCGAGCGAAGGGGGCGGCTGGGGGCGCCCGGCCGGATATAACCAAACGTAGCAGGACGCGTAGTAGGGCCGGGTGGTAGTGACGGCGTCAAAACGGGCGGGGACTCCCACCACTACGTCGCATCGGCCGGCGTTCAGGGTGTTGCGGAGGAAGCCCCGGCGCTGGGGCCACCATGTGTATGTCAGCTCCCATCCGAGTTCTCTGGCGAGCAGCTCGGCGATTCGATTCTCGAATCCCTCGCCGTCCAGGTTTGAATAGGGAAGGTGATTGGGATCCGCACACACCCGCAGCGTGCGGACTTCCCGGGTCCCCGCCGTCGCTGCGGCGGCCAGGAAACCGAGCGACAGAATGGCGAACCCCAAGCGGCGCGGCACGCAATGCATGCTTCGTCTAACGGCTCGCTGTCGTTAGCGCGTCGTCGAGGGCGAACACGTAGAGCATCCCGCCCTTGGTGGTGTCCTGGCCGAGCTCACCGAAGGCGCCCACCGCGCCCAGCGCCGCCGTCGGGTCCTCGGTGGAGAGGTCCCCGGCGACGACGAGTCCCGACCAGCCGCCGATGCCCGAGAGGATCGCCACGTACTGCTTTCCGTCCGGGCCGCGGTAGGTCATCGGCGCTCCGATGATTCCCGAGCCCGCCTTGAACTTCCAGAGTTCGTCACCGCTGCGGGCGTCGACCGCCTTGAACCATCCATCCATCGTGCCGTAGAAAACGACGTCGCCCGCCGTCACCAACGCCCCGCCCCACGCCGACCACTTCTCCTTGATGCCCCATTTTTTGGTGCCGGAACTCGCGTCCCAGGCGATGAATTCGCCGCGGTGGCCGCCCGGCCCAGGAAACATTTTGACGATCGCGCCGACGTAGGGAATCCCGGCGATGTAGCTCACCTCGGTTCCCTCGTAATTCATGCACAGATGATTCGTGGGCACGTAGAAGAGCCCGGTGCGCGGCGAGTAGGCCGCGGGTTGCTGGTCCTTCGCCCCCATCGCGCCCGGGCAGATGCCCTCGACGTTCACTCCCTCCCGCGTGCGCCGCGCCGGGTCCTCGACCGGGAGGCCGGTCTCGAGGTCGACGGACTTGGCCCAGTTCACGTGGCCGAATTTGTCTGCCCGCAGCACCTTGCCGCTCACCCGATCGACGACGTAGGCGAAGCCATTGCGGTCAAAGTGCACCAGGGCTTTGTGCGTCTTTCCATCCAGCTCGAGATCAATCAGGATGCTTTCGTTGATTCCGTCGTAATCCCACGCGTCGTGCGGTGTCATTTGATACGCCCACTTCGCCATCCCCGTGTCGGGGCTGCGAGCGAAGAGGGTCATCGACCATTTGTTTTCGCCGGGCCGCTGATCGGGGTTCCAGGCCCCCGGGTTTCCGGTGCCGTGATAGAAGAGATCGAGCTCGGGGTCGTAGCTGTACCATCCCCAAGTCGTCCCGCCGCCCCGCTTCCACTCCTCGCCCTTCCAAGTGCTCACGCCGAGGTCTTTACCCTGGTGGGAGGGGTAGACCGAAGCGAAGTCTTCGCCGATCCCCACGTCTTCGTCGGGTCCGGTGCTGTACTTTCGCCAGAGCTGTCGGCCGGTTGCCACGTCGTTCGCGGTGACGAATCCGCGCACACCGAACTCGCCGCCGCTGATCCCCGTGATGACCTTGTCGCGGACCACGAGCGGCACCATCGTGATGGTCTGGCCCTGTTTGTGGTTGCCCTGGCGCACCTTCCAAAGTTCCTTCCCGGTCTCGGCGTCGAGGGCCACAGTGTGCGCGTCGAGCTGATTGAAGAAGATCCGTCCGTCCGCGTAGGCCACGCCGCGATTCACCACATCGCAACAGGCGATCGGGATCACCGACTCGTCCTGGACCGGAAAGTACTTCCACTTGATGGCCGGGCCGGGCCTGGTGAGATCGAGGGCGATCACGTGGTTGGGGAAGGGCGTCACCAGATACATGGTGTCGTTCACGACCAGCGGGGCGCCCTCATGGCCCCGCAGAACTCCCGTTGAGAAGGTCCAAGCGGCGCGCAGATTGGCCACATTCGCGGTCGTAATGTCGGCCAGCTCACTGTACCGGGTGAGAGCGTAGTCTTTCCCGGGGAGGCGCCTCTCGTCGGGATTGG
>CAZTOE010000011.1:0-35408 GCA_964615045.1 uncultured Spirochaetales bacterium
GCCCGCCTTCGCGGTGAGCGGAATCGCGGGTACCCTGGGCCATTGGTGTATGGCTCAGGCGTTCCGCTACGGCGAGCTTTCTCTGCTTGCGCCCTTTGAGTACCTGTCGCTGCTGTGGGCCCTGCTCTTCGGGTACTGGATCTGGGGCGATGTCCCGAATCCCGTGGTGCTGGCGGGAGCCGCGCTCATCATCGCGAGCGGGACCGTGATCGCCCGGCTCAGTGCGTCGTCGGCTTCGCACGGAGTCCCATGACGCGGCCCACCTCGGGGGGGATCGGCAACGGGCCGTGTGCATTCCGAATCGCCGCGAGGTGCTCCAGGATGGCGGGCGCCATCGGTGTCGCCCGCCGCGTCCTCTGGCTCACGTGGAGCGAGAGCAACTCGTTGGTAGCGGCGAGAAAGCCCGCCTCGGCGTGATACATCTTGTGGATATAGTGGATGCGCTTGTTGTCGTAGCCGAGAAGCTGGGTCGTGAAGCGGAGTGGGTCTCCCTCGAGGACCTCGCGTTGGTAGGTGACGTGGCCCTCCAGACAGAAGGTGCTGATCTGCTCTCGGGCCCGGTGCGCGTCGGTCAGCCCGACGAAATCGAGCCACGCGTCTGTCGCAAAATCGAACACCAGCACGTAGTAGCCTACGTTCATGTGATGATTGTGGTCGGTCCACTCGGGGCGAACCGAGTCTCGGTAGGCATCGAACGGGGTCGGGATCTCGTGGGCGTCCATCAGCTGGAATCTAGCGGCGACGCAACGCCGAACGGAGCCTGCCGGCGGCGCCGCAGGGCTTGACAGCATGCCCGGGCTTGAGCTGCCATTCGGAAGAGGAGGATCCGCCGTGCCGGTCAACAACAACCCCGAGCTCCAGAAGCACTTTCTGCCGGGTCTCGCCCACCAAACCCTCGCAGGTCGTCGCGACGGCCTCTCCAAGATGGAGGTCTGGCGCCAGACGATCGATGCGGGCGCCTCGACCCCGGTCCACCGCCACGACTGCGAGGAGGTGATCATGATCTTGGGCGGGCGAGGAACGTGTCGCTTCGAGGACGGCAGCGAGTCGCCCTTCGAAGCCGACCAGACCCTGATCTTGCCGCCGAACGTCGTCCATCAGATCTGCAACACGGGAGACGGGAAGCTCGACATCATGGCGGTCCTCTCGATGGCCCCGGTCGCCGTCGAGACGGGAACCGGCGAGCCGCTGCCGCTCCCCTGGGACTAGCGCGTTTGCAGGTCGCTCTCGATTGGGTGCCCGGTTCGCCCCGTATCGCCTTCAACCACATCGGCGCGGGTCCGCTCGTGGTGTTCCTCCACGGGATCGGGGGCAACCGCACCAATTGGACCGGACAGTTGGCCGCGTTGGCCGATGCCTTTCACGCCGTGGCCTGGGATGCACGCGGCTACGGCGAGAGTGACGATTACGAAGGGCCGCTTGCCTTCAGCGATTTCAGCGACGATCTGGTGCGATTCCTCGACCATTTCGGCGCCCCTCGCGCGCACCTGGTGGGCCTCTCGATGGGCGGGCGCATTGCGCTCGACTTTTACGAGCGCCACGCGGAGCGCGTCGCGAGCCTCGTGCTGTGCGACTCGTTTCCCGGCTTCGACTCCCTATCGTTCACGCGCGAGCAACGCGAGGCATTCGTGCGCTCCCGCAAGGACCCGTTGCTCGCGGGGAAAACGCCGCGCGAGATGGCGCCGCCCGTGGCGAAAAGCCTGGTCAGCCCGAGCGCGGCGCCCGAAGTCGTGGCGGTGCTGATCGAGAGCATGGCCGTGCTCCGTGTCGACTCCTACATCAAGACCATCGAGGCAACCACCCACTACGAGCGCGTCGCGGCGCTGGCTGAGGTCGCCGTACCGGTCCAGCTGATCGTGGGCGCGGACGACAAGCTGACCCCGCCGGCACTGTCCGAAAGCATGGCGGACGCGCTGCCCGATGCAGAGCTGGCGATCATCCCACAAGCCGGACACCTCTCGAACCTGGAACGCCCGGCGGCGTTCAACACCGCGCTGCGGCGCTTTCTGGAGCGCGTTCACGAGCGCGGGTAGGGACGCTCAGGGTTCGTGTTCGAGGCGGTCGCGAGACCTCGAGATCTGCGGCGGTCTCGGGGTCCGTCGTGGGGTAGCGCAGCTTGAGGCGCTTCAGCGTGTCGGCCCACGAGTTTCCGGAGGCGACTTCGGCATTGGCGGTCGTCGGGCGCGTCAGCAGCGGGTTCGGTGGCCGCGCGCTCGACCGAGAAGCTCCCGTCGAAAGCCACCCGATACGGGCTCGGCGCCGGGTTCCAGTCTGCACGGTGACTCACGTCGACCTCAGCGCGTGACCGTGAGGCTTCAACGCGGGTCGCCGTTCGCGGAGAGCACGCAAGAAGCCTTCCTTGTCCTCGGGCGAGATCATAATTCGATGCCCTCCCCGCCACGAAATGCGCAGCCGATCGAGTGAACAGGCGGGGCTCGAGAGGGGGTTTCGCGTCGGCACCACGCTCTCGATCTGCGCCACGGGCACGCGGAAGCGAAACGGTCCGCTATAGATCCACAACAGTTCGTTACCGAGATCGTAGTAGGTGCCGTAGAGGACCCAGAGGCAAAGCAACGCGGTGGCCGCACAGACCCCGATCGCGACGATGGCAGCGGTCCGCGACAACTGGGGCACGAGGGGTGCCACACAGGCCACCGATATGCCCACGCCCGACCAGAGCACCAGGACGAGCCAGGTATCGCGTTTAGACGGAAAGTGCTGAATGAAGTCGGGAGTCGCTTGCATGGTCCGCTCCTGCCATGTGCGGCGGCTCAGCGAAGCGTATCGGGCGGCGGCGCCGGACGCTGGAGCCGCGGACGGCCGCGGCGGAACCCTCAAGAGCCGGCAGCTGAGTGCCGAAACTCTACGGCGAGAGCAGGGGGAGACCATGCATCTCCACAGCGAGCCCCGCTTCAAAAAGCGCGTCCCGTGCGAGCTGATCGTCAGCGGGAGCCGCCATCCGGGAATCGTCTTGAACCTGTCGCGGAGCGGCCTCTTTGTCCAAACCGCCGTAGCGGCTCGCCGGGGTGACGTTGTCGCCGTCGACCTCAATGCCAGAACCGGAAAAGCGGCGATCGGCCTCGACGCAACGGTCATGTGGAACCGCAAAGTGGCCGCCCAGCTGCGCGGCGTCCGCCACGGCGGTGTGGGGCTCCAGATCCGCTCCGCCAACGAGTCCTACTACAACCTACTGGCAGCGGTGGAGGACGGCGAGGGAACGCTGTGGAGAGCGGCCGCGAGCGAAGCGAACGCCGCCGCGCCGCGTGACGAGACACCGCTATGCGGCTATCGAGTGCGGGTGAAGATGTTCGGCGCGCCGCGCTCCAAGACGCTGTTCTTCTCCTGCGCAGACGAGGCGGAGGCGCGCCAGCGCGCGGCCACGGTGGCGGGACGCGATTGGGAGATCCTCGAGGTATCCCGCGACGACTGAGACCCTTGCCTTTAAGCTTCCGAGCGGGTTTGCCGGGTCGGCGTGCAGAAGCAGAGCGTGTTGCCATCGGGGTCGAGAACCCGGAATTCACGGTTTCCCCAGGCCTGCTCGAAGAGGTCGCGATCGAGGGCAACCCCGCGCTCGCAAAACTCACGGTGCCAGGCATCGACGTCCTTCACGTAGAGGTAGACGAGATTCCCCGGCAGTGAGTCGCCTTCACCCTCGGACAAGTAGATGAACATCCCCGCGCGGCTCACCTGAGCGAAGACCGGAAGACCGGGAGCGTCGCGCCATTCCCAATCGACCTGGAAGCCGAGCGCATCGGTGTAGAACGAGCGGCTTCGCTCGAAACTCGTGCTTCGCAAAGTGGGGATCACGTAGCCCATCGCATCACCGCGGCAGCAATGTCGTTCGGGACGCCGCCGGCCTTCAATTCGGCATGGCGCGGTCAGACCTGAACCACTAAGCGCCGCCTTCGCGCTCCCGCTGGCACAGACAATTGCGACATACGCATGCGCTCGGGGTCGGCGCCCGGGCCAGCAGATCGGGAGGGAAACGCTCGGAGGCGCACCAGCAGGGCTCGTCGCTCCGCCCTGCGGCAATGGCGCAATCGTTGGGTCGGCCACAAAGGGGACAGCGCGACGGATCGAGGCTGCCGCTACTCGTCCGGCCCGATCTCTCTCTATCCATCGCGCCCTTGCCCTGGAAACGGCAGGTCGAGCGTCGACACGGCCGACGCCCAGCCCATCAGCGTGGCAAAGGAACTGCGCTCGCCGTCTTGTTCGATATAGAGATCGATCAGGCGCGGCGACGAGGAAACTCCTCTCGGTTGCGCAATCACCGCCCCGACCACGGTGCCATCGGCCCTGGTTCCGACGATCGCGGCACAGCGCTCCTCCGGAGTCGCGGCGGCACCGATGGCGCAATCGGCGGGGCCCCAGACGACCGCGGCGCGGGGGCCCATCGCCACGCGCATCCAGGCGTCGAGCGGTTCGTCGCCGAGGCCCTCATCGAGCTCCGACGCCGGGAGTGCTTGGAGTTGCGCAACCCAGGCATCGCCTTCCGCTCCGTCGGAACACCCACCCAGAAACAGCGGGAGTACCCCGCCCAGCGCCGCTAGGCTTCGGCGCATGCCGGGCCCTGCGAATTTCGGGAGGTTCGACACCGCCGAAGGCTAACCCCGTGGCTCGAGAAAGACGAGCTGGAAGCGCACCGGACGTCGCACCCGGGACGCAGGCGGCGGGGACGCGCGCGACTGTAACCGCCGACGCCCAGCGGGCATCAATCCGGAGAGCAAAACGGGAGAAGGCTGTGAAGAAGGTAAGCATCGCGACGTTCGCAGAGCTCGACCCGGCGAAACCAGCGCACGCCCTCGTTCGCGACGTCGACCTGGTGGTCGTGCGCTGGCCCGATGAGAACGAGGTCTCGGTGCTCTACGGCCGCTGTCTTCATCGAGGGGCGCTGCTCTCGGACGGTGAGATCCACGGCGAGGACCTGGTCTGCGGGCTGCACGGCTGGGACTATCGCGTTCGCACCGGCGTCAGCTCCTACACGAACTCCGACGTGCTGCACAAGTTCAGCCACTGGATCCAAGACGGTGACGTCTTCGTGGACGAAGACGAGGTGCGAGAGTGGGAGCGCTGCCATCCTCAGCCCTATGACCGCGGCGCCTACCAGGGGGCCTACGCCGACCCCCACGGCACTGCCGACGAGGCCTACAACACCTGGATCCACGAGATGGCGGAGCGTGGACTCGAACGCGCCGGTCACCACGGGCGGATGGACGCCATGGGGGTGCCGCGATCCCAACTCCCCGCCTGGGAGGACATCCAAATCCTGACGGCGCAGCTTCACCGCGTGCCGCGCCTCGACGACGAAGAGGTGGGAACCGAGCTCACCATCGGTCCCAACGCCAAGAGGCCTCTCCGCCTCGAGATTCCGCTCCTGGTTTCCGACATGAGCTTCGGCGCGCTCTCCGAAGAGGCCAAGGTGGCGCTCGCCAAGGGAGCGGAGGGGGCTGGAACGGGAATCTGCTCGGGGGAGGGGGGCATGCTCCCCGAAGAGCAGCGCGAGAACAGCCGCTACTTCTACGAGCTCGCCTCGGCCCGCTTCGGTTTCGAAATGAAACTCCTCGAGAACGTCCAGGCCTTCCACTTCAAATGCGGCCAAGGAGCGAAGACAGGCACCGGAGGCCACCTGCCCGGCCACAAGGTCACGGAAAGGATCGGCGAGGTCCGCGGGGTCACGCCCGGCACCTCCGCCATCTCGCCCGCCCGCTTCCCTGACTGGGAACATGTCGACGATTTCCGACGCTTCGCGGACCAGGTGCGCGAGGCGACCGGAGGCATACCGATCGGATTCAAGCTGTCGGCCCAGCACGTCGAGCGCGACCTCGACGCGGCCCTCGAGGCGGGAGCCGATTACATCATCCTCGATGGTCGCGGCGGCGGCACCGGGGCGGCACCGCTCCTCTTCCGGAACAACATCAGCGTCCCAACGATCCCCGCCCTGGCGCGGGCGCGACGTCATCTCGACGTACGCAAACGCCGGGATGTAACCCTGATCGTGACCGGTGGCCTGCGCGTTCCCTCCGACTTCGTCAAGGCCCTGGCCCTCGGCGCGGACGGGATCGCGCTCGCGAACTCCGCGATTCAAGCCATCGGCTGCCTCGGCATGCGCGCCTGCCACACGAACAACTGCCCGGTGGGAATCGCGACCCAGAAGCCCGAACTACGCGCGCGGCTAGAGGTCAACCTGGCCGCAAAACGTTTGGCCCGCTTCCTGGGGAGTGCGACCGAGCTGATGCGCGTGATGGCGCGCGCCTGCGGCCACTCACACCTCCAGGAGCTCTCGATCGACGACCTCACGACATGGAAGCGCGACATACACCATCTGACGGGGATTGCGTACGGAGGGGTCAATCCGTGAGCGCGCGGGAGGAACTGTCCATCGTGTGATGCGCGCCGCCCGCTAGTCGTCGGGAAGTCGATCGATGCAGGGGCGGGGGAGCTCGCGCGCATCCGCTCTCCGCCTCAGTTCGACCCCCGCCGCACCATGCGGTGGCCCCACAACAGCGCCATGGCGCCAGCCACGGCGAGCAGCAAGCTTCCGATGTTGAAGCCGGTCACGCCTCCAAGGCCGAGAAGCGTGCCGAGAAAACCGCCCACGAAGGCACCCGCGATGCCGATGAGAATCGTGACAATGATGCCGCCCGGGTCCGGGCCTGGCATGATCCATTTGGCAAGAACGCCCACGATGAGGCCGAGTACGATCCAAGTGAGAAGTCCCATATGCTCTCCTGCGGTGGCGGTCCCGCCCGCGACGCGGCGGACCCTCACCTGACAGCGTGGACGAGGAAGGCGCCGAACCCCAACGCCAACGCACACCAAACCCGTATCACGGTGAAGCTCCGCTTCGCCCACCATTGCACCAGGCTCTCGAGCCGCGAAGGGCCCATCAACGCAAGAACGACGGCGGCAGCCAGTGCCACCGCCCCAAGGGCGCGCATCGCCGCGGGAAAGCGCGAGGCTCCGGCGGAGGCCAGGAGGGCCGCGCCCAGCATGACCCGCAGACCGACGGCGATGGCGTAGCGGACCCCCGGGTTCCAGCCGGTGATCCAGCCCTGCAGCCGGCCCGGCCAGGCCAGACCAAAAGCTCCGAGCACTACGATGACGACGCCGAAACCCGCAACGGTGAGAGCCATCTGCCCTCCCGGACTCACGGTATGCTACCTGTGGGATGCGGACAAGTTGCCGCTGCGCCGCGGTAAACGTCCAGCCGGGCCCGGGCGATTAGACCAGCACAAACGATCGCGAAGCCAATCGGTTGCCGATCATTTTGCTTGAGTTGCGGATCGCGGTGAGGTGAAATTACCCTAAGGTTGAGTGTGGGTCGTCCGAAGAAGTCGCTGACCGCTTGGCGCGGAGGCGTTTGTATGAAGAGTTTGAGTGCCTATCTATCAGTTGCCGTGTTTTCTCTTTCCGTACTCGGTGCGGCTTCGGCGTTCGCCGGCATGGAGGAGAGCACGGCCCGGCAGATCTGCCGAAAAGAGTTGAGTGGGGTATTGCCGGGTGCGCGCATTCCGACGGCGCACAATCTCGCTGACGGAAGCGTGAGCCACTACCTCGTGTGGGAAGGCAAGAACACGATCTCGCGCAGCAACGGGAAAGCCGCGAGTGCCTCTTGCGTTCTCAACCTCGAGTCTCAGAAGCTCTATCTGACCGTCTCGGGTAAGGACTATCCGGCCAAGAGCCTCAAGGGCTTGGACGTCGCGGTCGCCCGTTAGGGGCCCGCGGCGCTTTCGCGCCCGACCGGAGTCGGAGCGGTGTAGACCGCCGGGCGAGGGGCCCGGCGGTCCACCTATCTCCGGAGATTCTGCGCGCGCTCCGGCGGATTCCGCGCACCTAAGCTCCTCGCGTTTGCGCCTCCCAAAGCTCTTGCGCCTGCTCCCAGCCGACCACGGCAGCGGGTTTGCCTTCGGGGTCGATAAACTGAAGCGGGCCCAGAAACGTCATGTAGAAGGCGCTGTCCTCGGGAAAGTAGGTTTGATCGTGGCGTGCGTTGCAGGCTTCATAGCCGTATCCGAGCGCTCGAGCGGTATCACCACCCGCTTCCGACCCACCGCGGACCTCCATACGACCGCGCGTCAGAAGATATTCGCCCGGGCCGACGTGGATGTGTCGCGCGAAAGATGACCCTTTTGGACAGTCGAAGATCGCAGTCCAAGCCCCCACTTCCGGCGAGACGTGGAGAAGCTTCCAGCGAATACCGCCGGTGGAGAAAGCCTCGGGGAAAGGCTGCCAAGCCACCGCGTCGATGTGCACGTACTCCTCACCGATCCTGGGCTTCATCACAAGATTCCTCCGCGCGTTCATGCTAGCCACGCCGCAGCGGTATCGCGGTCGAGGGAAAGCGGCCGCGGCGGTCAATCGCGCGCCAAAAAGGCGACCACGCGAACCGGACCTCCGCTCCCTCCAGCGATCTTGATGGGCAGGGCTGCAACCCAGGCACCGGCAGCGGGCAATCTCTCCAGCTGCGCAAGATTCTCGAGCCCGGCGACGTTCGCCGCTGCCGCGAGCTGGTGAACCGGAAAATCCCGGGAAGGGCCGTAGTCGATCGAGGCGGTGTCCACGCCGAGCACCGCCACCTTCCGTTCGTGCACCAGCCATGCGGCCGCCTCGGCGCCGTAAGAGGGGAAGTGGAGATCGGACGCGTCGCCCGGCGCGGCGCTGCCGAAATAGCTCTCCCGATCCGGCCAACGCTTCCCCCAGCCAGTGCGGAGTAGAACCATCGCGCCGCGCGGGATCGCCTGGTGCTGCGCTTCCCAAGCCTCGAGGTCGGCTAGGGTGAGGCGGTAGTCGCGGTCCGCCGCGGCTTGCGCCGAGACGTCGACGACGACGGCCGGGCCGATCAGTCGCTCCACGGGAATCTTCTCGGTGGTCCAGCGCTCCGCCCCGAAGTGAATCGGTGCGTCGAGATGCGTGCCGCCGTGCTCGGGCGTGCAGAAGGAATTGGCGGCGTAGAAGTAACCGGCCTCACTGGGGCCGTAGGCGAGGCGCTCCAAGACGAAACGAGACGGCGCCGTGGGCCAGTAGAGCGTCTTCTCGTCGAAGGCGTAGGTGAGATCCAGCACCTCGGCACCCGACAGCGCGGACGCGAGCGCAGAGGCGGGATCCAGCGCACCCGAACCGGAGTCGCGGCATCCGAGCACAGCCCACGCCACACCGAGCGCACACCAGACGGTGGTGCGGGTGCGGCGTTCGATGCTGCTCCACTTCACCGCCCGGTCTCGCTTTCCAGGCGGCGCGTCAACAGGCATCGACCACTCGCTCGAAACCCCGAGCGGTCGTAGATCCTCTCCGCGGGCACGTTACCGGGCTCCACCTCGAGGTGCACGGCGTGCACTCCGAGTTCGCGAGCCTCGGCCAGCGCGAATTCGAGGGCCGCGCGACCCAATCCCGCGCCCTGCCAGCGCTCGTCGACGAACAACTCGTCGATGAACGCGTCGCGCCCGCCGTACTCGAAGCTAAATCCAAAGCTCAAGACCAGATAACCCACCGGTCGTGTCCCAGCGTGGAGGATCAGCCAGATTCTGCCGAGGGCAGGCGACGCCACGAACTCTTCCAGGGCCCGACGCCCGGCGGCTGCGTCAAAGGGGTACCCCTGGGATCCGTTGAACGCCTGCATCAAGACTACGAGAACATCGAGATCAGAGCGTTCCGCTCTCCGAAATCGGCTAGTCGTCATCGAATCGCCAGCCCTACTGGGAAGGCGGCTCCTCGATCACCAGAAAAGTCGCGTCGATGGCGGCGTCTCGGACAGGCAGCAGGGCTTGATAGGCCTTGGAGTGGTACCAGTCCGTCACCGCCTTGACGTCGGGGAAGCGGACCACGACCGAGAGCTCCGCGTCGAGCTGGCCCACGAGAAGCTGCTTCACCTGGCCGCGCGCGACGGGCGCGCCTCCAAACGGCGCAAAGGTGGGACCCGCTGCGGCCGCGTACTCCTTGAGTTTGTTGGGATCCTTCACTTTCGAGAGCGCGATCAAGAACGCCGCCATGAGCACCCACCTTGTCGTGTCGAGGTTGTTGAGGTTTTCGTCTAGGGGGGAGGTTCGAGCCAGCTGCCGAGGGGGAGGGTACACGGCGACGGGGCGTCTACCCAATCGAGCTCGTGCGGCGCGGGGCGGATCCCCATTGACCGAGGTAGAGGCGCAGGGGCGAGACTCGGGGTCTCTGCCCAGAGGCATCCATGACCCGCAGACCGCGCTTGCGGAGGAGATTGCGCAGCTCGGCCAGCGCGTCACGCGCGAGACCGGCAACGTACCACGCGAGCGCAGTACCGATTGTGAGTAGGTAGGGGAGATAGCCGAGGAACTCCGCCCTGCTCATGCTCTCGCTCCGAGCGCTCGCAGGGAGTGTATCGGGCTTGCGGGGGGCGGTCGCCCTGGTCGAGGGCGAGCGAAGTGCGGGACGCAACTTCTCCTGCTACCAGAGGCGTTCTGATGATCGCCCTCGACCCGCAACTCGCTGCGCGCATCGACGCCCAGATTGTCCGATCACCCTACGGGGAGCTCCTGGGTCTCGAGCTCGTCGGTCTCGCCGAGGGTCACGCCCAGGTGCGCATGCCCTTCCGTCCCGCCGTGACCACGGTCGGAGACACGGTGCACGGGGGAGCGATTGCCGCGCTGGTGGACACTGCCGGAACTGCCTCCGTCTGGGCGAGCGCTTCCGTGTCGGCGCAGCGCGGGGCCACGGTGGGCTTCAGCCTCAACTTCCTGGCCCCGGCGCGCAGCAGCGCTCTGGTCGCGACCGCAACGGTGCGACGCCGGGGTGGTCAGCTTTCGACGAGCGAAGTGACGGTCCGAGACGAGGCGGGCAATGACGTGGCCGTGGCGCTCCTCACCTACAAGCTCTCGTAGTGTGTCCGAGCCCACAGCGAGGCGCCAGCGGGCACAGAGCACCGCGGCGAGTCGGAACTATCCGCCGTAGAAGGTCTTCTCGCCCAGATCTTTCAGTACCAGCGTCGCCTCGTCGGGTCGACCCTCGATCTCGCCCGATACCGCTGCATCCACAACACGACCGACGAAGAGCGAGTGGTCGCCCTCTTCGACGGTCGTGACGAGCTCGCACTCGATCGACGCGATCGCGCTCGAAAGGATCGGGGCTCCCGTAGTACCACGGTGGAACACCTCGCCGCCGATCTTGTCACCTTCGCGCTCCGCCGGCTTGAAGAAAGCAAAGGCGGCAGCCTGCTGGCCTTTCCCCAATACGCTCAGCGCGAAGACACCCGTCTCCTTGATGATCGAGTGGGCGGAAGAATCGGCTTTCACGCCCACCGCGACGAGCGGCGGCGCGAAGGAGCTCTGGGTCACCCAATTGACCGTCGCCGCGCTCACCCGACCGTCCTGAGTCTCTGCGGTGAGAACGTAAAGGCCGTAGGGAATGGCTCGGAGGGCGGTCTTCTTGGCATTCTCGTCCACGGCGGTCTCCTCACAAAAGGAAGCGGTGCGGGTTGTTTCGACTCAGCAGATGCTACCAAAGGCGGGGACGATCACGCGCGCCGAGGAAGGCACAGGAGCTAACCTAACGGCGGCGGCGCGAACAGGAGGATCTCTTGCGCGAGCGCGAAGGTGAGCTCCTCGCGGCCAACCGGGCATTCTACGTGGCTTTCCGAAATCGGGATCTCACCGCTCTGGAAGGCCTCTGGTCAAGGCAGCACCCGGTGGCGGTGATCCACCCCGGCTGGCCGCCCGTGTTTGGGCGTGAAGCGGTGATGGAAAGCTGGCGGCAGATTGTCGGCGGCTCCGGGGCACCGGAGATCGAATGCGGCGCGGTGAATATCCTCGCCCTCGGCGAGCCCGCTTGCGTGATTTGTGTAGAACATCTGGCGGGCGGCGATCTGATCGCGACGAATCTGTTCACACGCGAGGACGAGGGCTGGAAGTTGATCCACCATCAGGCGGGGCCGATGCCCCCGCAGATCGCGATGCAGCCGCCCGAGCCTTTGCACTGAGCTCGTGGCGGCCCACTCTCCGACCCGCGCAGCCGCTAGTCTGCGACCCGGGGCGCGGTCGCGAGGGATCCCGATATCATTTCCATCGAGAGGCATCCGCGGGCCACCGCCACGACGGGCCCTCTCAGCTCTGCGGAGAAGTCGTCGTGCACCATCACCTCCAGCGTCCCTCCGGGCATTCGCACCTCCACCGGTGATCGACACAGCCCCAGCTTGACAGCCACGGCTGCGGCCGCACAGCTGCTGCTTCCCGAGGCCAACGTGTACCCGGCACCGCGCTCCCAAATTTCGAGCCGGATCGTCTGGCGATCGGCCACCTCGACGAATTGAACATTGGTGCGTCGCGGGAAGCTCGGATGGCTTTCGATCAAGGGACCGAGCTCCCGCGCCCTTTCGGACGAGATGGGCCGCTCCACGATCACGCAGTGGGGATTGCCGACCGTCGCTGCCGAGAACCGGAAGGTCTGACCTGCGACTTCGAGGACCTCTTGAAGAACCTCGCGATCCGCTCCCGCGACGGGGATATCGCTGCTCCGGAAGGAGACGCGACCCATCTCCACGCGAACCGAGTCGGGACGCTCGACTTCGCATACTACTCGGCCGCCCCGCGTCACCACCGCGAAAGGCTCGGTGGTGACGAGCCCCTCATCGAAGAGGAAACGCGCAAAGATGCGCAGACCGTTGCCACTTTTTTCCGCCTCGCTTCCATCGGGGTTGAAGATTCGCAACGCGAACGGATCGCGCCCGGACCAATCAGCGAGGAGAATCCCGTCCGAGCCGAGCCCGCGATGGCGGTCGCAGATGCGTCGAATCGCTCTGGTGGGCAGCTCTCCGGCCTCCCGGTCATCCAACACGAGGTAGTCGTTTCCAAGCGCTTGGTACTTCGCGAATCGCACCGCGGGAGGTCCCTCCGAAGCGCTGGGTTATCGGCCGTGGGCCCAGCGCAGGCCAAGGACTCTTACCCGATCCTCCGGTGGGCGGCGAAGAGTGCGAAGAGGACCGCACCCACCGACGCCCAGGCGCCGGGCTCCGGCACCATCGTGAGGGAGTCCACGTAGGTCACGAGCGCCCCGTCATAGGAACCCTCCTTCGCGCTCATTCCCCGGAGCACGGCGCCGCGAGCGTTCGGAGGCGCGAGCACGCTCCCTTCGACCAGCACCCACACTCCCTCCGCGAGATCTGCCCAGACGTCGACTTCGTCGGTCGCGCTGTCGGGCTCGCACGACGGATCTTCGAACCAGACCACCTCGACTAGCAAACGCCCCGGTCGCGGCGGTGGTGGCTGGTACCCCCAGCCGCTCACGTCGTAGGCGGCGCCACCCTCAACGAGAACGCAGGCAGATCGAATCCCAACCGCGGTGTCCGCCGGATTCGCGAAACGGACCGACCCAGAGCGAGGCCAATCGTCGACGTCGGGGGTCTCCCAAGTGGGCGAAGAACCCTCGGGCGACCATCCGCTGAGCTGCAGATCGTCATCGAAATCCGGGTTCGAGAGCAAGACTGAAGGAGAGGGCTCCGGCTCCACCCGGCACCGCGCATCGCACCCGTCGCCCACCGCCAGGTTCCCGTCGTCGCAGACCTCCCCCGCGTCGAGCAAACCGTCCCCGCACGCCTCAACCGTGCAGTCGGACCGACAGCCATCGCCCCCGACAAGATTGCCGTCATCACACCGCTCGCCCGGATCCACACGACCATCCCCGCACGCCGGGGGGAGCCGCTCGATCTCGTTCGAGAACGCGCTCTCTGCGTCGTTGTAGGCGGTGGCGACGAAATAGACCGTGCGATCGTCCTGCACCTCGAAATCGACCGCAAAGACCCCTCGGACCGGAAGCGGGAAGCCGTCGTACGAGGGCGTTTGATACCCCTCGCCCTCGTAGCGCAAGTAGATTCGAAACCCATCCACGCGCGAGGGATCGGTGTGAATCCAACGCACGGTCTCAGTGCGGGCATGCGAGACATTCGCGTAGGCGCCCGACACCAGGAGCGCCAGTAGCGCGAGGCAGCTTACGCGAAGAGACGTAGCGAGGGGTTTTACACTCAATTCGGCATTTCGAAGGATCGGAAAGCCGCCGCGCCCAACTTCTTGCGGCCTCGCACCGATACCTCCTCGAGATCTGGGGACGAGGCACAAATCCTATCAGTTTTGTTGCAATTAAGACTCGTGCGGAAAAGCACATGCCGAAACGCCTCGAAAACTTGGGCGAAGGGAGGTCGGCAACTGGAACCGCCAAGGGAGATAATCCCAGTCAACGGGCTTCCACGATCGTAATCCTCGACTTCGATCTCGAGGTATTTACACCACATTTTTCGACTATCGCTGGGTCAGCAACTCTCCTCGACGACCTTCGCAGTGGGCAGCGAAGAGGATCGGAGGACGCGACGAAAGCTCGCGACGCTCGGCGTTTGCTCGGAGAAGAAGAGGTGGGTCGAACAGCGACAGTCAGATGAACCAAAGCCGGTCACCGCAGCTCGGACCCCCGGGACGTCTACCAGCACCCGCGCCCAATCGTGCTCGCGCGACCGTTCCTGAGTCTGGTACCAAACGCGCTCTGCGTGGCAGCTTTCGAGAAGAAAGTCGATGTGCCACCGGCGTGTCGCCGTGTTGCGAAGATGGCGAGACACCCGACCGCGCAGGCCACCCGGCCCGAAAGCACTTCCGACGTAGAGGTAGAACCCCGGTTCCAGCGAGAACTTCCCGAGCGCCCCCACCGGTACCGACGCGACCCGCGGACACGTGACAACCAACACATAGCTCCCGGGATCGGGCGGAAGGTTCACCCGCAATCACCGGGCAAGCGGCGGCGAAGGCTCCTCGCACGAGGGGAGCGGCAACCTGCGGCGGACCACTGCGCGTCCAGACTCCAGAGGCTCCGCGGACCGGACGATCCGCAAAGAGGAAGGAGGCGCCATGCTTCAACCGGGTACAAAACTTCTCGCATGCCACCGCCGGCTTTTCGACGGGGACCAGCCGCGGTTCTTCGCAGGCACGGTCGAGTGCTGCGAACACGGATTGGCGAAAGTCACGGGCTTTACGTGGACACGCGATGCGGCGCGCGGTTTTCTTCGCAAAGACGGCAAGCGGACCAAGATCATCTCCCTCCTGTCCGGGACCGTAATCGTCTACGAGCTGCCGGGAGAGGTTCTCATCGAGGATCTGCGCATCGATCAACCCGGAGGTCACGTCATTTCGTTGACCGACGGGCGGAAGTTCAGGATGGATCTCGCGGAGCGTCTGTCTCCGGGCTCCGCGTGACGAGCTGCCCACGCCGAGAATGACCAGATCGACGAGAGTTCGATGTCAGGCGTGGCCAGTTCGCGCGCCGCAGCCGAGTATAATCTCTTCGTCTTCCGCGAGGAGGTGCTCAATGGCCGCGATTAGCCGCGCGTGATTGCGGCATATTTGCCACCCGTCCCCACCAGTGTCCTCCTCGCGTCGATCGCGGTGAGCGCCGTGGTGCTCGTGCTCTGGCGTCAGAGTGGTCGCGTGTATTGGGGCAGCTTCGCCGTAGTCGTTGGCCTGCAACTCGTCCTGTCATGGTTGGCGGCGCCGGGTTCAGGCCCTTATTGGGTGGGCTTGGCAGGAGCCTACGCTCTACCAACCTCGGCGGCTTTTGCGGTACGACCACTGCTCGGACCCGCAGCGCCCCCATCGGCCGCGTCGATCGCGGTCCCCTGTGCGTACCTCGGAACCCTGATCGCCATTCTCGCCGGCGCCGCACGAGTGGATGGGCTGCCCTGGTGAGGCGCGCGCCAAGCTCGGGGCCACGACCTCAGGTGGTGCAGGCGAACCGCCCTCCGTAAACTCCCGTCGTGACCTCAGCCCGCCAAAGCGCGGTACCCTAGCGCCCCCGGGCGCCGGACGATCGCGCCCGCGCAGCAACGACGGAGGTGCAAAGATGATCGTGATCGCGGGTCAGATTCGAATCGACGCAGCGCACTGGGACAAGGCCGTCGAGGCGGTCAAAGTCATGATGGCCGAGACGCACAAGGAACCGGGATGCCACGCGTACGAGTTCTCGGCGGATCTCAACCAAGAAGGGGTCTTCCGGCTCTTCGAGGAATGGGAATCGGAAGCGGCGCTGGCCGCCCACTTCAAGGCACCGCATATGGCCGCGTTCCAGAAGGTGATCGGCGAGGTCGGCGTGAAGGGGATGGACCTCAAGCGCTACGAGGTGTCTTCCGCGGGGCCGCTACGCCCCTGAGAATCGTGGAGTCGGGGTTCGTCCATGCCCACTATCGACGGCGACAGCCACTTCATGGAGCCCTTCGATCTCTTCGAGCGCTACTGCGACCCGGCCTTTCGCGAACGCGTGTGCCGGGTCAGTAAGGATGCGGCGACCGGCGAACACACGCTCCTCGTGGACGGCCGGCCGATGTTGTTGCTGGACGTCGAGGAGCTTCTCGGCGCTCTGGTCGGTTATGGGCAGAAGGAAGCCGGCAGAGACCTGAACAGCTTCGAGCGCTACGCGGACGAAAACCCCGTGTGGCAGGACATGGGCGCTCGGGTCCGCTTTCTCGATGCGGAGGGCTTCGACGCGCAGGTGATCTATCCGAGCATGGGGCTGCTCTGGGAGGGCTCGGTGGAGGACCCGGCCCTCGCTGATGCGCTGTGCCGCGGTTACAACACGTGGGCCTTCGGGCTCTGTAGCGACTTCCGCAACCGCCTCTACCCCGCGGCGCACATCTCCCTTCGCGACACCGGACTCGCCGTGGCGGAGCTCCAGCGCGTCGCCAAGCTCGGCGCTCGCACGATCTTCGTGCCCGCAATGCCGGCGCAGGGCCGTAGCCTGGGTCACCCCGATCTCGACCCGATCTGGGCGACGGCGCAGGATCTCGATCTCAGCGTCTCGCTCCATCTGGTCGGCCACCCGACCTACACAGGCCATCAATACTATCGCGATGCGTATCCGGGCTTCATGTTCGTCACGATGAACGTGATCCAGGATCCCCGCATGGCGCTCACCACGATGGTCTACGACGGAGTCTTCGAGCGGTTTCCGCGCCTGAGGGTCGCCACGATCGAAGCGATGGTCGGTTGGGTGGGCGAGTGGATCGAGCGACTGAACTACCGGTTCGGCTACATGAAAGACACTTCGAAGATGAAGCGTCCCGCCGACGAGTACTTTGCCCGCAATATCTGGGTATGTGGCGATCCGGAAGAAAAGATGTTTCCGCATATCGTGCGGTTCGCGGGCGACGACAAGTTCTTCTTCGGTTCGGACTATCCCCACGCGGAGGGCTTCCTGCATCCGATCCAATCGCTTCGTGACGCGCTCGCGGATCTTCCGAAAACTTCGGTAGAAAAGATTGTGACGTGCAACGCCGCGGAGTTTTTCCGCCTCTAACCGCGGGGCTCGTGGACGCGACTCCGCAGGAGGAAATGCGATGAGTGACGTCGAACAGCGGCTGCGCCGCCTCGAAGACATCGAAGCGATCCGCGCGCTCAAGGCACGCTACTGCGCCTACTGCGACGACAACTACAATCCGGACGGGCTTGCCTCGCTCTTCACCGAAGACGCCGTGTGGGACGGCGGGCGGCTCGGCCGCTTCGAAGGGCGTGAAGCGATCCGCGAGTTCTTCGCGGGGGCGTCGAAGATGATCTCGTTCGCCCTGCACAACGTGATGAACCCGCTAGTCGAGGTCGAGGGAGACACGGCCACGGGGCGCTGGTACCTGCTGCAACCCTGCACCCTCAGCGAGGGAAATCGGGCCGTCTGGCTCTCGGCCCACTATTCCGATCGCTATCGCCGCGTCGGCGGAGAATGGAAGTTCGAGGCCGTCGACATCGACCTCAAGTTCCTCACACCCTACGAAGAAGGCTGGGCGAAGACACCGTTTCTGGATCTCGGCGATTGACAGGGGCGCGCGCGTCGTTGCTCGGTCTCGTGGTCGGGGTCGCGGCGTGCTTTGCGGCCGACGGCGGCACCCCGGAAACGGTCGGCGACGCCCGACTCCACGCAGCGGACTCGAATCGAGAGGAGTGGCTGCTCTACGGGCGAAGCTACGCGCAGCAGCGCTATTCGCCGCTCGACCAGATCCGCCGGGCGAACGTGAGCGCACTCGAGCCTGTCTGGAGTTTTCACAGCGGGATTGAAGCCACGTTCCAGACCACGCCGCTGGTCGCGGACGGGGTCATGTACGCGACGCTTCCGGGCGGACATGTCGCAGCCCTCGACGCCACGACGGGCATCGAGCAGTGGCGCTACGAACATACCCTCGTTGTCGACCGACCCTGCTGCGGGATCGCCAACCGCGGCGCCGCGCTGGCCTACGGACGCGTCTTTGTCGCGACGCCCGACGCCCAGCTGATCGCGCTCGACCGCGAGACCGGCGAGGTGGTCTGGAGGGCGGAGCTCGCGCCGCCCGATGGCATGCTCGGCGCGAGCATGGCACCGCTGGTCTTCGACGGAAAAGTCTTCGCGGGGGTCACCGGTGCGGGTTACGAGGGCCCGGCGGAAGCCAGCTCGCTCGCCGACGTGATCGCGTTCCACGAACGCGGTGGCGGACGCGGTTATCTGGCGGCCTTCGAAGCGGCCTCCGGCGCGGAGTTGTGGCGGTGGTACAGCATCCCAGAAGTGGGGTGGGAAGGCGGCTTCGTCGACCGGGATCCCGGCGGCACCCCTCTCGGTCGAGACCGCGCAGCCGAGCGCTCGCGCCTCGCCCAGCACTCCGACGCCTGGAGGGTGGGCGGCGGCTCGATCTGGGGCACCCCGGCCGTGGATCCGGTCCTCGACCTGATCTACTTCGGAACCGGCAATCCGTCGCCGAATTGGAACGACGAGGCGCGCCCGGGCGACAACCTCTATACGTCGTCGCTGGTGGCTCTCGAGGCCGCGACCGGGACGCTCCGCTGGTACGCCCAACTGGTGCCGCACGATCTCTGGGGCTATGACGTCGCAAGCCCTCCGTTGCTGCTGAACTGGGCGGTAGACGGCAGCGCGCGACCCGCCGTGGCGCAGGCGACGAAGTCGGGCTTTCTCTACATCCATGACCGCGCGACCGGCGAACTCCTGGTTCGCTCCGAGCCGTTCGTGCCCCAGGAGAATCTCTTCGCCAAACCGACGGTCGACGGGATCCGTGTCGCACCAGGCGCCGCGGGCGGCGCTTCCTGGTCGCCCGTCGCCTACGCGCCCGATGTAGGCCTGGCCTATGTGGCGGGGCTTCACTTGCCGATGCAGTATCGACGCTCCGCCCTACCGGGACCGAGCGCCGCGCCGCGTGTCGAGATCGAGCCGCTCGGTGCGGAGCGCTTTGGAACCCTCACCGCGATCGACACCCGCGACGGGAGCATTCGCTGGCAGACCCGCACCGAGGTCCCATTGGTCGGTGGCGTGCTTGCGACCGCTGGGGGGTTGGTTTTCGTCGGCGAAGGAACCGGGGTCTTCGCTGCCCACGACGCGGCGACGGGCGAGCGGCTCTGGGAATGGCGTTTCCCGTTCGGAGTTAACGCGCCGCCGATCAGCTACGCCATCGACGGGAAACAGTACATCGCGGTCGCGGTCGGTGGCCACAAGCTCTTCGGCTTCGCAACCGGCGATCTACTCGTCGCCTTTGCGCTCGAGCACTAGCGGGGAAGCACCGCGATGCCCCACGGTCGCTTGCCGACGGGGATCTGTCGCACAACTCGGCGCGCGCGGACATCCACCACCGAGATCGCATCGTCGATGCCGTCCGCGGTGTAGACGAAGCGCTCGTCGGGAGAGGCGCCGATTCCCCACACGCGACGGCCCACGGGAATTGTCGCGAGCGTCTCGAGGCTCGCGGCGTCGAGCACCACCACGGAGTTGCCGCGGCCGGTCGTCACGAAGAGCTCTCCGCGATCGGCGAGTAACGCGATTCCCTTGGGTTTGACGGCATCGCCCGCGATTTTCACACGCTTGACGATTCGATGGGCCGCCAGATCGAGTTGCGCCACTTCGCCGCCGATTTCGCTGGTGACGTATGCGGTCTTCCCGTCGGCGCTAAAGACCGCTTCGCGCGGACGGGCACCGACGAGCAGCGTCGCCACCTCTTCGTGTTGAGGAACCGAAATGACGTGGACCGTGCTGGTCGCTTCGGCGGTGACCAGGACGAGATCGCCCACGGGCGACACGACGACTCCCTCAGGCTCGATCCCGACGGGGATCACCGCCACGGGCCCTCCCCGATCGGGATCGATCACCGTGGCAGTGCCTTCGTCCTCGTTGCTCACGTAGATTTGCCCGCTGACGGGATGCACGGCAAACGCTTCGGGGTCCGAGCCGGCGTCGAGTTTCCCTGTCAACTTCAAGGTCGCAACGTCAACAACACCCAGGGCGTTTTCCCCCCCGAGCGCCACGTAGAGCACACCGCCGTCGGGCGAGAGTCCCAGACCGCGGGGCCGCTTGCCGACCTCGATCGTCGCGGTGACGACGCCCGCCGACGGATCCACGACGGAGACCGTGCCCTCGGCCTCGTTGGAGACGAAAAGCAGCGGACCCGGTTCCGGAGCGGGCTGGCAGCACATCAAGAGCACTGCGAGCGAGGCAGTCCTCACCGCGTAGCGGCGTTGGGGGCAAGAGGCGGGGTGGCAGGAGCAGCGGCGGGCGTGCATTTTCTCTCCGTCTCGCGTTCGAGTCAGGAAGCGGGATCGCATTCGACGCGGCCCAAGGTATCGAGATCGCGATCCGGGACGAGGTCAAGCACGGGCGCCTCGGCGACGACTTCATCGCCCGCGACGAGATAGAGCGGCTGTCGAAGCTGACCGTTCGGCCGAAAGCTCAGCGCCACGCCTTTCTGGCCGTCAAAACTGAAGTCGTCGCGCAGATAGCGGCCGATCGCGGCAGGCTCCGCGCTGCCCCCGCGGATGACCGCCTCGCCGATCGCCCGCGCCGCCGCCCATCCCGCCCAGGCCTGCGAGTCCATCCCCTCTCCGAAGCGTGCCCGGTAGCGATTGTTGAGGTCCCGGGCGGCGAAGCGCTCCAGACTCGGATGCCAGGCCTCGACCCGCAGCGCACCCGGGCCCGCCGCCCCGACACCCGCTCGGGCAGCCTGGCGGCTCGCGTCGGCGATCATGCGCGCGCTCGGCAACGTGTGAAGGAGTCCGCCCGGGCAGTCGTCGCGAAGCGCGTCGGCGGGATCGCCGGCGTTGATCACGAGCCGCCCCTCGCCCTGCGCGGCGCGCAGGGTCGCCTCATCCAGCGCGGCAATCGCCACCCCCCGGGTCGGTGGCGTCGGCGCTACCGGCACCAAGGTGAAGACGCGTCCGAAGTAGCGGCCCTGTACGTTGGCCTCGGCGATCCCGAGCTCGGCGCCGCGGGCCGCGGCAGAGGCCGAATCGCCCAGAAAACCGATCGCCGTGGCCTCGGGCTCGGCTGCGCCGGCGCGTAGAGCGAACAGCAAGCAAAGGCCCCCGAGCCACCGCGCGATCCCTGCCGCGCGGACGCGTGTCGTCCTCGTCTCCATGAGCACGTTCAACATAGACGGCCGGAGCGGATCCGCCGCCCGAGAGCAGGACCCTCGGCGGACCGGGTGTTCGACGAAGATCGCAACTGCGAATGCCGTCGTTTCCTCGGCTTGAGAAGCGACGGGAAGGCAGGCTAGCATTCGGCGCCCACGGGGGTGAAGAAGGAGTGAAGCGATGCCGCGCTATGTCATCGAACGCGATATCCCGGAGATCGGCTCGGCCGAGCGCGAAGCGCTCCGCGAGGCCGCTCACAAGTCCAACTCGGTACTCGCCGCGATGAAGGCCGAGAACAAGAACATTCAGTGGGAGCACAGCTACGTCGCCGGCGACAAAACCTTCTGCATCTACATCGCCGACGAAGAAAAGCTGATTCACGAGCACGCCCAACGCAGCGGCTTCCCGGCCACCAAGGTGACCCGATCCGCAAGATGATCGATCCCGTGACCGCCGAGGGTTAGTAGACGAGGGAGGGCGGCCCGATCCAGCGACCCCAGGGAGAACCCGATGACAGATCTCGAGATCCACGGCCACTGCGATGAACGCTTCGCCAAGGTGCGCGAGGCGTTCAGGGACAACTTCGACGCTCTGGGCGAAGTCGGGGCATCGGCCGCGGTCTGCGTCGATGGGCGCAGCGTCGTCGACCTATGGGCGGGCCATGCCGACGGCGCGCGCTCGCGACCCTGGGAGCGCGACACGATTGCCAACGTCTATTCGACCACCAAAGGTCTCGCCGCGCTCTGCGTGATGCGGCTGGTCGAGCGCGGATTGGTTGATCTCGATGCTCCGATGGCCAAGTACTGGCCCGAGTTCGGCGCCGCGGGCAAGGACCGGATTCCGGTACGGCAGTGCATGAGCCACCAGGCCGGCGTGCCGGCGATCCGCAAACGGCTCCCGCCCGAGGCGATGTTCGACCCGATCGTGATGGCCGAGGCGATGGCAGCGGAAACGCCGTGGTGGGAGCCGGGAACCCAACACGGCTATCACGCACTCTCTTACGGATGGTTCGCGAGCGAACTCGTGCGGCGGTTGGACGGGCGGCACTTCGGGGCCTTCGCGCGCGACGAGCTCGCGGGCCCGCTCGGGATCGACTTCATCGTCGGGGTGAGCGAACGCGACGACGCGCGCGTCGCCGAGTTGCTGATGCCCGGTCCGCCCCCCCCTGGCGTTCCCAACCTGCTCGAAGACGAGCTCGAGCAGCGTCCCGACAGCATGACCTCGCTCGCCTTCAGCAATCCCGATCTCAATATCGAGGGCGTGAACGATCGTGCGTGGCGCGCCGCCGAGATTCCCGCTGGCAATGGGCACGCGAACGCTCGCGGCCTAGCGAGGATGTACGGCGCCCTGGCTCGGCAGGGGTCGATCGATACGGTGGACGTCCTCGATGCGAGTCTGATCGAGGCGGCCCGCGAAGAACAGACGGTGGGACCCGACGCGGTTCTGTGGCAGTTGCCGACCCGCTTCGGGGTGGGGTTCATGCTGACCCAGGATCTCCCCGCTTCGGCGTTTGGGCCCAATCCGGGCGCCTTTGGCCATCCGGGGATGGGCGGCTCGCTCGGCTTCGCCGACCCCGAGGCGAAGGTCGGCTTTGGCTATGTGATGAACCAGATGCGGCTGGGCATCCTGGTCGATGACCGCGCCGCTCGTCTGATCGACGCCGTCTACGCGAGTCTCTGATGGCGCCGGTCGGGTCGCGCCCGAGCGAACCCGACACCGGTTACGCCTGGGTCGTCGCCGCCGCCTCGTTTCTGCTCGCCGCCACCAGCGGCGGCGCCATGTTTCTTGTTTCAGCGGTGCTGGTCCCGCACGCGGACGAGTTCGGTTACGGGCGCGGCGCCCTCACGCTGACCTATTCGGCTGCCATGCTGGGCGCCGGGCTCGGCGGGATCTCCATGGGGCGCTGGCTCGATCGTTCGGGGATGTTTCCACCGGCGCTGCTGGGCGCCTGCATGGTCGCGCTGGGCGCCTTTCTGACGAGCCGGAGTACCGACCTCCGCCTCTGGCTGTTCGCCTACGGCTTCCCGATCGGGCTTTTTGGACTGGCGGCCTTCATCTCGCCGCTGATGGCCAACGCGACGCGGTGGTTCGAGCGGCGCAGGGGTCTCGCCGTATCGATGGTGGCGAGCGGTCAGGCATTAGCCGGCACCGTCTGGCCGCCGGTCTTTACGTACCTGGACACCCGCTACGGCTGGCAACTCACCTTTCAGGGTTTCGGGTTGTTCGCCCTCGCGGTCATGATCCCGCTGACATTGGTGCTGCGGCGGCCACCTCCCGTGGTTGCGATCGGCGCCACGGCGGCAGCGCGCCAGCACACCCTACCGACCGTACTGGGCTTTGCGCCCAATGCGGCCCTCGCGATCTTGTGCACCGCGATCATCGGCTGTTGTGTTGCGATGTCGATGCCCATGATGCATCTGCCCGCCTACGCCATCGACTTGGGCTTCTCCCCGCAGCGCGGCGCCGCGATGCTTTCGCTCCTGATGCTGACTTCGATGTTCAGCCGCGTGGCCTGGGGCGCGATTTGCGACCATCTCGGCGGGCTCCGCACGCTGTTCGTAACCTCTCTTCTCCAGGGGATGGCGCTCAGCCTGATGGCGGTCACGCGGAGCGAGGGGGGCCTCCTCGGGGTGGCGATCCTCTTCGGGCTCGGCTTCGGAGGCATCATTCCCTGCTACCCGGTGATCATCCGCGAGTACTTCCCCCTCGAAGGGCTCGGATGGCGAGTCGGCGTGGTGGTGCTCTTCGGGACCATCGGCATGGCCCTGGGGCCACCGATCGCGGGACGCCTCCGCGAGACGACGCTCTCCTATCCGCCCGGTTTCGCCATCGGCGTCGCGTTCAACGTGATGAACCTGTGCCTGGTTGGCGCCCTGAACCTGCGGCGACGGCGACTGTTCGGCGCGGCGCTCGCGGCCTCGACCTAGCGCTGGGGAGGCTCGAAGGGATCCGGGTGGAGCATCCGCCGCAAGACGTTGGTCGTGAGGCGGCAGATGTCGTTCCGATAGTCGTTGTGGGCGAGCGCACCGGCGTACGCGATCGAGCCGGTCGAGAAGACGGCGCCCCCGTCGGGCGTCTCGAAAAACACCATGTCGGCACGCACCTTCGGGTCTTCGAAGGGGGGAACGGTACTCAAGAACTCTTCCTTGGTGCGCAACATCCCGGGCTTGTGCCGCTCTGAGCGAGCCAGAATCAGCGCGTGCTCAGGTGAGCCCAGCGCTGCGTCCCAGCGATCGATCTCTTCACCGGCCGCGCCCCCGCCAATCGAACCGAAGTCACCGAGGATCTCCTGGGCTTCGACACCGTCGAAGATGAACGCGGCCCGCGGCGAGAAACTGTCGGGCTGACGACGATAGTAGCTCGAGCCGTCGAACCCCTGTGCTGCAAAGCCCACCCCCACCAATTGGTTGGGAGGGCGGCCGAGCCGCCGCCAGAGCCCTCCGTACTCCCCGCTCCAGGCGTGATAGTACTCGCCAGGCTCGGCAATCCAGGCGCGCGTGCCGTCTTCGGCGCGCCGCACTTCGATCGCCTCGCCGCGCGCGCCCCGGTAGGCAATCCGCCAGTAGAACCCGTTGCCGCCCAGATACATGAGCCTTCCGCCCCGTTGCAGATATGCCTCGAGGCCGTCGCGCATGGGGGTGGAGTAGTACTCCGGGTGCGTCCCGGTCACCACGGCGCGGTAGGGCGCCAAGGTTTCCAGGCCTCGCGTGTGGAGATCTTCATCGGTGACGACATCGAACGGCTGGGACAGATGTTCGAGCCAGGCGAGGATATTGGTGTCGGCATTGAAGGCCCACATTTCGCCTTTGGGTTTCAAGTTGAGGATTGGTCTCAGTCGCGACGAGACGTGAACACCGCTCCGATCGCCGTGGCGCTCGTAGAGGGATAGACCCACTTCGGGGTGATCGCGCAGGAATGCCGCGTTCGCATCGTGGGCTTCGCCGTCGCCGAAAATGCCGCCCGAAAGAAAGAGCCGCTGGTTCGCGTAGGCCATGTAGGTCGCGGTCGGCGCCAAGAAGGCGACGGGTCGGCGCTCGTGATGCGGGGCAGGGCGCACGAAGAAGGGCACATGGTCTTCGGTGCCGTCGTGGCGCAGGCGGAATGCGTAGACCCCCGAGCGGAGCTCGCCGGCGACGGTCCAGGCGAGATCCGCGTCCCACTCCGCGTCGGCCAGGTCGGTGCTGTGGAAGTGGATCGCAGCATACTGCTCCGACGTCTCCGTCCACCGCTGCGTGGAGCCGTCCCAACGCCACCCTTTGACCGCGCGTGTGGGGTGTTGAACGGTGCGCCCGTGGAATCCGCCTGGCCCGACGTCGACGACCCGCTCCCCCGCGATCTCGCGCGCGAAGTCCCAGGCGGCGATGGGCTCCGGGGCGTCCGCGGCGTCGGGGTTGGCGGCGCCCTCGGCCGCGTCCGCGGCGTCTAACGCCGCGCCAAAGAGCCGGGGCGCCTCGAGTTTCCCGTCGTAACAGGCCTTGCGTTCGCGATCGGCGGCCAGCCGCTGCAGGGCATAGCCCTCCGCCTGGAGCTCGAGATCGAAGCGCGCCGCCTCGGGAACGAGCGTCACCGCGTCGACGACGCTTGGGCGGAGAGGTCGCGCCGCGAGTTCGAGGACGGCGCGCTCCCGGCTGACGGAACAGGCCACCGAGTACCAATGGCGAGCCCGTAGCGGGCGCGACAGGGAGACCCGCTCGGCGCAGTTCTGAACCGCGAGGCAGCCCGCGACGGTCAAAAGCTTGAGGGCGCCGAAGTCGGCCAGGCATTGGGTTCGTCCGGGGCGCGTCGGGTAGACGACGCAGCAGAAGGTGAACTCCCTGAGCGTCGGCAGCTCCGGCAACTCGACGTAGGAGCCGGGAACGAGCGCCTGCTCGCGCCCCGGGTATTCTCCAGCGAGATTCCACGGGACTGCCTGTTCCTGAAAACCGGCGCCGTTCGCCCGGCAATCCCCGCAGATCAGGCGCACCAGATCGCAGCGGAAGTGGCCCGGCGTGTAGCAGCTCACGAAGAGCCGCAGCCGCTCGCCCGCTTCCACCGTGAGCGGGTCGCAGTACCCGAGGATCGTCTTGCGAAACGCCGGGTCGCGCATCCGCCGCGGCGAGGACCTCGCTACCCGGAAAGCGAACGCAGCGCTCGAAGGGTTTCTTCAGGCTCGGGACGCGTTGTGTAGTCCGGATCCACTTCGGCGTAGCGCACGGTGCCGTCCTGCGCGACCACGAAGCGCCCCGGCATTGGAAGTTCCCAGCGGTCGGACCCGTTGAACTTGACTAGATCGATTCCGAAGTTGGTGTAGACCTCGCGCAGCTCGGCGGGAAGCACGAACGCCAGACCGAGCTTGTGGGCGTAGGTGTTCTCGGCGTCAAAGAGGATGTCGAAATCGAGCTTGCGCTTCTCGGACTGCTGGAGGCTGTGACTCGACTGCTGGGGCGAGATGGCCAACAGCGTGGCACCGAGGCCTCGAATCTCTGTATGGACGTCCTGCAGAGCTTCCAGCTCTGCATTGCAGTAGGGTCACCAAATCCCGCGGTAGACCGTGAGCACCATGGGTCCGCGCGCCAACACGTCGGCGCTGCGAACCAACTCGCCCCGCTGGTTGGGCAATGCGAAGGGGGGCAGCGCGGCTCCCGTCTGGATTACCCGGTCGGCGGCGCCACTGCGCTGAAGCTCCTGCGTTGCGCCGTGCATGACTTCGAGCGCGGCGGCGGGGATCTGCTTCACCGCTCCTTCGCGTATTGCCCTGAGCTTGTCCTGTAGACCCATCCCGTTCTCCCTTCGTACGCTCCGGAGAGACGATAGAGCAACAGGCTCCACCCGGCTCATCTGGGTCGTCTAACCGAGCTCGCCGCTGCGAAAGGAAAAGAAGGAGGAGATGACGTATTTGTCGGCGGACTCGGGGACTTTTCCGCAGTGCAGGTGGGTCCAGGCAGTGGGAAAAAGGATCCCGTAGCCAGCTCGGGGAGAGACTTCGATTCCCTGGTAGTGGAAAGCGGTCTCGCCTCCGTCGTGGACGTCGTTCAAATAGAGCACCAGTGCGAGGACGCGCGCCTGGGAGCGCGGGCCGAGCGCGTCGAAATGCCAAGCAAAGCGGCCACGGCCCCTCGGATACTGCTGAATTTTGTAGCCGCTCCCCGCGAGCGGGTACACTTGGAGGCTCGGAAAATGGGGAATGATCGCGTCGAGCGCCTTCGAGACGGCTTCGTGGACGCGGGCGAACACTGAGGCCCAAACGCCCTCGGTGGGAATCAGGAGATCGAGACTGATCTTGTCTTGATTGCGCTCGACGCCGCGGTCGCTGTGGAACACGCGGCCCTCCCGCACCTCGGATGACGCGTTGAAGCGCTCGACGATCTCGAAGCAAAGGGCAGGATCGAGCAGCGCCTCGAAGTGGGCAATGAAGTTCTGGATCCCCAGCAGTCGCATGGCCCTCTCCTTTTCGGAGCCTTTCCGAAGCCCTTGAGCCGGCAGCGGCCCCCCCGGCGCGATACCCTTTTGGCCTCTGGAGGGAACCGAAGCCAAGTGGCCGCAACCGTCGAACGCGCCCCTCGGTCTCGCGCCCTCAGCCCGAGAGGAGACATACCGTGAAGTTCAGCCTCACCGTACAGACCAAGATCGGCGACTACGGCATTGCCAAAGAGGCCGAGGATCTCGGCTACGACGCCGTCTGGTTTCCCGACACGCAGATGCTCTGGTCGGACTGCTATGCGACCATGGCGCTCGCCGCGAAGGCGACCTCCCGGATTCGCCTGGGCACCGGGGTGGCGATTCCGGGTACCCGCCTCGCGCCGGTGACGGCCCATTCGATCGCATCGATCAACGAGATCGCGCCGGGACGTGTCTTCCTTGGGATCGGTACCGGCCACACCGCGATGCGGGTGATGGGCCAGAACCCAATGCCGCTGCGAGAGTTCGCGGAGTACCTCCGCGTGCTCCGCGCGCTGCTGCGGGGCGAAGAGGTCGACTACACCTATCGCGGCGTCACCCGAAACATCGCCTTTCTGCACGACGGGATGGGCTTCCGCAACACCGAGGATCCGGTGCCGATCTACGTCGCGGCGAACGGACCCAAGGCGCTGCAGGTGGCGGGTCAGTACGGCGACGGATTGGTGTCGGCGATGGGCGAGAATCCCGACGTCCTGGCGTTTCACATGGGCATGGTGAAGCAGGGCGCCCAGGCCTCCGGCCGCGAGCTCCCCATCGACTATCACACCACCTCACTCACCAACGCGGTGGTGCTCCGACCCGGCGAGAAGCTCACCGACGACCGCGTGATCGAAGCCAGCGGTGCGTGGGTGACATGCCTGATCCACTTCGTGTACGAGATCTACGAGTACACCCACAACGAAGAAATGATCCCCGAGTTCATGCACGGGATCTGGGAAGAGTATCGGGATCACGTGGAGACGATGGAGACGCCCGCCGAGAAACGCTTCCGCGAGATCCACGACGGCCACTGCACCTATTACGTGCCGGGGGAACGGCACTTCATCACACCCGAGATGATCGAGGGAACGCACCTGGTTGGCAGCCCCGACGAGATTGCGGAGAAGATCCGCAAGGCCGAAGCCGGCGGCCTGCGCGAGATCAGCCTGTTGCCTCCGATGGCGGCGTTGCGAGATACCATGCGCGACTTCACCGAGGTGCTGAAGAAGCTCTAGTCGGCGACCGCCACACGGTTGCGGCCTTCGCGTTTCGCGCGGTAGAGGGCCGCGTCCGCGTCGCCGAGCAGGAGCTCGACGCTTCGGTGGTGGTCGAGGCGCTGGGCGACGCCGCAGCTCATCGTGATGTGCAGGAGGTCGCCCTCGACGGGCACGGCCAGTCCTTCGATCGTCTGGCGCAGGCGCTCGGTAACCTTGCAGGCTCCCTCGAGGGGTGTTTCGGGCAGGAGCAGGGCGAACTCGTCCCCGCCGTAGCGCGCGAGAATATCGGTCTCGCGCAGGGATCCGCACAGTGCCCGCGTGACGGCGCGCAACACGGCGTCTCCGGCCAGATGACCGTAGCGATCGTTCACCTCTTTGAAGGCGTCGATGTCGATCATCACGGCGCAAAGATTGTGGCCGTAGCGACGCGCTCGGGCCACTTCCTGGGTGGCGCGACCGAGGAACGCTCGCCGGTTGGCGATTCGTGTGAGCTCGTCAGTCGCGGCGAGATCGGCGAGTTCGGCATTCGCGACCTCCAGCTCCGCCTTCGCTTTCGCCAGCTGGAGCCGCAGTGCGACGGCCCGTACCGCTCCGGACCGCACATGATGCGCGACCAGGAACAACACTGGGACAAATCCTGCGACATAGGGAAGCGCGGGAACCAGTTCCTGGCGGCTCAATAGGTGGAGCGCACACGCGGCGATCGGAGCCGCCTGGGCGGTCGCGAGCAGCCGTGACGGGGCGCTCGTCACCACGAATACCCCCAGCGACGCGCTCAAGAACAGGAGCAGAAAGAGGTTGTTGTGGGCGTCGCCCGCGCGCCACGCGAGCCAGGCCAACCCAGCCCACCACGCCGCGTGCAGACCTCGTGCGGCCGCCACACCGAGACGATGGCGACGGAGCTCGGCGCCATCCCGGAGCGCCGCCCGCGCGACGGCCACGCTGCCGGTGCTCGTCGCGACTGCACCAACCAACCACATCCCCGCCGCGATAGGGCCCAGCCAGGGTGTCGCGTAGAGCGCGAGCAGACCCCCGACGAGCGGCAGGACGCGCGGCTCGGCGGTCAAGGTGGCGAGGCAAGTGCAGAGCAACTCGTGTTCGAGCGCCGCCTTCCGCTCCATCTTCCCTCTCGGATCGAAACGGCAAACCCACTGATTCGTGGCTTTCCCAGAAAGCTCATCGGGTGATTCGACGGAGCTCATGACCGGGTTGTGGGACGCCATCGCGACTGCTCGAATCCCCTTGGGGGAACCCTCGCAGAGCCGACGGCATCTGTTCGTTTTCGCTCCCGTTTTCGCGGCTTCCCGGACCCGGTGCACACACAAGACGACGAGCGCTCCGACCGAAGAGACAGATAGGGAGAATCTTGTTTGCAGATCGGTGTCGCTCTCATCGATGCGGCGGTCGGCGGCGTAGACGCTGGACTTCCCCTGGTGATCGAAGCGGGTCAGGAAGCCGGCCACATCGCGCTGTTCCTGCAGCTTCTCGGCGGCGCACTCGCGCGCGGAGAACGCGCAGTGTTTCTCTCTCCGGAACCTCCGACGCTCGTCCTCCGCCAAGCCGCAGCGATGGAGATCGACCTGGAGAGTCCTTTGGGCGACGGACGCTTCGTGTTGCTCGAAATGATGGACAGCGCCGCGGCTCAGATCCGCAGTGCGGGCCCCCGAACCTTCGCGCGCGCACTCCGCGAAGCCGCGCCCGACGCCACCTTCCTCGCGATCCACCCCATGAGCGCCCTGACCGAAGAAATTCTTGAGGAAGCGGAGCTTCGCGCCGTGGTGCGAACCCTGTACGAAGACTGGAGCCACGCGCATCTGGCACTCGGGGTCGAGACCGAGCAGCTCGACTCCAGCTCCGGACTGCGGCGCACCCTTCTGCAGAGTTGTGGCGCATACGTGCGCGTCGAACGCGTCGCGGGGCCGCATTGTCTAATGCACGTCGAACGCGTGCGCACCCGGGAGGTGCCGGAGGCGCCACTGCCGTTTCGCCTCACGCACCGGGGCGCCCTCCTCGACCCCGACGCGCTGACCGGCGCGGCATCACCACCCGCCGCGCGTGAACCCGCCGAAGCGCCCCCGCCCGCATCGAACGACCGCGCCGATCCAGCCGAGTCCGAGGATCGTCCCACGGTGCTGGTGATCGATGACGACGCCGTCGCCCGCGAGCTCTACAGCGACTGGCTAAGGGATCGCTACGAGCTGCTGACCGCCCGCGACGGGAGCGACGGGATCGCCACCTTCATGGCCCATCACCCGGACCTCATCTTGCTCGATCTGGAGATGCCCAAGGTCTCGGGTTTCGAGGTGATGCGCGCCCTCTGCGGCGCTTCCGAGTGGGTTCCGATCATCGTGATCTCGGGGCGCATCCGCCGCGCCGTGGACCGGGTTCGCCCCTTTCTGCTGGGCGCGGCCGACGTGATTGCCAAGCCCCCCGAGCGTTTCGACCTGGTCCGGCGGGTCGACGCGCTGATCCGAAGCGAATCGCCGCCGCCCGACTACACGGATTTTGCACTTCTGCGTGACGCCAAGAGTGCCACTCGGGTTCTCTCCGAAGAGGAGTTACGGCGCCGCATGGAGCGCGCATCACGCATCGCGCGCCGCTTCGACATCGCCTCGTGTCTGCTTTCGCTCGAGGTCTCGCAGCCCGAGACCCTCGAGACCGTCGTCAGCGTTGCCGATGAGGAGCTGCGCGTAGAGGACGCGGTATGCGCCGTGGGCGCAAGCCGCGCGCTCTTCCTGCTGGTGGGCGCCCCCCGCGAAGGGGCCGCCACCGCGCTAGGGCGCCTGTGCAAGGCCTTTGAACGGCGCGGCATCGACGTGCCGGATCTGCGGGGTCAACTCCTTGAGCTCGAGCCCGGACTCGAGGGCAAGGATTGGCCGGAGTTTTTCAAGGAGATGACGCCGTGGCTCACGTTACGCGCTCGCTAGCCGCCGCCCGATTCTCGGTGATCTCGATCGCATTCCTCCTCACGCTGATCTTCCTGGGCGGGCCGTCGCTCGCGATCGATCTCTCGGAAGCTCAGGGCCCGACTGATCCCCGGGTGGCGGAAGCAGACGGCTATCTGGGGGATCGGGAGACCTACCCGGAAGCCATCGCGCTCTACCGAGCGTATCTCGGGGAGCATCCCGACGACGGTGCCGTTCGGCTTCGGCTCGCGCGGGTGCTCTCGTGGAACGACGAGCTCGTTGTAGCACTGCGCGAATACGATGAACTGCTCGCGCGCGAGCCCGATCGCGACATCGCGGTAGAGCGGGCGGAAGTGCTGTCCTGGGCGGGACGCTATCGCGAAAGCGAGACTGCTTTCCGCGCAATCCTTGCCGAAGAACCCGACCAGGCGCGGGCGGCGCGAGGCCTGGCGCGGGTCTATCTGTGGTCGGGCCGCGCTTTCGAAGCCGACCGGGCCTATGCCCGCGCCCTCGAAATCGATGACGATCCCGAGGCGCGGCGTGAGCGGGAGGGATTGCGCAGCCTGTATCGGCCCCGTGTGACCGTGAACGGGTCGCGCCGCGCCGACAACGCCGACTTTGGTTTCGATCGCCTGGAGGGCCGCGGGTCTGCTTATCTCGACTTGCGGACCCGCGCTCACGCCGACGTGGCGTACTTGCACAGCCGCGGTCTGGTGCCTCGGGTGGGCGGCGGAAACGATCGCGAGCGCCGCGACGGGGTCACCTATGTCGTGGGGCTCGAACGCCACCTCGGTCCGAGCTGGCTCGCGAGCGCCTCTCTGGGCCATCTGGCCTGGGTCGGCGCGCCCGACCACATCGTGGCGAGCGCCGGGCTCCGCTACACGCCCAACGACCAGACGGCGTTGACCTTCGAGTATCTTCACACTGGCGCCGCAGAAGATCTGGATTCCTTCGCCGCCATCGACGAGGGGATCCGGTGGGACGAGCTGGGGCTTTCGCTCTGGCGGCAGCTTCCACGACGCTTTGATCTCTGGGGCCGCGCCTCGGGGGGATGGCTCAGCGACTCGAACGCGCGCTTTCGCGGCGAAGCCGCGCTCGGCTACCGGCCCTTCGAGGAGCGCGCCCTCCGCGTCGCGCTCGCCTCCAGCTATCTCACCTATCGCGACAACTCGGACTTCTACTATGACCCCGACTGGGAGGTCGAGACCCAGATCCAGGTGGAGTACGAGCAGCCGCTATGGCGCGGGCTGCGGCTTCAGGTGGGCGCGGGAAGCGGGTTTGGGATCACGCGTCAGGACGGTCGGTCGACCTCCGGATTTGCCTATCACACGTCCTCCCACCTCTTCTGGGAGTGGAGAAAATGGGCGCTCGAGCTGGGCGCCACTTTCGCCCAGAGCCGCCGCGACAGCGCCTATCGTTCGCATCACTTCACGGCCGGGATCTCGCGGACGTTTTGACCATGTCGAAGCACTCAAAGCTCGGCTATGCCGGTGCCTTCGTCGTGGCGACAAGTTGTCTGCTCGCCTTCTCCTACGCCTTCTACGACATGCTTCTGGGGGTCGAACTCAACCTTTCGGGAACCTTCGTGCAGCTCTCGATGCTGGCACTGTTGACCTTTCTGCTGCTCCTGATCGGCCGCTACTTCGTCCTGCTCTGGTTCTCCTATCTGGCTCACCTCGAGGAAAAGCCGGACACCGGCCGGCGCGGGTTCGCGCCGATGATCACGATCCTCGTACCCGCCTACAACGAGGGCGCGGTCATCCAGGCCTCGCTTCGTTCGCTCCTCGAGCTCGACTATCCGTCCTACGAGATCCTGGTCATCGACGACGGCTCCTCCGACGACACCTACCGGAAGGCGCGCGTCTTCGAGGGAACGCATGGCCGCGCACGGGTGCGCGTGATCCGCAAGGTCAATGGCGGAAAATCCCGGGCCCTCAACACGGGGATCGCCGCGGCTTCCGGCGATTTCGTACTCTGCATGGACGGCGACTCGGCACTTCATCCGCTGACACTGCGCCGCGCGATTCGCCACCTGGCAGATCCCTCGGTCGCCGCGGTCGCGGGCAACGTCAAAGTCGTTAACCGCAGCAATTTTTGGAGCCGGTTGCAGGCCCTCGAGTACATCGAAGGCCTCAATATGGTGCGCAAAGCACAGGGCTTCTTTCGCACCGTCAACATCATTCCGGGACCGATTGGGGTGTTCCGCCGCAGCGCGCTTGAAGAACTGGGCGGGTACGATCACGATACCTTCGCGGAGGATTGCGATCTCACCTTGAAGTTGATCGCCCTCGGCTGGCAGATCTGCTACGAGCCCGGCGCGATTGCCTATACCGAGGCCCCCGAAGCACTCCTCGATCTCCTCAAGCAACGCTACCGCTGGACTCGCGGAATCCTGCAGGCGATTCGCAAGCACCGGCGCGCGTTCCTTCTGCCCTATCGCTCGCCGCGCCTCGGCCTCACGCTCTGGTACATGATCTTCGAAGGAATTTTGTGGCCGGTCATGAACGTCTTCGGCCACGTCCTCTTCGCCTTTGTAGCCGTTCGGCACGGTGCGGCGATGCCTCTGGTGCTGTGGTTCGGCCAGCTGACGGTGCTCGATCTGGCTGCGGCCCTCTACTGTGTCGCGGTGGAAGAGGAGGAGATGATGTTGGTTCCGTACGCGATCGCGTACCGGGCGTTTTTCGCACTTCTCATCGACGTCGCCAAATTGATGGCGAGTTTTGAGGAGGTCTTCGGCGTCCGCATGGAGTGGGGCAAGCTCGACCGGATGGGGCGAATCTAGCGATGGATCTGATTCCCTATCTCTCGACGGTGATCTTGATCGCGACGATCGCCACCATTGTGCTCGCCTTCGTCTCGTATCTGGTGTTCAAGCTCCGCGACCGCAAGAAACGACCCAAGACGCCGGAGACTCCAGTGTTCTTCCGGCGCTACCTGCCAAACGAAGCGGGGCGCGGGGAGCAGACGTGAGCGCCGCTGCTCCGTTGTACGGGTTGCGCGTCGCCGCGCTGGGCGTGGCGCTGGTCGCTTCGGGATTGGTGTTGTCTTTCTGGATGTTCCGAACCACGCTCGGGCCCTTTGCCTTTCTCGCCTCGCCGCACGACCCGGTGACCCAACGGGCTGCCCTGTGGGTAAGCGGCGACACCACGAGCCGACGCGACGCGCTCCGGCGTTGGAGGGAAAGGCTGGGCGACGTCGAAGTGGTGGCTTTGCAGAGTGGGGCGGCATTGACGCGCGGGTCGGCGGATCTCGTCATCTGGGACGGCGTCACCCTCGACGCAGAAACCATCGCGACGCTGGGCCGCTTTCTCGCCGAGGGAGGGGCGGCGGGCCTGTTCGGGGTTCGCGATGGGAACGAAGGCGGTGGGGACTCCAGGGTCTTGCCGGCGCTGACCGCGCTTTGGGGGAGCGGACCGATGCGCAGCGGAGGCGCCTGGTACTGGCGCCTTGAGGCGGGCGCGCCCGGACCGCTGCGGGCGGGAATGGCGGTGCAACCGGCGATCCCCTTG
>CAZTOE010000012.1:0-29337 GCA_964615045.1 uncultured Spirochaetales bacterium
CCAGGCCGGCATCGATCATCGCGATCTTTACGTGCTGCCCCCCCTGGCCCCGCTCACGGGCAAAGAGCGCCGCCGTGATCGCCTGTGCGGCGGTGTACGAAGTCGACTTATCGCACAGGATGTTGCGCACCAGGTCGACGGGACCCGCGCCACCGGGAAGCCGCTGCACGGCGATATGGCCGGTAAGGCCCTGGATCACCGGATCGTACACGCGGCGGTCGGAGTAAGGGCCGGATTCGCCGAAGCCGCTGATGGACACGTAGATGAGATCGGGCTTCACGGCGCGCAAGTTCGGCTCGCCGAGCCCCAGCCGCTCCATCGCGCCGGGCCGGTAGTTCTGCACGAACACGTCCGCCGTCGCGACGAGCTTTCTCAGGACGGCGCGTCCTCGCTCCGTCTGGAGGTCCAACGCAATCGAGCGCTTGCCGCGATTCGCGTTGGCGAAAAGCGCCGGGATCCCTCCGCGTGAGAACCACGGAGCGCGGGTGATATCGCCGGCGCCGGGCGGCTCTACCTTGATGACGTCGGCGCCTTGATCGGCGAGCATCATTGTGCCCAGTGGGCCGGAAATGACGGCTGAGCAGTCGATAATTCGCACACCGTCGAGCGGTCCGGGCATGAGACTCTCCTCCTCGGGTGGCGCAAAGCGCCGTGATGGTGTCTTTGATGGACCGGCGCGGCGCCTCATGTCGCCTCCGGCCCGGAGTGTGGCAAGCCCGACGCGCGCCGCCAGATCTCGGGCATTTTCTCGTGGACTTCCTGGGGCACGCGAAAGGTGGTCATCCACCCGAGCGTCTCCAGGTCCGCGAGCCCCACTTCGCTGCGGCCGTCGAGCAACGCCCTTCCGCGCAGCAGCTTCACCGCCTTCACCAAGAAACTCCGATCGGTGAGCAGCGCGTTGCTTTCGTTGCAGTCGTACTCGACCACCAGGATGCGGAACGCCTCGAGTAGCGCGTCGCGCACGCGTCCGGGCACCGCGATGCCCGCCAGCGAGCTGTGGAGGTGGGCCAGCGTTGCGGCATCGCAAACCGGATCCGCGGCGGGCTGTTCGCTCACGTCTCCCGCCGCATAGCGGTCGATCAAAAGACGGGCGCCCTCGCGGTTTCGCGAGCTGATCAAGCCTTCGACGCGGAGTTGAAGCGCAAAGCGGTCGAGATTCGCAGGGTCGAGGGGCTCGTTGTAGTAGTCGTCGTCCATCGGGTTGCCGGTCGCGATCGCGGTGAGTAGCGGGATCGGCGCGTCTCCGAACTTTCGTTCGTTGAGAATCCGCAGCAGAATGTTGAGCGCCTCGCCCGGCGCGCGCGAGATGTCGTCGAGCACGCAGACCTGGGCCGTAAGGATGCCGCCCGGCTCGATCCGATGGTGGATCCGCTCGCCGCGTCCCTCGCCGAGGGGCTGGCGCTCCAGCACAACGTCTCCCACCAGCTCGGGCAACCGCGTGTCGCGGTGGAGCTGGTAGAAGAAGAACGGCAGGCTCGAAGCGTGGGCCGTGACTTCGGCGAGGCGCGTCTTCGCAGTACCCGGTGGCCCCTCCAGGTAGAGGTGCTCGCGGCACACCAGCGCGAGGAGCAGCGCGTCCTTCACCTCGTCGTGCCCGATCACATGCCGGTCAAGGATCGCGCGCAACGGCTGGAGCACCTCGATCATGCGGCCGCCCCGCGGATCGTGCGCGCGGCCACCCGGATCCGCCCCTGCGCATCGGGCTGGGCGGCGAAACGCGTGCCTCCGGTCTCAAGCGAGATCGCGTCGAGCACCGCGGGACAGTCCCCGTGGCCGAGGAACACGGTGTGGATTCGCACGCCGAGATGGCGCGCGCTCTCGCGCTCGCGGGGCACGACGGGATCGCCGAGGACGGGCACGCCGTCGGTCAGCAGGACGATATGTCGATTGGCGCCGCGGTGTCCGCGCAGCGCTTCGAGTGCGGCTCGGAGCGGCGCTTCGTAGTTGGTGCGGCCCGCCGCTCGCGCCCGTGTCGCCCGCGCGAGAATCTCGCGGTAGTGGCGGTGGAGCAATGCCGCGCCGATCCGCAATGGCTGCGCCTGGTGGTTGAACTCGATGTAACCCACCCGCATGCGTCGCCGTGCGCCCGCGCGCACCAAGCCCGCCACGACCGCCCCGGCCCAGCGCGCGAAATGGCCCTCCATCGAGGCCGAGACGTCCCTCAAGACGACGAGCGCTCCGCCGCGCAGCGGCTTCTCGCGCCGCAAGGTCCGGGGCATGCCGTGCAGCGCCCCCTCGACCAGGAGTTGGACCTCGACCGGATCGGCGTCAAGAATCTCATCGAAGCGCCGCAATGGGCGCAGATGTCGAGGTGCGCCACCCGGATCCTCCTCGCGCTCGAGACGCCCGCGGTCGAGGCGCCCCCGCAGGACCCGCAAGAGCGGCGCCACTTCGGCGTGCTCGACACTCTCGTTCTCGGAGGCAGCCGCAGCGACCGCCGCTTCGGCCCTCTCGGACTGGCCGGCCGCCTCCGTGTCGCCGGCCTGCCCCGACTCGCCGGCCTCGGCGCCCGCCTCGAGCCCCTCGCCGCCGACGGGCTCCGAGGAGCGCACTCGCTCCGGAATGGACTGCATCTCCGCGATGACTTCAGCGATCAACGGATCGAGCAGCGCGATGACCCGCTCGGGAAGCCGCCGGGCGGCCATGAAATGCAGCACCCGCAAGTCGGCGAGCTCGACCCGGGACGCGGCGCGCAAAAGCGCGTGCGCGCGCATCAGGCGAGGCGCGGCGGCACCAAAGGCACGATCCGAGAGCAGGGCCCCGCCTTCCCCCGCCGCCACGGCGGCAAGTCGGTCGAGGAGGCGCAGCCAGCCGATCCGCGCCGCCTCGGTGATGGGTAACACTGCGGCCTGCTCTTGGAGAGCGCGGCGCTCGTGTGAACTGAGCGCCGGCGGCGGCGCATCGATGCGCGACGAGCTCTCCCGCGCGAGAAGCGTGCGCGCGAGCGACGACTCCATCTCGAGCAGAATGCCGCGCATGCGCACCTGCACGGCAAAGCGATCGAGCTGGGTGGGCTCGAGGGGATCGGCGTACACATCGGGTGCCTCGGAGGGGGGCGCCGTGGCGACCGCGGTCTCCAAGGGCAACCGTCGCCCCAGCGCCGTGCGGTCGGCGAGGATGCGCAGCAGCGCACCGAGGGCTTCGCCCGGCGCCCGCGAGAGATCATCGAGAACCGCCACCTCCGCCTGCAGCAAGGGCCCGGGCTCGATATCCCGGCGAAGGCGCGCACCGCGCAATCCGACGGGTTCGCGACGGATCCGTGCGTCGCCTAGCAGATCGGTGTCGCGCATATCGCGGTGGAACCGAAGCGCTGCCACCCGCGCCCCGGAGCTGCGCCCCAACGCCTCTGCCAACGCGGTCTTCCCGCAGCCCGGCGGGCCCTCGAGGTACGCGTGCTCACGGGCCAGGAGCGCCAGGATCAACCCGGTCTTCGCTTCCTCCTGGCCGACGACTTCGGCTTCCAGGCCGCCTCGTAGCCGTGTGAGGGCATCGCTCGGCATGGCCGGCAAGCATGCCCCGGCGCGACCAGGCCTGCCATCGGCAGCGCGGCGAGTCCCGGTGCGAAGGTAGGAGCGGCGGGTCGCGGGTGGCGGCGGCAGGCCGTCTCGTGCACGCTCGGCCGGCGAACCGCTATGCGGGATCGCGGAGGAAGAGGATGCGCGAGCTTCGTAACATCGTGCGGGCCTACGAGTCCCTCGAAGCCGGCGAGTGCGCAATCCTGGCCACGCTCGTTCGCGTCGAGGGTTCGACGTACCGACGGCCCGGCGCGCGCATGCTGGTGCTTCCCTACGATCGCAGCATCGGTCTGATCAGCGGCGGCTGCCTCGAGGGGGCGCTCCTCGAACGCGCCCAACAGGTGCGCGCCTCGGGCAGGCCGCAGATCGCTCACTACGACAGTACGGCAGACGAAGACATCCTCTGGGGGCTGGGGTTGGGGTGTGCCGGCATCGTCGACGTACTGATTGAAAGAATTGATCGTAACTACTCTGGTGGACTTGATTTTCTCACTTTGTGCCTGCGCGAGCGACGCGCCGGCGCTTTGGTGACAGTGGTGAGCGAGGGGACTCCCGACGCCCCGCTGGGCCTCCACTGGCGGCGCTTCGCGGGCGACGTCCTCACCCCGGTCGCGGGGGGCGCGGGCGCCCGGCCGCCTTGGATCGACCGTTGGACCCACCTGTTGGGGGAGGCCAGCACGCGTGTGCTGGTGGGCGAACGCACCGAAGCGGTGTTGCTGCCCGGCCCAGCGGGACCCGTCGAGCTGCTGATCGAGTACTACCCCCCGGCTCCGCGCCTCATGATCTTTGGCGCCGGGCCTGACGCCGTCCCGCTGGTGCGACTCGCCGACGAGCTCGGCTGGGATCCGTGGGTGATCGATCCTCGCGCAAGCTTCGCGCGCCCCGAACGGTTTCCCGAAGCGACACACGTGATCGCCTGCAAGCCCGGGGACGTTGCCGCGCAGATTCCCCTCGACCGCGGCGTCGCGACCGTGGTGATGACCCACAACTACCTCCATGATCGCGAGATTCTTCGCGCGTTGCTGGTGAGCCCGGTGTCCTACATCGGCGCCCTCGGCCCCAAAAGACGTACCGAAGATCTACTGGCCGAGCTGCGCGAGGAGGGCGTCGCGCCGACGGAAGAACGGCGGGAGACGCTCTTCGGACCGGCGGGCCTCGACATCGGCGCGGATTCCCCCGAGCAGATCGCGCTCGCCATCTTGGCCGAGGTCCAGGCCGTATGGGCGGGGCGCCCGGGGGGCTGGCTCCGCGACCGAAAGGGACCGATCCACGAGAGCCGCCCATGAAAGCCGGCGGCGAGGGAGCCGCGCACGTGGCCGCCCTCATCTTGGCCGCCGGCGCCTCCCGCCGGATGGGCGAGCCAAAACAATTGCTCCCCTTCCGAGGGCGCCCCCTGCTCCGGATCGCCGTCGAGGCCGCGCTGACGGCAGGGGCGAAGCCCGTCGTGGTGGTGCTCGGCGCGACTCGTGACCGCATCGCTCCGGTGCTCGCGGATCTCCCGGTAGCCGTCGCAGCGAACCGGGATTGGCATCAGGGCCTGGCGAGCTCCTTGCGCTGCGGGCTCGATGCCCTGGCTCCCCACGACCCCGCGGCAACGCTGATCTGTGTCGGTGATCAACCCTTCGCAGATGCCGAGCACTTGCGCGCTTTGATCACGGCGTGGTCCGGGGCCGCGGACGCCTTGGTCGCGAGCCGCTACGACGGAGTCCTCGGCGTGCCGGCGCTGGTGGGCAGCGCCCATTTCGAAACCTTGCGCCACATGAAAGGCGACCGCGGCGCCCGCGCGCTGTTCGAGCGCGAGGCGAACCGGGTCGTGGCAGTACCCTTCGAGGCGGGCTCCGTTGATATCGACACACCAGCGGATTACGCCGCGCTGACCGGCTCTTCCGCGCCCCGCCATGGCATGGGGAATCGCTGAGCTCGAATCCGCCGGGTCGTGGCCGCAGCCGGCCGCGACGCGTCGCGAGCTTCCAAGGGCGCTACGATTTCGCACAGCTTCGAACCGCGAGGAGAGCGCCGATGAAGGTCGGCTACATGCCCGATACGCACGGGGGCCCCTACCAGCAGCCCGCGCCGAGCCGCGAAGCGTCCGCCGCGTTCTGCGATCAGCTGCTCCGGGAAGGGGTCGCCGCCGAGCGGGCCGGCTTCGACGGGCTCTTTCTTCCCGAGCGTCACCACCGCACCGAGACGATGTTCCCGCCCCCGATTCCCATGATGGCGGCCTACGCCACCCACACCGAACGCGTGGACATCGGGACCTTCGTGCTGCAGCCCCCCTATTACAATCCGATGCACCTCGCCGAAGACGTGGCGATGGTGGATCTGATGTCCAAGGGGCGCGTGATTCTCGGGGTGGGCATTGGCTACCACCCCGACTACTTCCGGCTTTTCGGCTACAGCGATCATCACCGCGTCTCGCGCTTCGTCGAGAGCCTCGAGATCATGCGCAAGGCCTGGAGCGAAGCCGAGCCGTGGTCCTATCACGGCAAGCGCTTTCAGCTGGACGACGTGTTGTTGACACCCAAGCCGTACCAACCCGGCGGCCCCCCGCTTTGGATCGGCGCCGCCTACGACAAGGCCATCGAGCGGGCGGGACGGCTCGGGGACGGCTGGGGCATCCTTCCGTTCTGGGAGTCGCTCGAGAACACGCAACGCCAGGCCGCGATGTACCGGGACGCGGCGGCGAAAGCCGGCCGCGAGCCCTACGTGGTGTTGATGCGCGACGGCTGGGTGGCCACTTCTCGCGAAGAAGCAGAGCAGGTGTTTGGGCCGCTGTGGGTGCAGGAGATGCTCTTCTATTACCAGTGGGACCTCCTGCCGCCGAACCGCGAATTCCAATCGCCCGCCGATTTCACCATCGACAAACTGCGGAAGTACCTGGTTCTGGGCTCGCCCCAGGACTGCATCGAGCAGGTTGAACACTGGACCCAGGCGATCGAGGCGGATTATCTGATCATGCGCTTCCGCCTGCCGATGGGACCCAAACCCGATCAGGTGCTCGACTGTATCCGTCAGTTTGGCGCCGACGTGATTCCACACTTCCAGGAGCGCTGAGGCGCGGGGAGAACCGCCGTGACGCAAGTGAAGCTGCTCGATCGGAGCGGCGCCGGCAGCGAGACTCCGGAGCTCTGGCCGGCCGTGATCATCTCCAAGGAAACCCTGGAGGCCGAGGCCGAACGACTCGCGTCGCTCCCGCGACCCGCCAACGGCCGCCGCCAAAGCTCGATCGTCCACCCCTGTGCCACGGCGCCGGGGTTGGGCCTCGCCCCGGGCATTCGCGTGACGCTCGAGGTCCTGCGGCCCGGCGAAGAGACGGCCCCGATCCGCCACAACTCCACGCAGGTCAATTTCTGCATTCGCGGCTCGGGCGTGTCCGTCGCCAATGGGCGCCCGATCGCCTTCGACCGATATGATGTCTGGAACTTTCCGTGCTGGACCCACTACCGCCATCGCAACCCCGGCTCCGAGCTCCAGGTGCGGCTCACCTATTCGAACGCGGCGTTGCTCGAAAAGATGAACGTCCACATCGTCGAAGAGGACCCGCCCGTGCTGCGCAGCGTCCCGGGCCCGGAGCCCGGCGAGCCCGAGGCGGACGCGCGCCGCGAGAACCCCTACGGCACCTTCCAGCTCAATGAAGAAGGTGCCTGGTTGATGCCCTACGAGACGTTGATCAATCCGCGGGCCGTGGAGTCGCGCGCCCTGCACTGGCCGTGGCGCGACGTGAAGGCGCACCTCGACAAGCTCCAGGCGCTCGGAAAGGAATACGTCGGGCGCCGCCTGTATCTGCTCTACAATCCCCGCACCGGCGATACCAACGGCACCACGCCGAGCTTCTTCGCGACCATGACGGTGCGACCCGGCAATATCGTGGACCGCCCCCACCGCCATATCTCCGCCGCCATCAACTACTACTTCTCGGGAAGTGGCCGGAGTACCGTGGAGGGCCAGGTGTACCGCTGGAAGGCGGGCGATCTGATGCTCTCGGCGCCGGGCTGGGGGGTTCACAATCACGCCTCGGATGCGGATCCCGTGTACGAGCTCACGATCCAGGATCAGCCCCTCAACCTGGCGATGGAATCGCTGCTGTGGCAGGAGAACTTGCAACGACCGCTGGCCGTGCTGGGTGCGGAAGCGGGCTTCGCTACCAACCGCGACACGGTGGGAGCTGCCGGATGAAGCAACTCCCTGCGGAGTTCCTCAAAGGATCCTACCCCCCGCTGGTCACCCCGTTTCGGGACGGAAAGGTCGACTTCGCGCGCTACGAGGCACTCGTCGAGCGGCAGATCGGCGCCGGAACCCACGGAATCCTCGCGAACGGTACCAGCGCCGAGCCGAGCACGCTGACGGTGGAGGAACGCAATCAGCTCGTCGATCTCGCCGTGCGCGTGGCGGCGGGACGCGTCCCCGTGTGCGCGGCGACCGGATCCCAGTCCCACGCCGAGACGCTCGCCCTCACCGCCTACGCCGAACGGGCCGGAGCCGACGCGCTGCTGATCGTGACCCCCTACTACATCCGGCCGCCGCAGCGCGGCCTGGTGGAGTACTACGCCGACCTGGCGGGGCGCACCGAGCTACCGGTGATGATCTACCACATCCCAGGCCGCACGGCGGTGAACGTCACCCTCGACACGCTGGAGGCCATCGCGGCGCGCGCGGGAAATCTGGTCGGCATGAAACATGCCACGACCGATCTCGGCTACGTGACCGAGGCGCTCCGCCGCCTGGGCGCCGAGTTCCGGATCTTCGCGGGATTGGAAGAACTTTCGCTCCCGATGATGGCGGTGGGGGCGTGCGGCATGATGAATGCCGTGGGCAACGTCGATCCGGCGCGGGTGGCGGCCCTCTACGAAGCTGTGGCGCGCGGCGATCTCGCCGGCGCGCGACGTCTCCACGACGCGCTCTGGGAGCTCAACCAGTCGGTCTTCTTCGACACCAACCCGATCCCGGTCAAGTACATGCTGAAACGCCTCGGAGTCCTTCCCACCAACGAGCACCGCCTCCCGATGGTCCCCGCCATGGCGGAGCTCGAGGAGCGCCTGGACGCCGTGTTGCGCCGGGCCGGATTGATGGCCTAGGGGCGTCTCAGATCGGATATACCAGCGAGTTCGGCACCACCACCGAGTCGAACACACAGGAGAGGCGCCGGAAAAGCAGCGCCGCGCCGTGGCGGACGAGCTCCGCCTCGTAGTAACCGGTTTGCAGGATGTGGGTGGGTTCGTCGACGAGGGTTTCGAAGACCCCGTAGTTGGCGCGCGCCGCCAGAGCACCGGTTTCGTCCCCGGATCCCGACACCCGAACGCCCGAAACCAGATGCCGCAGATAGCGGGGCTCGTACATCATGGTCGAACGGATCGCGGTGACGCGATCGCGCAGCATCCCGCGGCTCTCGCACCGAATCGCGGCGAGCGGCAGCCCTCGGTCCCAGTTCTCGCGTGGAATCACTTGATAGAGGCACGCTTCGCTGAAAAACTCCGGCCACGCCTCGAAGTCACCGCGATCGAGCGTGTCCGCGTAGCGCTCGAAGTGATCTTGCACCTCGAGCCGCAGCAAGAGCGACGCCGATACGGCGCCGCTCAAAGATCCATCACCTCGCGGTAGTAGCGGTAGAAGGCGCGCAGGGCGACTTCGGTCACCATGTGATCTTCGTCGTGGGTCTCGCGGCCGCCCATCTCCACCACGCCGAGCGCATCCGGCGCTGCGCGAATGCCCTCCTGGCTCATCTTCATCGCCTCACTGTCGTCACAGGAAACGAACCCCGAAGGACCCATCAAGTTGGCCTGCCGCAGACGGCGGCGGGTCATTTCGTCATCGTCGTCCGCGTAGCCGAAGAAGGTCCAATCGAGCCGGAACGCCTCGGGACCGAGGGGCACAAGCTGGCGCATGGCGAGCGTGTTCGACTGTTGCTGGATGATCAGATTCGGCCAGAGCGTTTGCATCACCACCGTGGCATCACCTGGGAACTCGCGCACCGGATCCAGCAGTCGCGGGTCTTCGAGTTCCAAATCGGTGCGCAGGTTCCGCATGTCGCGGGTGGCTTCGCTCTGCACCTGCTCTCCTTTGCGCGAGATCAAGCAAGCGTGCCGACCGCTCGGGTCCATCTTCACCGCCGACGGTTGATCGGCGCGAAACAGGCCAAACGACACCAGGAACACGTGGAGCAGGCTCGCGTGGTAGGGGTCCTTGATGTTCTCGAACATCAACTTCCAGTTGGCGGGCGTGCGCTGGCGCGAATAGCCGAGCACCCGCAGCGCGCGCCCATCGAAGACGCGGTCGAAGTACTCGAGCATCACCGGTCCGAGATAGACCTCCAGCGGCTCCACATCGAGCTGGTAGGAGGCAAAGATCACCCCATGCCGTTCGACCACCGCGAGCTTGCGCAGCCCGTGTTGGCCCTTGTCGAACTCGGCGGGCATGCCACCGTGCCCCTTGACACCGCGCTCGAAGGGGACGCCCTTGAGGTTGCCCGCCAGGTCGTAGACCCACTGGTGATAGGGGCAGGTGAACTTGCGGCTGTTGCCGAGCGGCGCGCGACAGAACTGCACGCCGCGGTGGGCACAGCGGTTTTCGAAGGCGTGGAACGCGCCGCGGCGATCGCGCGTGACCACTACCGATTTCTCGCCGACGAACGAGCGTTTGAAATCGCCTTCTCGGGGGATCTCTGCGGCGAGCGCCACGTAGTTCCAACCGCGCTCGAAGATCCGTTCCTGCTCGCGCCGGTAGAGCGCGGGGTCCGAGTAGGCCCAATAGGGGATCCGGGTGACGCCCTCGGAGGGCCACCGCTGGGTCTGCGAAGCTGAACTCAAGCTCACTGCTCCCACGCCGCGTCCCGATCGAGCCTCCGACCGGGCGGCGCTCTAGGGTATCTTGTGGTCGCGGGCGGCGCCGGAGGGTGCGCTCTCAGGCATGCGAGAGGAGCCAGAGGTGGGAGAGGTGCGCTGGGGCATCGTCGGGTCGACGGGTTGGTCGCACGCGACCTTTGCGCCAGCCATCCGGGCCGCCGATGGAGCTCGTCTTACGGCGGTACTCAGCAGCCGGCCGGAGCGTGCCGAAGCCTTTCGCGTCGAGCACGAAGCCGACGCGGGCTTCTCGGACCTCGATGCGTTTCTCGCGAGCGACGTCGACGCGGTCTGGATCGCGAGCCCCATCGCCCTCCACCCCGAGCACGTAGTCGCGGCGCTCCGGGCCGGCAAGCACGTCTTGTGCGAGAAACCGATGGCGCTCAGCGTCGCCGACTGCGAGAAGATGTGCGAAGCCGCCGAGGCCTCGGGTGCGCTGCTCTCGATCGCCTACCACATGCGTCACCACCCCGATCACCGCACTCTCGTCGAAGAGTGGCAACGAGGCGACTACGGAGAACCGGCCGCCGCGCGCGCCCACCTCTTCTACGCGTATCCCGAGTTGCCGCCCGCTTGGCGACTCTCGCGCGCCACGAGCGGCGGCTGGGCGCTGGGCGACATCGGGACCCACATGATCGATTTGCTGCGCTGGGCGCTGGGCGATGTCGAGGACGTCCATGCGGCGCTCGGCAACCCACGCTTCGGCCTGGAGGTCGAGGATCTCGCGATCCTGACGCTGCGATTCCAGAGCGGTGCGATCGGCCTCGCGGAAGCCTCAACGGGAGCAGGGTCGGCGGGCGCTCGCTTCGAGCTCTTCGGCACCGAAGGCTTCTGCGTCGCCGAGAATACCGCGTTCGGGAACGCCATGGGCCCCAGCGGAGGCCGGATTCTCCGCTCGCGCGGTGGCGACCTCGCCGTATCCGACGCGGCCGAAGCGAACCCCTACAAATTGCAGGTCGAGGCCTTCGGCCGCGCGGTGCGCGGGGAGGAGACGCTTCGGATCAGCGCCCGGGACGGGCTCGAGAACATCCGCATTCTCGAGCGCGCGCGCGGCTGGTAGGAGCACGGGGTGGATCTACTCGCGCCGGAGCTGGTCGCCGATCCCCACCCGGCCCTCGGGCGCTTGCGGGTCGACGACCCAGTACACTGGAGTGAGGAACACCGCGCCTGGCTTGTGACCCGCTACGACGACGTCCGCGAAGTGCTGAGCGACCCGCGGTTCTCCTCGGAGCGCCACCGCGAGCTGTTGCGGGGGGCGGGCACCGACCACCCCGGGCATCGGGTGTTCTCGCACTGGATGGTGTTTCGTGACCCGCCGGTGCACACGCGGTTGCGCAGCCTGGTCGGCAAGGCCTTCACGCCGCGCGTCGTGGAGGCGCTTCGGCCGCGGATCGAGGCGTTGATCGGGGAGCTCCTCGAGGAGCTGGCGACGGCGGGCGGGGGCGATTTCGTGGCGCAGTTCGCCTTTCCGCTGCCGGCGATCGTCATTGCGGAGCTCCTCGGCGTCCCGCCGACCGATCGCGATTTTTTTGGGCATTGCTCTCACGCGGTGACGGCGCTGGTCTTTCGCGAACGTCCGGCCGGCCGGTACCAGCGCTCCGGCCACGGACTCGAAGAGCTCGTCGGCTACCTCCAAGCCCTGGTCGCGCGGCGCCGCGCCGATCCCCGTGATGACCTCTTGAGCCGGCTGCTCGAGACGGAGCAGAGCAGCGAGCTCTTGAGCCCCGACGAGCTGGTCGCCACCTGTATGATGCTTTTGATTGCGGGGCACGATACCACGGCGAGCCTGCTCGCGAGCGCGGTGTGGTTGCTCGACCGCAACCCGGAGCAGCGGCGGAGTATGCTCGATCACCCGGAGCGCATCCACACAGCGGTCGAGGAGCTCTTGCGTTTCGAAGGCCCCGCCAAGAGCATCGGGCGGGTGGTGCGTGAACCGGTTGAGCTCCGGGGCCGCAAACTGGACCCAGGGGATCGTGTGCTCCTCCTACTCGCCGCCGCCGATCGCGACCCCATGGTGTTCGCGGCTCCCGACGAGTTGGATCTCACCCGGTGGCCGAATCCGCACCTCGCGTTTGGCTTTGGCACCCACTTCTGCGTGGGTGCGCACCTGGCACGGCTCGAGACGCGGATCGCCCTGCCGGCGCTCTACGCGCGCTTTCCGGCACTGCGGGTCACGGCGGACACTCCCGCGTGGCGCCCGACCCTGGTGAGCCGAAGCCTGGAGCGGCTCCCGATCTCGCTGTAACTGCGCCGTCGTACTACCGTCTTTGCCCGAGGTGAAAGGAGAGGACATGGCTTCCGAAGTTCCCGTGCTCGAAGGCGTTCGCGTCGTGGAGATGACGATGTGGGTCGCTGGCCCGTCCGCGGGAGGCATCATGGCCGACTGGGGTGCCGACGTCGTGAAAGTCGAACCGCCCTCGGGTGATCCGCAGCGAAACGTCTTCAAGCTCACCGGCTATCCGGAGGGCCTCCCGAACCCGCCCTTCGCCCTGGACAATCGCGGCAAGCGCAGTGTGACGCTCGACCTGCGTACCGAGCCGGGTCGCGCAGCCATGGAGAAGCTCCTGGAGTCGGCCGACATCTTCCTCTCCAACATGCGGCAAGCGGCGCTGGCGCGTCTCGGCCTCGATCACGAGCAAGTCACCTCGCGCCATCCCAAGCTGATCTACGCGACGATCTCCGGCTACGGACTGGACGGCCCGGACAAGGATCGGCCGGGCTACGACATCGGGGCCTTCTGGGCGCGGACCGGAATCGCCCGCGATCTCGTGCCCCGCGACGCCGAGCCGGTCCCGGTACGCTCGGGGCTCGGCGATCACGTGACCGGCATTTCCACCGTGTCGGGCATCCTGGCGGCCCTGTACGAACGCAGTCGGACCGGCAGGGGCCGCGTCGTCGAGGTCTCGCTGCTGCGCGCGGGCATGTACACGATCGGTGGAGACATCTCGATCCAGGCAACCTTTGGGAAGCTCGAGTCGACCAAGCCCCGCGAGCGGAGCCCGCTCCCGCTCTTCAACAGCTACGTGGCGGGGGACGGCAAGTGGTTCTGGCTGCTCGGGGTGGAGGCGGACCGTCACTTCCCCAATCTCGTGAAGGCCATGGACCGCGAGGATCTCGCGGCCGACGAGCGGTTCCACGATGCCAAAACGCGGCGGCGCTTCTGCGCCGATTTTATCGCCGAGCTCGATGCGACCTTCGCGACGCGGTCTCTGACGGAGTGGACGGAGCGATTCGATGCTCACGACGTCTGGTGGGCACCCTGCCAGAGCGTCGCAGAGGTCCTCGAGGATCCGCAGATCCACGCGGCCGGCGGTTTCGTGGAGATTCCGCCGGAAGAGGACGGCGCGGAGCCGATGACCTCGGTGGCTTCGCCGGTTACGTTCCGCGGCAACCCGTTGCGGCGCACCGGCCCGGTGCCCAAGCTGGGAGAGCACACCCGCGAGGTGCTGCGCGAGGCGGGACTCTCAGACGAAGAGATCGAAACGCTCACACCGCGTTGAGAAGCTCCGCCCGCTCCCGTTCCCCAAAGCGCGAGAGGACCCATGCCCGGATTCTGGCTCCGCCTGATGATCAGTGCCGTCGCTTTGTGGATCGCATCCGCGCTCATCGGAGGGGTCCATCTGGAGGGGGTGGGAACGCTCATCCTGGCGGCCCTGCTGCTCGGTTTCGCCAACGCCGTCGTGCGGCCCGTGGTGGTCTTTTTGACGCTGCCGATCACCCTGGTCACGCTCGGGCTTTTCCTGCTGGTGATCAATGCGGGGATGATTGCGCTCGTGGCGTCAATCCTGCCGAAGTTCTCGATCGATGGTTTCTTCCCGGCCCTCGGCGCCGCGATCATCGTCAGCCTGGTGAGCTGGATCGCGTCGTGGACGATTGGGCCCGGCGGTCACTACGAGCTCCTCATCGTCGAAGGACGAGATTGAGCGGCGCGCCATCGAAGGCCTGATAGAGCGCGATCAGGAAGATGATCCCGATCACCAGCTGCACCCACGCCACGGGGTCGCGCGGACGAGGCTGGGCTCCCACGACCCGAAGCGACCGCGCACGGCGATGTTCCAGCCACCAGGGAGCGAAGTAGACCACTCCGACGGCCAGGCTCAGGAACAACCAGGCGATGGTGCGACCGACTCCTTCCAGGGAACGTCTCCCGAGCCGGCGCGCAGCCGATGGCGCGCTCCACCAGCTCTATCGCAATCGCGCCGCGTCCTCGACCACAATATTCCGGTTGCGCAGGGTGGTCCCCTGAGCGCGGTTCAGATCGGTAATGGAATTGTGATAGGTCTGTTGCGCCAAGATCTTCTGTTGCTCTGCGCCAACCAGGTCCTGCTCCCGCAGCAGGACGTCGAACGGCGTCGACTCGCCGTGCTCGAGCCGGACCCGCTCGGCCCTCAGTTGCTCGGCCGAGGCGAGTCGGCGGCGTTCTGCGGCCTCGATCCCCGCGATCGCCGCTTCCAGATTACGAGCTGAACGGCGCACTTCGAGCACCACGACCTGCTCCTCGCGCCGCAGCCGGGATTGCGAGCGGCTGAGGTCGATATTGGCTCGCCGGACCCCGTGGCGGCCTTCGATGTTCCCGAGCGGGATCGAAAACACGCCGCGGATGGACCACTGATTGGCACCGTCGCTGCCGAAGAAGTCGCCGTGGGAGTCGAAGAAATCCCGTCGGACAAGCGGTTGCTGGGCGGCATTCCGCGTCTTTCCCGCGAGCCCCTCGTAGCCGTAGCTCCCTTGGATGTTGAACTCGGGAAGCCGCTGGTTGCGAGCAAACTTGACGCTGAGCTCCTGTTGTTCGATCTCGCGGCGAATCGAGGCGAGCTCGGGCCGATAGGAAAAGCCGGTCTGGGTCGCCGCCTCGACGTCGACCTCGCGGAGCGTGATGCGACCGGGCGGGTCGATGGGCTCGACCTGAAGCGACGAGAGCGGCGCCAGGTGCGGCCCCAGAATCAGGTCGATCAGCTCATCCTGGGCGTTGCGGAACAGTGCCGTGTCGGCGATCAACCGGAAGTCGCGGTCGGCGACGCCGGCTTCGGCCTCGGTCACCTCGACCTGCGACACGACCCCGACCTCGTACTGGGTCTGGGTCAGCTCCAACAACGCCCGCGCCGTCTCGAGGCTTTTCTCTGCGACGCGCACGTTGTCCTTGGTGGCGACGAGTCTCCAGTACGCATCTTCGATCTCGCGCACGGTGTTCATGAGCTCGGTGCGAAAATCCTCGTCGACCCGCTCCACGCCCACGCCCTCGACGCGGACCCGGGTCCAGGGTTCGCTCCAGAAGAGGCCTTTCAGAACCGGGATCTCCAGGGTGGCCTCGAGACCCGATCGATACTCGGGATTCAACGCAGAGATGGTCCGGTTGTTGTTGAGCTCCCGCCCAAAGTAGCCGAGCGAGTACTCCGCCCCGAGCCAGGGGACCAACCCGGTGATTGCCGCCTCGGCATCATACAAACGCTCTTTGACCTGCAGACCGGCCTGAAGGGCGCTCGCGATCGGCGTATCGGTCGAGCTGAAGCCTCCGCCCCCGCCCAGTACCGGGTCGAAGGCGCCCCAAGCGATACCCAGGTCCTCGCGCGCGATGAGCGGTGCGTGGCGCTCCACCTGGACCGAGAGGTTGTTTTCGATGCCCATGGCGACTGCTTCGGCGAGTGAGAGATTGAGCATGCCGTGAAGCATCGCGGGCGCACCACTCGGCGGCGAATCAGGCGGCGGGTCGGCCGCCGGTTGGGCCCCGGCCCAGAGCGGCGCCGCCGCGATCCACACCCATGCCGTCCACATCCAGGTTCGTTTCATCGGGCCTCCTCCTCCGTCGGCCGCCAAGGGGCGGGAGCCCCCCCGTTGGCAGAGAGTTTTCGCAGATCCTCGAGGATCCAGTAGTGCGCTGGGATGAGTAGCAGCGTGGCCACAGTGGCAAAGAGCACGCCGAAAGCCAACGACGTCGCCATCGGAATCAAGAACTGCGCCTGCAGGCTGCGCTCGAGCATGATGGGGGTGAGCCCGACAAAAGTCGTGAGCGAGGTCAACACGATCGGCCGAAAGCGCAGCACGCCCGCTTCGCCAATCGCATCGCGCAAGGGTTCGCCATCCCGAACCCGGTCGTTCACGAAGCTCACCATCACCAGGCTGTCATTTACCACCACTCCGGTGGCGGCCAGGACACCGATCACCGAGAGCATGCTGAGGTCGCGACCGGTGAGCAGGTGGCCCCACACCGCTCCCATGATGCCGTAGGGGATCGCGGACATAATGATCAGCGGTTGCACGTAGCTCCCGAGCGGAATCGCCAGGAGCGCAAAGATTGCGATCAGCGAGAGAATGAAGCCGCGCTGAAAGTTGGCGAGCGTCTCGCTCTGCTCACGCCGCTCGCCCTCGAACCGGTAGCTCAGGGCGGGATACTCGGCGAGCAGCCCGGGCAGGAAGCCCCGCTCGAGGTTCCCCAAGATCTCGTTCGCGTTGGCCCGCGTCACGTCGACGTCGGCGGTCACGTGAATCACACGCTGGCGATCGGCGCGGCGGATCGTGGAGTAGCCCCGGCCCAGCTCGGCGTGAGCGACCTGCGCGAAGGGCACTGCGGTCCCGTCGGGAAGGCGGATCCGCATGTTCTCGATGTCCGCGAGGCTCCGGCGTTGGGAGGCGGGAAAGCGCACCATGATGCGCACGTCGTCGCGTCCGCGCTGGATCCGCTGCGCCTCCTCGCCGTAGAAGGCCTGACGAACCTGACGCGCGAGGTCGGCGAGCGAGAGACCCAAAGCTTCCGCCGAGGAGCGCACCTGGAGGCGGAGCTCCCGTTTGCCTTCCCGATGCGAGCTCGCGATGTCGTACACGCCGGGGTACTCGGCCAGCTGTGTCGCCAGCGCGTCGGCCGCCGCCTCGAGCTGTTCGCTTTGGCGACCGCGCAGCTGCACGTCGATGGCCTTGCCGGTCGAGAAGATCGTGCTCGCGAACGTGAGCTCGACGGCGTCGGGAATCACGCCCACCCGGTCGCGCCAGCGATCGACGATCGCTTGCGCCGAAATGTTTCGCCCCTCGGAGGGGACCAACTCGATATTCACCTCGCCGAGGTGCCCGCCGCTGTATCGCTGACCGACCTCGGCGGGACCCTGCGATTGACGCGAGCGGTACGGCTGCTCGCCCAGGCTCGTCAGGACGTGCTGGAAAACAGCTTCGCCCGCGCCTTCGCTTTCCCGGCGCACGGCGAGCGCAGCCGCCTCGATCGAGGCGATCGCTTCGGCGGTGACTTCGACGGGGGTCCCCTCCGGCATTGTGAGCTGCGCGACCACGTTGTCCCCTTCCACGTTGGGGAAGAAGGCGAAGCGAAGGCGGCCGCTCGCCACCCAGGCCAGCGTAACGACGCACAGCGCCAGCCCCACCGCCGCCGCGAGGTAACGGTTCCGAAGGCAGCGATTGAGGAAAGGGGCATAGGCCCTCAGTATGAAGCGCTCGAGACCGGCCGCGACCTCGTCCCGGAGCCAGCCGAAGCCGGGCACGCGCCGCAGCGGCGCGCGCCTCGCGTGGGCGAGGTGCGCGGGCAGGACGAACTTCGACTCGACCAGGGACCAGAACAGCGCACAGACCACCACCGTGGGGAGCGCCACGATCAGCCGCCCGAAGACCCCTGGCAGGAGAAACATCGGGGCGAAGGCCGCCATCGTGGTGAGCACGCCGAAGACGACCGGCGTCGAGATCTCTTTCGCTCCATCGATCGCGGCCCGTACCGGGTCCGGCTCGCGTTCCTGGTGCCGATAGATGTTCTCGCCCGTTACGATGGCGTCGTCGACGAGAATGCCGAGCACCAGCAGGAAGGCGAACAGCGAGAGCATGTTGATCGAAACACCCCAGATCGGTACGACCCAGAGCGCCCCGAGCAGGGCGATCGGAACCCCGGCCGAGACCCACAGCGCGATCCGCGGCTGCAAAAACAGCGCGAGCACCAGGATCACGAGCAGGAAGCCGTCGCGGCCGTTGCGCAGCAGCAGGTCGCGGCGGCTCCGCAGCAACAGCGTGTCGTCCTGCCAGGCGGTCAGCGAGATGCCGGTGGGAAAGCGGCCTTCGGAGTCCGCGAGATAGCGGTGCACCGCCCCGGCGACCTCCAGCGCGTTCTGCTCCCCCACCCGGAAGACCTGGATCAGGACACCGGGCTTGCCGTCAAAACGGGCGAACTGATCGGTCTCGCGGAACCCGTCGACAATCGTCGCGACGTCCCCCAGCAAGAGTCGCGTCCCGTCCTCGGTGACGCGCAGCGGGAGGGCCGCGAACTCGTCCCCCCGGTACGCCTGTCCCTTGGAGCGCAACAGGATCTCGCCGCCGCGTGCGCGGATCGTCCCGCCGGGCAGATCGAGCGAGCTCTTGCGCACGGCCGCCGCGACTTCGTCGAAGGTCAGGCCGTGGCGCCGCAGGCGATCTTCGGAGACCTCGATCGAGATCTCGTAGGGCCGCACGGCCACAAGCTCGACCTGGGTGATCTCGGGCTGCGCGGCGAGCTCATCGCGCACCTGTTCGCCAACGCGCTTCAGGGTGCGCTCGTCGGCGTCCCCCGCGACCGCGACGTTGATCACCTGCTGGCGATTGAGCACCTCCTGGATGACGGGTCTCTCGGCCTCTTCGGGAAAGGTGTCGATCGCGTCGACGCGCGTTTTCACGTCGTCGAGCACGCGGCGGGTGGAGGCGTCGTCAAAAAGCTCGGCGGTCACGGCACCGACCCCTTCGCGGGAGGTGGAGGTAATCCGCTTGATCCCCTCCACGCCCTGCAGTTGCTCCTCGATCCGGATCGTGATCGATTCCTCGATCTCGGCCGGAGAAGCACCGGGATACTCGACGCTCACGCTCACCAACCCGAGTTCGACTTCGGGGAAGACCTCCTGTTTGATCTGGGGGAGCGTGAGGGCCCCGCCAACCACGATCGAGACCATCAAGAGGTTCGCGGCAACGGGGTTGCGAACGAACCAGGCGATCGCGCCGTCCATCGGCTCAGCCGGAGCCTGTTGAAGCTTGGGCGGGAGGATTGACGCGAACGCGCATGCCGTCGGTCACCGCCTCGAGGGGCGATACGCAGACCCGCTCGCCGGGGTGAAGACCGGCGGCGATCACCACCGTATCGTCACCGCGCCGCAGCACTTCGACCGGGCGGAAGCGCAGCCGATCCTCGCTGTCGACCACCAACAGCTGCTCGCCGTTGCGCAGCGCCACGGCCGGGAGCTCGTACACACCCTCGGCTTCGCGCCCCGTGATCCGCGCCGCGACAAAGAGTCCGGCGGCCAGGGGGACATCAGCGGGGGTCTGGCGACCGTAGGGATCGGCCACGCGAGCGACGAGGGTCACCATGCGGCTGCGGGGGTCGACCTGGCCTTCGGCGCGCTGGATGCTTCCGCGCCAGCGCGCCGCGCGGCCCGCGACCTTCGCACTGAGTTCGACGGCAGGAGCGGCATCGGCGTCCGCCTCCAGGACGTGGAAGTCGAGCGGGAGGCCCAGGTGGGCCAGAGCCTCGTCGGGCACCTGGAGCCGCACTTCGGCCCAATCCACGGCGTAGAGGGAAGCCAGCGTCGTGCCCCGCGCTACGAATTGCCCCACATCGATATGGGCTTCAAGCACCCTCCCGGCGTACGGGGCACGCAGCGCGGTGCGCTCAAGGTCGAGCCGCGCGCGCTCCAGGTCCGCGCGCTTGTCGCGCAGTTCGGCGCGCGCGATGCGAGCGCGATTCTCGAAGTCGTCGAGATTGGAGGCGCTGGCCACGCCCTCCTCTGCCAGCGCGCGGCGCCGCTCCAACGCGCGATCGGCCCAGGCCGACTCGCTCTCGGCCCGCTCCACCTGGGCGCGGGCTTTTTCCAAAGCGACGCGATAATCCCGGTCATCGAGCCGAATGAGCACGTCGTCCGCTTGGAAAAACCCACCCTCTTCCATGGAGGGGGAGAGCGCCACCACGCGACCCGCGACCTCCGCCACCAGGTCGCTTTCGGTGCGCGGATGGACAGTGCCTTCCGCGGTGACATCGAGTCGCAGCGATTTCGGTTGCGCCACGACGACCCGTACCAGCGGCGCCAGGATCTCGGGCCGACGCGTTTCCACAGCGGGACGCGTCGCCATCAGCAGCGCGCCCGCGAGCGCAGCGGCTCCGATCACGGCAAGCGGAACGATCCAACGCGCGTGCGCGCGCCGGCGCGGGAGCTCGCGCGGCGGCTCCTCGCGTTGGCGTTCTTCATCTCGAACTGGACGCAGCGGTTGCGTCACGTCGCGCCTCCTCGTCCTCCCATGGCGACGGCCTTGGGGAGGATCTCGGGGTGGACGGGCGCGCGCATGCCGGCCGCGATGAACGCGACCAACCGTGCCAGTTGCTGCGCGGGAGCTTCGCGGAGGGGCGCGAAAGCCTCCTCCACCCCGAAGGCCGGCCGCGACAGCACGTGAATCATCACACCCAGGCCGTAGTGAAAGCGGGTCAACACCTCGGCCTCGGGCATCGGCGCGAGCGAACACGCGAGGGCGGAACAGAAGCGCTCGGCAACTTGACGGAACTGCTCCAGGACGACGGCGCGCAACTCGGGACCCGCCTCCCAATAAAGTCGCGCCATCAGCCGCGCGAGGAGCGGCCCGCTCTCCTCCTGGGTCAAGAACCCAACCGCGGGCTCGAGAAATGCCTTGAGGATCGCTTCGAGAGCGACGGGCTCTCCCTCCGCATCGATCTCCAATTGCTCCAGGCCTTTCAGCCGCGCCTGATTGACCGGCCCGACGCGCCGCACGAGTACGGCTTCGAGTAGGGCCTCTTTCGATCCGAAGTGGTAGTGCACGGCGGCGAGGTTCACGCCGGCCTCGCGCGTGATGGCGCGCAGCGAAGTCGCATCGACACCGTGTTCCGCGAAGAGATGCTCGGCGGCGTCCAGGATGCGCTGCTTGGTGTCGGGTGCCGTCATATTCCCGTTCGCCTCGTGACGGGCCGCTCGGCCATCAAACGTATGATTCAATCGATCGATTGAATCTAGCACTTGAGAAGGCCTGGGGAAGCTGCGGCAGCCACTCTTCCGTCTTCGGTCCCCGTGGGGGCCGGCCGAGCCGTGCGCTCTTGCGGTAGCCTCGGGCCCGAATCCGAGCAGGAGCAGCCCCTTGATCCGATTGAACTTTGTTTTGCGAAGACTGCCCCATCTCGACGTCGACGAGTTCCAGCAGTATTGGCGCGAGCAGCACGGCCCCCTTGTCGCAAGCTTCCAGCGCACCCTGGGCATGCGCCGGTACGTGCAGAGCCACACCGTCGACGACCCGCTGAGCGCTTCCCTGCGCGAGGCACGCGCCGGTATGCACGAGCCCTTCGATGGCATCGCGAGTGTTTGGTGGGACACCCGCGAAGAACTCGCCGCGGCCTTCGAGACCGAAGCCGGCCGCCGCGCCGCCGCAGCGCTGCTCGAAGATGAGCGCAAGTTCATCGATCTCTCGCGCTCGGCACTCTGGGTGGCGCGGGAAGTGCCCCAGATCAATCCAATGCCCGAGAACAGCATCGTCGCGACACCCGAAAGTGCCTGGGTCAAGTTCTGCTACGTACTCAATCCGCCGGCGGGCATGACCGTAGCGGATTGCCAGCTCACCTGGCAGATGGACCACGGCTACCTGATTCGCCGCCACAGCGAGGCGACCCAGTTTCACCGCTACATCCAGAGCCACACACTCGACGATGCGCTGAACGAGACGCTGCGCGAATCGCGGAACGCGGCGCCTCCCTACGCGGGGCTCACCGAGGCCTGGTTCAACCGCTATGACCTTGAGCAGTTCTTCGGTCATCCAGAGGGCGAAGCGGCGCGCGCCTTCGGCGCTTTCCTCGAAGACGAGAAGCGCTTCATCGATTTCTCAAGGTCGTCGGTATGGGGCGCCAAGGAGCGGGTCTTCGTCGATTGGCGCTGATGGCGCACCGGCCAAGCAGAGGACAACGACATGATGTTCGACCGGCTCTGGGTGCAACAACTATTCGATCGGGCGGGCGCAGACGGAGACGATCGCGGTGGCATCGGCGCGGCACACCTCGCCTTCGTACTGGACTTTGGAACGACGAGCTTCCTCGCACGCCTCGAGCGCGGCTCCCTCGTTTCGCTCCGCGAAGCGCCCCACGCCTTCGACGAGTGCGCCTTCGCCTTGCGCGCCGCGGAGTCGACCTGGCGCGAGATCTTTGCGCCGGTTCCACGCCCCATGTTTCACGATCTCCTCGCGGCGATCGCCCAAGAGAAGCTGCGCTTCGAGGGCGACGTGAAACGCTTTCTCCGGCTCCTCCCGCTCCTCAATCGCCTGGTGCGCGCCGCTCGAGAAACGGCGGGAGCGGCCGCGACGGCCCGGCCCGATCCGCCGCTTCCGGCGACCCCCCGAGCCGTAGGGCGTTACGTGAACGTGGAGCTCGAGGGGCTCACCTACCCGGTTTTCTATTTCGAGAGTGGTCAGGGCGTCCCGATCCTCTGTCAACACACGGCCGGCAACGAGAACCGCCAATGGCGCCACCTCCTCGAAGACGAAGAACTCTGCCGTCAGTATCGGGTGATCGCCTACGACCTGCCGGGTCACGGAAAATCGTACCCGCCCCAGGGCACGCGCTTCTGGGAAGCGGAGCGACCGCTCACCTCGGACTGGGTGACGCGCTTCGTCGTAGCGCTCGGCGAAGCGCTGGGCCTCGATCGGCCGATCTTCCTGGGGTGCAGCATCGGCGGAGTGATCGCCCTGCACCTGGCCGAGCGCTTCCCGGAGGCGTTTCGCGCCTGCATCGCGCTGGCGGGGGCCGTCCCGACCGGCGGTTTCGACCGCGCCTGGTGGGTACACCCCGAGCTCAACACGGCCATGATGATCGGAGCCGTCACCCACGGCGTGCAGGCGCCCGATGCCCCGACCTGGAATCGCGAGCTCGCCAATTGGTTTCAGCGTTCCAATCCCAGCAACCTGCGCGACGACTTATTTCTGTGGTGCGAGGACAACTCCGATCCAAAGCGCGCGAATCGCATCGACGCCGAGCGCCTACCCGTCTTCCTGGCGGCAGGCGAGTACGACTACACCTGCCCTCCAGAAGTGATCCGGGCGTGTGCCGAGCAGATCGGTCCCGCTGCCGCCTATGAGACCCTGAAGGGGCTCGGGCATTTCCCTATGAGCGAAGACTACGACCGGTTCCGACCCTATTTGATGAAGGTGCTCGCCGAGATCGGAAAGAGAATCCGCTAGCTCCGCCGTCCCTCTCCCGAAGGCGATGCGGGCAGACGCTTCGGCGCTCCCGCCTACCGCGCCGAAGTCCGATACGCGCGAAAGTACGGCGTGGCATCGGCGTAAAACTGGTGGACGGTCGCTTCAAATGCGTCGCGCTCGCTCGGAGTGATCAGGCTGATCCAACTAAAGGGCAACGCGACGATCCAAAAGAACGATTTGCGCGCGAGGTCGTACTCGAAGTTCTTCTGCTCTTCACCATCGGAATAGAGCTGGTAGCGCACCGTATACCCCTCGGTACTCCAGAACGGGATCGTGAAGAGCAGCGCGTAGGAAATGTAGGCAGCGACGCCGGACGCCACATTGGGGCCCCGCCGCTCTGCTTGGATGCCGCAAAAGAGCCCGCGGGTCGGCGGCTCGCTGCGGCGCTCGACACGGGCGAAGGGTGTGTCCTCGCGAAGCGCGTCGCGCAGCGCCTCACTTCCGCCGAAAAGACCCTTCGCGCCGGCAATGTCGTAGTAAAGCGTCTGGCGGTACGTTGGGGTCGGCGAAGCGTGAACGGCGCCGGCCGCGCGGGGATACTCGCTCCAGGTCGATACGCAGGCAGTCGGGACGCTCAGGGAGAGCAGCGCCACAAGGGCTCGCACCATGTTGGAGTTCCGGAAGCGAGGCAGGTTGCCCACGAGACTACCCCCGGACCTTGTCGTCGCATCGGCATGGACCCTTGAGACGTTAACGCAGGCCAGCTCGGGCCTCAGGCGACGGCACTTTCGACGCCCTCCCAGAAGCGGCGCACCACGGGATTCGCAATCCGCTTCCGCTCTGCGCACACCGCGACCCGCAGATCAGGGAGCTCCGGGGTGAGGTCGAGCACCTGCACGACGGCACGTAGGGGACTTTTGTCGAGCACCAGCTTCGGGACCACGCCGATGCCGCAGCCCAGTGCGACCAGGGTCATGATGGCCTCGCTTCCCGGGACGTCGCTGTAGACCTGCGGCTGAACGCCCCGGCGCCGAAACCAGCGATCAACGTGCGCCCGCGTGGCGCCCGCATGGGGCAGGATGATGGGGAGTTCGGGCCACCGAATCGCATCGGCGCTGGCGATCCGCTCGCTCACCTCGCACGGGGTCGAGGGAAACACAAACAGCAACGGCGTACGGGTGACGGTCTTTCCCACTACGGCGCGGGGCAGCCGGTCGGGCACGCTCGCGACCGCGACGTCGATGCGACCGCGCTGCACCTGGTTCAACGCGTCGACCGGGTATCCGGTTTCGAGCTCGATGCGAACACCGGGATGGGCGCGGCGAAACTGTCCCAGCAGATCGGGTAGCACCGTGTAGCAACCCGTCACCGTCGTGAAGACTCGCAGCACACCGCGGAGCTCGCTCTCCCGTCCACCGAGTTCGACCCGGAGGGCATCGAAGCGCTGGAGGGCCTCGATCGCGTAGCGCTCGAGCTCGCGCCCTGCGGGTGTCAGACGCACTCTGCGATGAGTGCGCTCAAAGAGTACGACGTCCAGTTCCTCTTCGAGCCGCTGGATCGTCCGGCTGAGCGCCGAGGGACTCACGTGGCACTCGCGGCTCGTGCGGCCGAAGTGGAGCGTGCGGGCAAGATGGCGGAAGAGGCGCAGGGCAGCGAGATCCATTGTTGCGAATATTGAAACAAACTGATTCAAAAATTTCAATTTACGCAACGACGGAACCCGGCTAATCCTTCGCCTGAACCCAGGAGGAGAACACATGGCGTCCACCCCCCAAACGCCGATGAAGGTGTGGATCGAGGGCCGGATCGTCGACGCGGAAGACGCCCGGCTTTCCGTGCTCGACCACGGCTTGCTGTACGGCGACGGCGTATTCGAGGGTTTGCGGATTCGGGAGGGCCGGGTCTTTCGACTCGACGCCCACCTCGAGCGCTTTGGCGCGTCTGCTCGGGCGCTGGGGCTCGAGCTCCCGGCCGACGGCCCCGTGCTCGAGAACATCGTGCTCGAAGTCGGCCGCGCGATCGGCGCGCCCGAACTCTACCTTCGACTCCTCGCGACGCGCGGCACGGGCCCGCTGGGCGTGGATCCGACCCGGTGTCGCACGCCCCAGATCCTCTGCATCGGGGGCGAACTCGCCCTCTACCCGCCAGAGGTAGCCACGCGCGGCCTGGACCTTGCCACGGTGAGCGTGCGCCGCGATCCCGCGGCCGCCGTCGACCCTCGGGTGAAGAGTCTCAACTATCTCGGCAGTGTCCTCGCCAAGCGCGAGGCGATCCTGCGCGGAGTCGACGAGGCGCTGCTTCTCAACCCTGCCGGCGGAGTCGCCGAGGCAGCCGTGGCGAACGTCTTCGCCGTGCGCGGCGGCGTGTTGCAGACGCCGCCCGCGACCGACGGAGCGTTGGAGGGCATCACACGCGACACCGTGCTTGAGCTCGCGACGGCCAAGGGCATCCCCACCCGCATCGCGAGCCTCGGTCGGATGGATCTGTTCCGGGCCGACGAAGTGTTCCTCTGCGGCACCGGGGTCGGTCTGGTGCCTGTTCGCTCGCTCGATGGCCAAGCCGTGGGGCGCGAACGCGCGCTCTTCGCGACCCTGGAGGCCGCCTACGGAGAGCGCTCGCGTTGGGACGGGCTTCCGATCTGGCCGAGCGCCGACGAGGCTCTCGCCTAGCGCGAGAGGCAAGTCCGGGCTCGGGAACCTATCGAAGTCTCGAGAACAACCACCACAGGGCCGTTGCGATCGCGCCGACGAGCACACAACTCATGATCGGAAGGTAGACGCGCACCCCCGGGCGCTCGATGCGGATGTCTCCCGGGAGATTGCCCAGCGGGAGCGAAGGTCCAAAGGAGAACCACAGTCCGACGGCCAGCGAGACGATTCCGGCGACGATGAGAATGCGAGCGAACGAATCCATGAAGGAAGGCCGGCCTCAAAGCTCCCAGCACAGGAAGCCTCGGCGGATGGCGGGGCGTCCGTCCTCGGCGAAAACCTCGAAGCTCAGCCGGTCGGCGCCCTGGCCCGTGACGACCAGCGCGAGAACCGAAGGCATGAAGACCATGGCCGCAAAGCGGCCGCCGAGACGCCGGAGCCTGGTGGGATTGCCTTGGAGACATTGGTTCACGAGGCAGCTGACCGCCAGCGCCAAGGTCGCCGTCCCGTGGAGAATGATGTCGGGGAGACCGGCCGCGAGTGCGACCGCGCGATCGGTGTGAACCGGGTTCCAGATCCGGGCGCATTCGGTGTAGACGTGAGCCGCTCCGGCGGGAATGGGGATCTCGAACCGGAGATCGCAAGCCCCGAGACGCGACAGATCCGGCGGCGGGGGCGCTTCCTCCACCCGCGCGTCGCCAAGGGCTTCGACCCCGCGCAGAATGCCGAGCTGATAGGTGCGACATACCAGTTCGCCCGCAACGTCGCGCGTATCGAGCCGTATCATTTGAGCGGCGCCGACAGGCTTGGCCTCGACGCCAATCAGAGTCGCGGTAGTGGCGAGCCGCTCGCCAGGCCGGATCAGCCTGCGGATGTGCAGATCGTGGCTGGCGTGTACCCCCCGCGCGGCTTCGCCCCGTGTCAGCGCCTCGGCGCCGGGCAGCTTCCTACACGATAAAACGGCCGGCCACTCCAGACATACGGGGAAGACGGGATGCGCGACCAGCGAGGCCTGCCGAGTCGTATCCATGGAGCACGGGTTGCTGTCGCCGAGCCCGGCGGAGTACGCCATGATCCAACGCGCATCGACCTCGTGGACCTCGGGCTTCGTCGTGTGACCCACGGCCCGGGCACTGAGCGGCATCGCTCAGTGCACTGCCTGGGCTTCGGCCAGCGTGAAGGCCGCGATCTTGGCATCGAACGGAACGCCACCCTCGGTCATCATCTGATAGGCGCCCCGCATCGTGCCCACCGGAGTCGCGAGGGGACACCCGGAGGTGTATTCAAACGCGTCGCCCGGGGCAATCCGCGGTTGCTCGCCGACTACACCGGGCCCCCGCACCTCCTCTTCGTCGCCGTCCCCGTTCGTGATGATCCAGTGGCGGCTCAGGAGTTGTGCGGTTTCGTCGCCCTCGTTCGAGATGGTGACCCGATATGCAAAGAACCACTGCCCCTCCTCGGGAGAGGAGCGCTCGGGAACGAAGCAAGAGCGCACCCTCACGCGGATCCCGTGCGTGACTACCTCGGATGAAAACATCGCCTCAGATTAGCGATTCCGGGCACCGTCGGAACCGCCGGTGGTCCGGCAGGCCGCGATCCGAGGAACGAAGTCGGGATCACGAGCTCACGTCGCCGATCTCGATCGAGTCGAGTTTCCTGGTCGAGAAGCGTCGGGATCTGCCCGAAACGGAACGCCTCAGCGCGAGGCGGGCGCCGTCGCGGTCATGATCCAGTAGAGCACGTCCTCGCGGTCGCGCCGGCCCCAGACACCCACCTCGCCCCGGCCCCGAGCACCCGTCACGGGGTCGACGCGGCGCCACTCGGTGGCGACCACGCGATGGGCGATCTTCCACTCGCCGCCGCGCTTCTCGAAGCGATCGACGTAGCGGATGCCCATCACGTCGTCTTTGCCGTTACCTTCGGCGTCTTCACGCCGGTGATACGCCACCGCGTAGGTTTCGGCCTGCGCCGCGTCGCCCTCCATCTCGATCAGCATGTTGCCCATGAAGTGCTGCGTCGCCGTCCAGCGGGGCAGGAACGCCTCGGCGGCGGCGATGAACTCGTCTACAGTGCCGCGAAAGCTCCCATGGTCGTCGTAGGCGTCGGGGTGATAGCAGGAGCGAACCAGGTCGAAGTCGAGGCGATCGATGCCGCGGGCGTAGCGATAGATCACGTCCGCGATCTCCTGCCGGGCGAGAAGGTCGTCGAGCTTCATCGTCATGTCGGATCCGTTACTCGCAATAAGCGGCCGTGCGGCCGAAGTTCAGGAAGCTGAGCTCGGCCAGTATTCCGGGCGATCGACGGGAATGTCAACCGCGACGGGCCGCGATCGCGTATCCTTCGCGGAAAGGAGAGGTGCCCCTCATGAGCATTCTGGATCGTTTCCTCGCCTACGCGCAGGCCTTCGAAGAAACGTACGTCGATGACGACTGGTCGCGTATCGCCCCCTTCTTCACCGACGATGCCGTCTATGCAACCGACAGCGAGGCCCGCGGGCGCGACGCGGTGCTCGCCAAGCTGAAGCAAGCGGTCGATGGCTTCGACCGGCGCATGGACCGACGCCTCCCGGAGTTCGAAACGCCCACGGTCAAAGACGACACGCTCACGATGAAGTGGAAGGTCACCTACGGCAAGGCGGGGCTGCCCGACCTGGTGATCTCGGGCGTCGAGATCGCGGAGTTCGAAGGCGACCGCATCGCGCGGCTGAGCGACGCGTTCGATCCGCAGGCGCAGAAGGCCATGGAGCAGTGGATGGCCGCCCATGGAGCGGTGCTTCAGGGTTGAGCTGAAGCCAAGACGCGGCGCGACCGGTTGAAGATACGGATCTCTTTCATCTGGGCATGGGCCGTTATTCTCGCGGGAGGGATCGCGGCGGCGGAGCCATCCACCGAAGCGAAGCCAGAATCCCAACTCTTCGGCGAGCGCTGTTCGACCTGTCACGGAGAAGACGGCCGCGGCGCTCCGGGCCGCACCATGTTTCGGCGGGCCATGCCGGACTTTACCGACTGCGCCTTCGCCTCCCGCGAGCCCGACGGCGACTGGATGGCGGTGATCCACGACGGCGGGCCGGCGCGGGGCCTCAGCGCGATCATGCCGGCACAGGGCGGGACCCTCTCTGAGAGCGACCTCCAAGCGGTGCTCTTCTTCTTGCGCTCCCGTTGCACCGACGAACGCTGGCCGCGCGGGGAGCTCAACCTGCCGCGGCCCCTG
>CAZTOE010000012.1:29347-33739 GCA_964615045.1 uncultured Spirochaetales bacterium
GGTAACCGAGAAGGCTTTCCCGGAGGACGAGGCCGTTTTCACGACTTTCGTCAACACCAACCGCGACGGAGAGGTGCGCGGCGAATTTATCTTGGAGAAGCGTATCGGATCGCGCGGGCAGCTCGAAGCCTCGCTTCCCGTGGTCGCGCGGGAGGCGCCGAGCCCTTCAAGCCAGTGGAAGGCCGGCGTCGGCGACGTGGCCGTCGGCGTCAAGTACGCCTTCTTCCACCGCCTGGAGCTCGGCAGCATCGCCAGCCTGGGCGGCGAGGTGGTCTTTCCGACCGGAAGGCAGAGCGACGGCCTGGGCACCGGGTCCGTCATCTTCGAGCCCTACCTCGCGGCGGGCCAGATCCTGCCCTGGGATGCCTTCCTTCAGGTGCAGCTCCTCGGTGAGATTCCCGTCGACAGCGACGTCTCCGACGAGATCCAGCTGCGCACCGCCCTGGGAAAAAACCTCCGCTTCAGGCGCTTCGGCCGGGCGCTCTCGCCAATGCTGGAACTGCTCGGCACGTGGGAGTTCCGGCCGAGCGGCGGGAGCAACGCGGACTGGGACCTGGTCCCCGAGCTCCAGATCCCGCTGAGTCGCCGCCAGCACGTGCGCCTGGACATCGGCGTGCGCATCCCGCTGACAGACGCCTCGAATCGCCCCACCCGGCTGGGCCTCTACCTCCTCTGGGACTGGTACGACGGCGGCTTCACCGAGGGTTGGTGATCCAGCGGTAGCAATTGCGGCGGATCGTGTCGCGCGAGCTACCCCATCAAGCTGGCGTCCAAACCCCAGCCCGCGGTGTTCTGATCGAGCTCGCCGTTCTGCACCAGCTCGACCGCGAGAGCCCGCGCCGAACCGGTCCCCATCAGCGCGGCGACCACCACCCAGCCGAAAAGCGTCGGCGCGAAAGACCACATCGTTGACACACTCCCTCCGATCACCCGAGGCCCCGCCGATGCCCATGTAGCGGAGTCGGACTCTTCCTGCTCAGAGCACCTCGAGGGCGCCGGCGACGGCGCTTAGGGTGTGGCGCACATCTTCCGGGGTGTGCGCGAGCGAGACGTAGAACTTGCTGTCCCCCTTGAGGACGCCGCGCTCGCGGAGCAGCGCGTTGAAGCGCTTGAGGCGTGCCGCGTCGCCGCGCGCGGTGCCGCGATAGTCCCGGGCCTCTCGGTCGCTGAAAAGTACGTCGAAGAGCGGTGGCTCGCCCATCACCCGGGCTGGGAGGTCAACGGTTTTGAGCAGGCCTTCAATCCCACGCATCAATGCCTGGCCGGTGGCAAAAATCTGCTCGTAGGCGCCGGGGCGTCGCAGGATGTCGAGGGTCGCCAGACCGGCGGCCGAGGCAATCGGGTTGCCGCTCAGGGTGCCGATCTGGGGCATAAACCCGTCCCGGGACACTGCGCCGGCATCGAAGTGGGCCATGATGTCCGCGCGCCCGGCGATCGCGGCGAGGGGAAAGCCGCCGCCGATTACTTTCCCGAGCGCGCAGAGATCCGGGACGACGCCATAGTATTCCTGGGCACCGCCATAGGCGAAGCGGAACCCGGTGACGACCTCGTCGAAGATCAAGACGATGCCGTGCTGGGTTGCCGCCTCGCGAAGCGCCTCGAGAAAACCGGGTTCGGGAGGGATCAGGCGTTGGAAGGGCTCGACGATCACGCCAGCCAGCTCGTCGCGGTGCTCGTGCAGCAGGGCGACTGTCCGCTCCGCATCGTTGAAGGGCGCGATCAAAACCTCGCCGGGAATTCGCTCCGGAATGCCGGGCGAGTCGGGGAGCGCCCGGGGAAAATCGACCTCGCGCTTCGGCGCCATGCTCATCAGTGCGTAGTCGTTCATGCCGTGAAAGCCACCCTCAAACTTCAGAATCTTGTCGCGCCCGCGGAAAGCGCGGGCAGCCCGCATCGCGTAAAGGGTCGCCTCAGAGCCGCTCGAGACGAAGCGAACCCTCTCCGCGCAGGGGACCGCCGCGACAATCTGCTCGGCGAGGAGAATGCCCGGCACGTTGGTCGCAAAGAACGTCGTGCCCCGGGGCAGCTGCTCACGGACGGCGGCAAGCACCTCGGGGTGCGCGTGCCCGACCAGCATCGGACCCGAGCCGAGCAGAAAGTCCACATACTCGTTCCCGCTCAGATCCCAGACCCGTCCCCCCCGGCCGTCGCGCACGACGAATTCGAAGGAGAGATTTCCAAACCCGCCCCCCGGTAGCACGCGATGCGCCCTCTCGATCATGGCGGTTTCGGCGGCGCTCCGTGCGGGCTCGGTCATGGTGGATCCTCTCGGGGCAGGGGGCGGCGGAACCACGGCGACTGCCAGAGCTTACCTCCAACGCGCGTGCGGCAGCAATCGGCCCGCCGGACCTCGGGTGGGTCGTGCTACGGTGCGGACACTGGCGGCGGAAGGAGGCGTGCGAAACATGGCTACCGGCGACATGGCTACCGTTGAGTTTGGGATCTCATTGCGTCGCTTCGACCAGATTGTCGAGGAAGCCAGAGAAGCGGAGGTACAGGGTTACCAGTTCCTCACCGCCGGCGAGCACGTCTTCTTCCATGGCCCCACCACCAACGGGTTGATCGCCCTGGCGGTTGCAGCCGGTGCCACGCAACACATCAAACTCATGACCAGCATCACGCTGGTCCCCCTCTACCCCGCGGCCCTGCTCGCCAAGCAGATCGCGAGCCTGGACGTGGCTTCCGGTGGGCGCTTCGCGCTCGGGGTGGGCGTAGGCGGCGAGTTCCCCAAGGAGTTCGACGCGTGCGGCGTCCCCGTTTCCGAACGTGGGGCGCGCACCAACGAAGCCTTGGCCCTCATGCGGCGCCTCTGGACGGAAGACAAAGTCACCTTCAAAGGTCGCTTCACCAGCGTTGATGGCGTCACGCTGGCGCCCAAACCGGTGCAACGCCCCCACCCGCCGATCTGGGTATCGGGGCGCAGCGACGCCGCCATGGAGCGCACCGCCCGCTACGGGACCGGATGGCTTCCCTACATGTACACCCCGGACATGCTCGCAAAGAGCCTCCAAACGATTCGAGGCTTCGACGCCTCGCGCGAACATCCGGTCAAGCCGGGTCTTTTCATCTTCTTCGCGGTGCACGACGACCGTGAGCGCGCGCACAAGATGGCAATCGATCGGCTCTCGATCCAGTACAACCAGGATTTCTCCAAGCTCGTGGGGAAGTACGCCCTGGCTGGCAATCCCGACGACTGCACGGCGCGCTTGCGCGAGTATGTAGAAGCGGGTGCCGAGACGGTGATTCTCGCGTCCGTGTGTCCGGCAGACTATATGCAAGAGAACCAGCGGCTTTTGGCGGAGCAAGTTCTGCCCGCCTTTCGGGCCTAAGCGCTTTACCTTCGGCCCCGCAGCTGTCGAGGATGCAGCGATGGAACCGATCCAACTCGAAGTCTTCTCCGACTACATCTGACCGTGGTGCTACCTCGGTGCGGTTCGCACCGATCGGCTGCGACGCGAGTACCACGTCGAGATCAACCTCACGCACTTTCCGCTTCACCCCGAGACGCCCGCCGACGGACGTCGGCTCGCGGATCTTTTCGCCGGCCGTGAGGGGATCTGGAACGAGATGCGCGAGCGGCTGGAGCAGGCGATGGCGGCCGAGGGGCTTCCCTATGGCGATCGCACGATGACCTACAACAGCCGCCTCGCTCAAGAGATCGCCTCCTGGGCGGTGACGCAGCCGGGGGGAGACGCCATCCACGACGCCCTCTTCCGCGCCTACTTCGCGGAAGGCCGGAACATCGGCGCGAGTGGAGTTCTCCTCGATGTGGCGGAAGAAACCGGTTTGCCGCGCGAGGAAGCGTCACACGTGCTCGAAGCTCGCACCCACCGCGATCTAGTGGAACGTGACTGGCAACGGTCTCGCCAGCTCGGCGTGACGGGGGTTCCCACCTACGTCACCGCGGGCCTGGGCGTGGTGGGCGCGCAAGGCTATGAGACGCTCGAAGCACTGGTGCGGAGAGCTGGCGCGACGCCGCGGCTTCGCTAGCGCCTCGCTTCGCCTTCGACCGATCGTCGCCAGGCCGACTCGTGGAGGCGAGGGCTGCGGAGTCGCCCTATTCCAAACGGAACAAGTAGAGCACGCCTCCTTCGGGAACGCGACTTGGGCCGCCCATGACCGCCGTATAGAGCGGTTCCTGACCGGCGGCGATCGCCAGGTGCGGCACGCCGTCAAGCTCGAAGGCGATGGGTTGGCTGCGCACAGGCGCACCGAGCCGGTGGCGCCACACCTCCTCGCCGGTCTCCGCGTCGAAGCCAAGCGCGAAGCCGTCCTGGTTCCCCGTCACCACGAGTCCGCCCGCCGTGCTCAGGGTGCCGCCCATCAGAGGATGGGGATCGCGGTAGGCCCATCGGATCTTCCCCGTCGCCGGGTCGTAGGCGACCAGGCGGC
>CAZTOE010000013.1:0-33447 GCA_964615045.1 uncultured Spirochaetales bacterium
CAGGAATCGGTACACGCGGCTCGCCGGCTGGAGCACCCCCACCACAAGTGCGTCGTTCAGGGCCGCGACCCCGCGGTTCCAGGGTTCCAGCGGGTCGCGGATGCTGGGAACCACCACCTCCTCGCGCTGGAAGTATTTGGCACCGGGGCCTTCGTAGTCCGACCAGTCGCGGTGCTCCACCGTGTGCGCACAGGCCGAGAGCCCCAAGGCGATGGCGACGACCACCCCGAGTCTTCGCGTTCGCAAGGCGCAGCCAGAGAGTGCACCCCTCGAGTCCGACGTGACGTCCTCCTCGACTTGCTTCATCGCTCGCCGATCACTTCGCCCCGGCTCGTGAAGGCCAACCCCGTGCTTCCCGAGACCATGATCGTCTCGACGATCGGCTTCGCCCCGCGCGCAGGAGAAACCCACTCCACCAGAAAATTGGCTCCCTCGCCGCCCCTCATGTCAAGTTCGGAGACGACAAGCGTGGCCGTGGACATGGGAGCGAGCTCGACCGGTCCATCGGGTAGATGGTCTTGTAAGAGGGTCCCGTCGGAGGCGTAGTAGCGGACCGAGCGGATGACGATCGGGTGAACGGGGTCGGTATTTCTCACGCTGAGCGATACCGTGAGCGGCAGGCGCCGCTCCGTATCCGAAAACACCTGGGAATAGGCGGGGACGTAAATCGTCTGTCCGGCGACGATGTTCGCCTCGTTGGGGCGAACCGTGGGCAGGTCGCCCAGCATCCTCGCGAGCTCCAGATCGGAATCCGCCTCTCGCTGCCGGGCGGCCTCCTCCGAGCACGCAGTCACGAGAAAAGATGCCAGAAGGGCAAGGGAAATCGCGGAAAGAGTCTTCATGAGCGCTTCCTGGAGCTGTGATGCGATCGCCGCCGCGGGACGGTTCGCGGAGCGAGGCCATCGCTGAGGCGAAAGCGAGCCGCGCATGCTAGCGAAAACCAGCACCCGAGCTGATACTTACCCTCGAAATGGGCACGGTAGTCAGGTTCGCCGCGGTGGTCCTACTCCTCCTGGGGGGTTGCAACGGTCCGACGCGGCGTTCCGTCGCGCTGGAAGGTCCCGAATGGCGCCTGACCGAGCTCGGTGGCGACGCCCCCGCGCTCGGCTCCGGGGCGCGGGTTCCGTCCCTGCGGCTCGACGGGGAGCGTCGCCAGGCTACGGGTTACGGGGGCTGCAACAACTTCTTCGGGGGCTACCAGTTGGACAATGAACGGCTCTCGTTCGGCCCGATCGGGAGCACTCGGATGGCCTGCGGCCAACCGCAAGACGAGCTCGAGTTCAAGTTGATCCATGCGCTCGATGCCACCCGGAGTTTCACCATCCAGGGAACCACACTCTCGCTGCGCGAGGGCGATCGCGTGCTCGCCCGCTTCGTCACCGATTGACGGGACCGGTACGGCCAAGTCTTCGACGCCCGCGAGCAGTGAACCCATTTCGAGTTTCCGCCCGCGACCTGTCCACATTGCGGCAAAGAGCTGCGCTAGCGCCGGATCCGCCTGTACACTCTCCGGCCATGACGATGCGCGCTCGCATCCGCGGAGCCCGCGGGTTCGCATCCGCCCTGGGGATCGCGTGGCTCGTCGCGATCGGCGGGGTTCAGGACGGGCGGGCGGCGGAGACTGCGCAGCCTGCTCCCTCGGCCTCCTCACCCCGCTCTGCCTCCTCTGCGTGGGTGGAAGATCTCGCGCCGATCCCGGCGGAAGCCTGGAATCGAGAACGCGCGGCGCACCTGTTGGAGCGGTCGGGCTTCGGCGGCACGCCCCAAGAGATCGCGGTCTTCGCGAACCTGAGCCCGGGCGAGGCGGTGGCGCGTGTGTTGCGTGCCGACCCCGGGGCGCTCGCCCCCTTCGACCCTTCCGGCGTTCACGAGCCAAGCCTCGAGCCCTTTCCCCCGAGCCGCCCCGCCGCCACGAAGCTCGCCCGGGAAGCCGGTGAGGCGATTGGGGTCAAGGTCAAGCCCGCCGGCAACCGACCGCTCCAGCCGGTGGTCAACCGGTTCTTCTACTGGCTGCGCGCGTCGCAACTCGAGACCCGTCGCCTGGCGTACTGGTGGGCGAATCGAATGCTCACCAGCGGCCGCCCGCTGCAGGAGAAGATGGCGCTCTTCTGGCACGGGCACTTCGCCGTCAACGAGACCAAAGTGCGCGACTACCGGAAGATGCTGCGGCAACTCGAGATCTTCCACGAGCTCGGCACCGGGAACCTTCGGGAGCTGCTGATTGCGGTCTCTCAGGATCCGGCCATGCTCTCGTTTCTCGACGCGGGCAACAACGTGAAGGGGGCGCCCAACGAGAACTTCGCTCGCGAGATCATGGAACTCTTCACGCTGGGCGTCGGGAACTACAGCGAAACCGACATCCGCGAGGCCGCCCGTGCTTTCACCGGCTGGAACTACGTGGATCTCGACTTCGTCGTGAATGCCGACCAACACGACGACGGCGAAAAGACCGTGCTCGGTCGAAGCGGTCGCTTCGACGGGGTCGACGTGATCGATCTCATCCTGGACCAACCCGTTTGCGCCGATTTCATCGCCGCCAAGATCTATCGCTACTTGGTTCGCGAGGAGCTCTCCGATGCGTACCGCGCGCGCCTGGGTGCGGTCCTGCGGGAGAACGGCTACGAGATCGAGCCCCTGCTGCGCGCGCTTTTTTTGTCGCGGGATTTCTACAGCGCGCCCTCGGTCGATACCCAGATCAAAAGCCCCGTGCAGTTGGTGATTTCGACCTACCGCAAGCTCGGCCTCCGCGAGGTTCCCGGCGTGCCCGACTTCAATCAGGTCACCGCGGAGCTCGGCCAACAACTCTTCTGGCCGCCGACGGTGGCCGGTTGGGCTCACGGCCGGAGCTGGATGACGCCCGCGCTCTTGATGGCGCGGGGCAATTTCGCGTACGACGTGCTGTTTCCAGACATCAACTTCGAGGATCCCAACCGCGCCTTCGTCGACGCGACGCAAATCCGCGAGGTGCACGAGCGCATCGCTCAGGGCTACGACATCACGAGCGCGACGGTGCCGAAAGGTGACGGGATGATGGCGATGGCCAACCAGATGGCCGACCGCGACGAAGACTTCAACACGCGCTACGGAAGCTATCGGGGTTGGCAGCAGGCCATCCAGCGCGTGAAGCCGATCCCCCGTTCCTTTGCCGCCGTCGACCTGAGCCACCTGGTGCTCGAACAGGGCGTCGCGACCACCGACGCCGCGGTGGACTATCTCCTCGAGCGCTTCCTGAGCGGCCCGGCGGATCCCGAGTTTCGGCGCCAGCTGATCGAGTATCTGAACGGGGAACTCGGCAGTTCCGATCTCGAGCCCGCGGCGACCTATCTCGAGGAGCCGCTGCGGCGCACGCTGCATTTGATCCTCAGCGCACCAGCCTATCAACTCGGATGAGGGACAGGATCTTGGCCCGACGCGAACGCCTCCACCTCCTCACGCGGCGCGATCTCTTGCGCGCCGGAAGCTACGGACTGGGCGCCTGGGGGCTGGGAGCGGTCGGTCTGGTGGGTGGGGCGGGGCGAGCGGGCGTTGCCGGCGGGTCCCGCGAGGGGGCGGCCCCGCGGATCCTCGTGGTCCTCGAGCTCTCTGGCGGCAACGACGGTCTCAACACGCTGGTTCCCTACGGTGACGACGCCTACTACCTCCAGCGGCCCACGATCGGGATCCGACCCGAGCGGTTGCGCAAGATCGATGACCACTTCGGCTTGAGCCCCGGGATGGCGGGATTCGAGCGCCTGTTCAAGGCGGGACACGTCGCCGTGATTCACGGCTGTGGCTATCGGCAACCCTCATTCTCCCACTTCACCTCGATGGCCTACTGGCACACCGCGGCGCCCAACAGCGGCGAGGAGTACGGTTGGCTCGGCCGGCTGGCCGACGCGATGGAACCCGCCGGGGGCTCCGAGTGGATCGTCAACATCGACAGCACCCAGTCTCTGGCCGTGCGAAGCCGCTTGCACACGCCGCTGGTCTTCGACGACCCGGAGCGATTCTCGCGCAAGGGGTTCTTTTCGGAGCGACCGCTTCTCGATCGGGTTCCGGACGCGGTGCCGGACGGAAATGCGTCGCGTGCCTTCCTGCGCGACGTCGCCCGCAGCGCCCGGGAGTCGGCCGCCCGCGTGCGCGCGGCGTGGGACGCCTATCGGACGCCGGTCGACTACGGACTCGTGCCTCTCGATCTTCCCAAGGTGGCGGCGCTGATCGACGCGGACATGCCCAGCCGCGTGTACTACGCGTCGTTTCGGAACAACGCCTTCGACACCCATGTGCACCAGGTCAACTTGCACGAGCGGCTTCTCACCTACGTGTCCGATGCGGTCGCAGGGTTCGTCCAGGATCTGGAGCGCATCGGTCGCGCCGGACAGGTGGTCATGTTGATCTTCTCGGAGTTTGGTCGGCGCGTTCCCGAGAATACAAGTCTCGGCACCGACCACGGCGCCGCCAACGTCGTGTTCGTCGTGGGCAAGCCGGTGAGTGGCGGTCACTATGGCGACCTCCCCAGCCTGACCGAGCTCGACGTTGGCGATAATCTCGTCCACACGACCGACTTCCGCCGCGTCTACGCCTCCGTCGCGAACGGCTGGCTCGGCTTCGAAGAGACCCGCCAGCTCCTCGGCGGCGCCTTCGATCCCTTCCCGTTGTTTGCCTAAGAGATGGAGAGTGACGGTGACGACGGGAAGCGGTATCGCACCCCGAGACGGCCGCCGTTATCCGCGCAACACTTCACTGTGGTAGCCTTCATCTACCACACAAAGGAGTGAGTCATGGCCGAGATATCGTCTCAAGGCGTACCGGCGAGCACCCCGAAGAGCACCCCGCGGATCGGGCTCGTGGAGATTGCCGGCGATGGTGCGATGGCTGGGCTCTACGGAGCTTCGGCGATCGCGGTCTGGTTTCTGATCGTTGATGCGCTGACGCGCGAGGCACTCTTCACCCCATCGCTCGTCGCCACGGCTCTGCTCAGCGGCAACGCTCCTGACCCGGGAGCTCCCATCCAGCTCAGCGCGGTCGCGGTGGCTACGGTGATTCACTCGCTGCTCTTCATCGCGTTTGGAATCGCCTACGCGTGGGTGCTGGCACGCCTGAAGCGGACTCCGGACTATCCGCTCATCGCGATCTCGGTCTTTGTGCCGCTCGAGCTCGGGTTCATCGCCGGCACGCAGCTCGTGATTCCGGGCGTGGCCGAGATCGTGGGCCACGGCTACATCGTCGCGGGAAACGTATTCGCCGCCCTGCTGATGGCGTTCTACCTGAAGGTCGGACAGCATCATCTCGACGACGCCGTAGAGTGAGCTACCCACCTTCGTAGCCAACATTGCTGCGGGCGAAGGCCTGACGTCTGCTACCGAACCGCCAGGTCGTAGACGATGATCACGATCTCGACGAGGATCAAGATCACGATGTACCACTCCACGCGAAGTCCCTGGCGGGTGTGGATCAGATCGAGTGAAGTCGCCGCCGTGTCCGAGATCAGGTCGAGCTTGCGCTTCAAGGCGGCGTCGCGATCGCGAATCTCGTAGTCCAGGGCGAGGCGTTCGTAGAGCCGGTCGAGCTCCGCATCGTCCCAGGTGAGTTCGGGTTTCTCGGTGACCTCGACGCGGCCCACGGTCTGGGCCTGGATTGCGAGCGCACTGCCGATCTCGGCCAGAAGCTCTCGGCTGCGACGGTGACTGGGACCGCGTTGGAGCTCTTCGGCTCGGGCCTCGACGCGGTCGAAGACCAGGGCGACGCGGGCCTCGTAGTGGCTCAGCACCGCGCTCTTGGCGAGGATGTGGGCGACGACCTGGAGCCGGCTTACCTCTCTGCTGCGCAACACCAAGTACCCGTCGGCATCCACGCGCTCGCGCGCGTCGAGATCGATGCGAAGCTCGACCTCCTCGGTTTCGGGCTCTTCGATTGCGGAGCCGGCGAAGGTCGCGAACTGCCGGACCGCTTCGCGTTCTTCCTCGCGCCCGAAACCGAAGAACACCACGGCTCCGTAGCGGAACGCCATCGCGTAGCGATCGGGTCCAAACCCGAAGGTGAGGGGCGCTTCGGCAATCGGCTTGGGCGGCATCGCGCCCAGGGGTATGCGTCCGCGGAGTTCGAGTCGGGACCCCAGGACCCAAGCTTGCGCGCGCAAGCTCTGCGCGGGCACATTCTGTGTGGGTAAGCCCGGCGAGGGCGGGCCGGCAGCTTGGGGTGTTGCTGGATCGGTCGGCATCAAGGCGTGCAGTGTAACCGCGGTCGGTGGGTGCAGCCCGCTAGTGCGGTGCCGGGAGGATGAATGTCCTAGGACTTCGCCTCGAGCAGCGCCAGGAGGTCGAAGCTCGAGATGAGTCCGACCGGGAAACCGTCTCGCACGACAATCACGCGGTGAATCTGTTGCTCGCGCAGCGTCTTGGCGATCTGCGGGACGCTCGCCGTTTCGGCAATGGTGACGACGGAAGTCTGCATAACCTCGGAAACGGTGATTTGAGAAAGCCGATCCTGAAAATCGGCGGGCGCCGAGCTCCAATCGGGACCCGAAAACTCGAGGGCCTCGCGGAAGTAGGAGCGAGCCGCGGAGGGCAGATCGTGCTCTTCCTCGACGGCCCGCAACAGATCCGAGGTGGAGATGATGCCCACGAGTCGCCCTTCCTCGTCGATCACCGGGGCTGCATGGATGCCCTCGTCGATAAAGAGCCGGGTGGCGTCCACGAGCGGGGTATCGGGCCCGAGCGAGAGCAGGCTCGTGCTCATCAAATCCTTGGCTGAGGGGCTCATGAGGTTTTCTCCTTCGCGATTCCGTCACATCGAGGGCAAGGGTTGTGCCACGCTACCACGCGGGGTCTTCGGCCACGAGCGCACGATCGCAGGGTGGGGGATGGGGCGGAATGGCACGGCCTCGGCGGCCGTGTCGCAAGGCACCATCCGGGGCCTTCAGCAGCGGGGGCGCCCGGGCCGGGATCGTGCACACTGAGGACGGGTTTGCGTGAGCGGGACAAAGACAACGAAGGAGGGTACGGCCTCGCCGAGTGGTTGGTTTCTCGATGCGAGCTCGCGCCAGATCTGGGCGACCAAGTACCGCTTCCGGCGCTGCGGAAACGCTGTCGACAGGAATGTCGAAGACACCTGGCGTCGCGTCGCCCACGCCATCGCCGCCGCGGAGCCCGAGCGCTCCGGCCCGCAGGCCGTGCGCTGGGAGGACCGGTTCTATTCGATTCTCAGCGCATTTCGCTTTCTGCCAGGGGGGCGCGTCCAAGCCGGCGCCGGCACCGACCGAGAGGTCACGCTGCTCAATTGCTTCGTGATGGGAATCCCGGGGGACTCGATCGAGGGAATCTTCCGTCACCTCGCTGAGGCCGCGCTCACCATGCAGGAGGGTGGCGGAATCGGCTGCGATTTCTCGGCCCTGCGACCGCGCGGGAGCGTGGCGCGCCGGGTCGGCGGGATCGCGTCGGGGCCCGTCTCGTTCATGGAGATCTGGGACGCGGCCTGCGCGACGCTGTTGGCCGCTGGGACCCGGCGCGGCGCGATGATGGCGACGCTTCGCTGTGATCACCCAGACATCGAAGAGTTCATTGAAGCGAAGCGGCGGCCCGGCCGGTTGCGCCATTTCAACCTCTCCGTGCTCGTGAGCGACGCTTTCCTGGAGGCGGTCGACGGGGGATCTTCCTGGCCGCTGGTCTTCCCGGAAGAGATTTTCGAGGGACGCGGACCCTGCATCGAGCGAAGCTGGTCGGGTCGGAGTCGGCCGGTCGCTTGTCGGATCGTCCGAGAGATCCCGGCCCGGGCGCTCTGGAACAAACTCCTGCGCGCCGCTTACGATGCCGCCGAGCCCGGGGTCCTGTTCATCGATCGCATCAACCGGATGAACAACCTGCGCTATTGCGAGGTCATCAGTGCTACCAATCCCTGCGGCGAGATCCCGTTGCCCCCCTACGGCGGTTGCGATCTCGGTTCACTCAATCTCACGAGCTTCGTGCGCGGGGCCTTCTCCGCCACGGCCCGGCTCGACCTGCCGCTCCTGCGCGCCACGGCTCGGATCGCGGCGCGATTCCTCGACGATGTGATCGAGGTCTCTCACTATCCCCTCCCGGCGCAACGCGAAGCGGTGCAGCGGGCGCGTCGTATCGGTCTGGGGGTCACGGGTTTGGCGGACGCCCTCGCGATGCTGGGCCATCGCTACGACAGTGAGGAGGGACGCCACTGCGCTACCCACGCGATGCGTGAGATCGCCCATGCCGCCTATCGAACTTCCGTCGCGCTTGCGCGCGAGCGGGGAACCTTTCCCGCTTTTGAGCGCGATCCGTTCCTGGCGAGCCCTTTCGTGGCACAGCTGCCCGTGGACATCCGGGACGGCATCGCTCGCGACGGGATCCGCAATAGTCACCTCACCGCGATCGCGCCCGCCGGCACCATCAGCCTGTTGGCCAACAACGTGTCGAGTGGCCTCGAACCCATCTTCGCCGTCCGCCAGGAGCGGCAATTGCTCGCTCCGGATGGCAGTACGTCGCGACATTCCCTGCTGGACTACGCGTATCGACGGTGGTCGCGGCAAGACGCTTCCGCGGGGCCGTTGCCCGAGGAGCTCGTCGACGCGCAGAGCCTCCCGCCCCGGGCACATCTCGCGATGCAGGCGGCGCTGCAGCCCTTTGTCGACAACGCCATCTCGAAAACCGTAAACGTTCCGACCACCCTGGCCTTCGAGGAGTTCGCGCGTATCTACCGCTCGGCGTACGAACTCGGGCTCAAGGGATGCACGACCTTTCGCCCCAACCCGATCACGGGAGCGGTCCTCGAGTCGGCCTCTCCGGGATGGGATGCGCCCCACTGTTGCGCGCCCGAGCGGGAAGCCGATTAAACGAGCGCGCGACCCCGTTCGCGAAGACGCGAATCGCCACTCCCCGAGGCGATTTGCCTCACGTCAGCCGCTTCGGCCCGCGTCGCGCCGGCGCAGCGAGGCACGAAATTCGCATTACGCTTTTGGGTGACTCGGAATTCCGGAGGTCATCATGATCGGACCGATCTGCAGCCGGACGGTTTACTTGGCCTCGCCCGACGAGACTGTCGACGAAGCGGCGCAGCGCATGCGGCAGGAAGACGTGGGAACGCTCGCGGTGGTCGACGACGACCGCAAGCCGATCGGTCTCTTGACCGATCGCGACGTCGTGGTGCGATGTATCGCCGACGGTCGTGATCCCAAGCACACCCGCATCGAAGACGTCATGTCGGCACCGGTGGTCTCGGCACCCGAGGGGACACCGATCGAGGATGCGCTGGCGCGCATGGCTGCTGGCGCGCGCCGGCGCATCGTGGTGACCGATGCCGAAGGCCGGCTGGCGGGGATCCTCTCCTTGGACGATGTGCTCGAGCTACTTGCCGAAGAGGGCGAGACCATTGGCCGATTGTTGCGGCAGCTCCACCCCGAGCGAAGTCCGGGCCTCGCGAGGGGATAGGAGCGGAGGATGAGACACGCGCGGCTGATCGGCTGGCTCTTGATCCTCGGCGGGGCGCTTTGGGCGATCCCAGCGCTGGTCACCTATACCGAGGCGCTTCGGAGTGATCGCGGCGAGTTCGTGAGCTTTGTCGTGAGTTTCTTTCCGGCGATCGCCCTATGCGCCCTCGGAGCCTGGCTCGTGAAGGGATCGATGGCGCGTTAGCAGCCCAGGGCGATCAGAGTGGCCGGACCTCGAGGGCCATCCAGCCGCTACCGACTTCGGCGAGCGCATGGTCAGCGGCGTCCTCTGAGGCCGTTGCCCCTACGACGATCCGGCAGGAGCGGGGTCCACCCTCCTGCTTGACGCGCACGGCGAACTGACGCAGCGGGGGCGTCGCCGGGACCGGCGCGCTTTGCCGCCGGGCGCGCACTCCGTCCGACCGTTGGCGCAACTCTCCCAGCAGTGCGAAGAAGGGGTCTGAACCCTGAGACAAGACCAGCCCGATCTCGGTCAGCGACTGGCCGGTCGAGGCCCGCTGGATGCGACGGGAGTGCCAAGCGAGTGTCTGGACCTCGAACGTACCGAAACCGCGCGGCCGCAGGGTGACGCGCACCGGATCGCCCTGTTCAGGAGGCTCGGCCGCCACCTGCAGCGAGAGTCCTCCCTCCGAGAGGCCGCGAATCGATCCCTGGATCGTGCCCCCGTGAAGGTCGAGATCGCAGTCGATCCGGCAAGGGAGGCGCCGGTGTTCCCGTCTCTCGAGCATTCGACTCGACCCCCTAGAACGGGGCCTGCATCGGCCGCTCGGGGGCGGGGCTTGAATGGGCCCCTATCGATCGCCCTCAACCAAGGGGACGAAGGCCACCGGGAGCACTTCGCGCCGGGTCACCTTCCCCTCGGCGGATTTCTCGACGACCAGGAGCGACTGACTGAAGGGAGAACGGCCCACCGGAATGATCATACGCGCCCCCGGCTTGAGCTGCGCGACGAGTGCGGGGGGGATCTCGGGCGCGGCGGCGGTCACTAGGATCCCGTCGAAGGGGGCGCGTTCGGGCCAACCGAAGTTTCCGTCCCCTTCGCGTACCTCGACATTTGTATAGCCCAGCCTTTCGAGCCGCTTCGCGGCGCTGCGCGCCAACGCGCCGATCACCTCGATCGAGTAGACGCGGCTCACGAGTCCGGCGAGAACTGCTGCCTGATAGCCCGATCCGGTTCCGATCTCGAGCACGACGTCGTCGGGCCTGGGGTTCACCAGCTCGGTCATCAGCGCGACGATAAAGGGCTGGGAAATCGTCTGACCGTGTCCGATTCCCAAGGGTCGATTGATGTAGGCGAGAGTCTCTTGCGAGGGATCTACAAACTCCTCGCGCGGAACCCTGGCGAGTACATCGCGCACCGAAGGAGTGAGTTTCGAGTGGCCGGTCAAACCCGCGGTCGCCCGCATCTCGCGGTCAATCTCCGCCAGCAGTGCGGCGCGCTCCTTCGCGAGCGGGTCCGGTTGCTCCCCGGCTTCTCCCGGCTTCCGAGACTCCGCGGGCGCCGGTGCTGAGTCGCGCTCGTTCGCCAAAAGTGAACCGCTCCTCTCCTGCAGCATGCCCTCACTCGGATGCTGCATGTCCGCAACCTTTTGATGAGTTGGCTCGGCTCGCCCGGTCCGCGCAGGTCCCGCGACGAACAGCCACGTCGCCAGGATCGCCGCGAGACGTCGAAGCGGTGTCATTCGCCTGTCCCAGCAGCAAACGACATGCCAGGTAGGCTAGCGGCGTCACCGAGATTCGCGTGAGACCAAACGCCCCGTCGTCCAGGCCAACCTGGGGCAATCCGCCGCGTCGCCGCTTCGAGCATGGGTCGCGAGCGGTCGCCCGGCGGAACGGTGGTTGCAGCATTGTGGGGCAGGCACTGGATCGGTTGACCCGGTCGGGCTGCGCGGAGGAAAAGCCGTGGCGACTCCCGAAAGCCTCCAACGGATGGGGCCGGCGCTCTATCAGCTTCCGACTTCCTTTCGGCCCGGCATGCGGGTACCGGTGCGCGTCTTCGCGAGCGCAAGACTGCTCGCGGCGATGGACGACCAGGTGTTTCAACAAGCCGCGAACGTGGCCACGCTACCCGGAATCACCGAGGCCAGCCTGTGCATGCCCGACGCCCACTGGGGCTACGGGTTCCCGATCGGGGGCGTCGCGGCGATGGACCTCGATCGGGGCGTGATCTCACCCGGGGGCATTGGATTCGACATCAACTGCGGAATGCGCCTCGTGCGCACCGATCTTACCTGGCCCGAGGTGGAGCCCCGCCTGGAACGGCTCATCGACACCCTGGCCCTTCGGGTGCCGGCTGGCGTCGGAAGGCGGGGGTTCGTCCGCCTCACCGCCGACGAATTCGAGCCCGTACTCCGAGAGGGGGCGGGCTGGGCGGTGAAGCGCGGCTACGGTGTGCCAGAAGATCTCGAGTACACCGAGGCGGGCGGTTGTTTTCCGGGCGCGGATCCCGGGGCAGTTTCGGATCACGCCGTGCAGCGCGGCTATCGTCAGATCGGAACCCTCGGGTCGGGCAACCACTATCTCGAGATCCAAGTGCTCCACCAGCCCGATCTCCTTGATCCGGCGCTGGCCCAGAGCTACGGCCTCGACCGACCCGAGCAGGTTCTGATCATGTTTCACTGCGGCAGCCGGGGCTTTGGCCATCAGGTCGCGTCGGACTACCTGCAGGAGTTCCTGCGCCTCATGCCGACCAAGTTCGGTCTTCCCATCCTCGACCGCGAACTCGCCTGCGCGCCCTTTCGATCCGACGAAGGTCAGGCCTATTTTGCGGCGATGAACTGCGCGGCGAACATGTCATTCGCCAACCGCCAGGTCATCCTTCACCGCATCCGCGAGGTCTTCTCGCAGGCGTTCGGCAAGAGCTGGGAAGCCTTGGGCATTCGCACGGTGTACGACGTGTCTCACAATACGGCCAAGATCGAGCGCCACCGGATCGGCGATCGAGAGCGTTCGTTCCTGGTGCACCGCAAGGGGGCGACCCGTGCGTTCCCCCCTGGCCACTCGGAACTCCCGGCAGCCTATCGCGCTGTCGGGCAACCGGTGATCATCGGTGGCAGCATGGAGACCGGCTCCTATCTACTCGCCGGGGTCGAGAGCGGGGCGGTGAGCTTCTTCAGCACGGCCCACGGGAGCGGCCGGACCATGAGTCGCCGCAGCGCCCGCAAACAGATCCGGGGCCGGGTTCTGCAGGAGCAGATGGCCAAGCGGGGAATCTTGGTGCGTACGGCTTCGTACCGGGGGCTCGCCGAGGAAGCCGGCTTCGCCTACAAGAGCGTGGACGAAGTGGCCGAGGCGACCGAGCAAGCCGGCATTTCGCGCCGCGTGGCGCATTTGGTGCCGGTGGCGAACCTGAAGGGATGAATATCGCCGATCCCGCCTTCGAGTTCGTCGAAGGGACGACGAGCGACCTCTCGTTCGTCGCCCGCGGCAAGACGGTCGAGGCGGTCTTCGCGGCGGCGGCCGAAGCGCTCCTCGCCGCCACGGTGGAGCGGCCGGCGAGCGTGGGGCCCCGCGCGCAGCGAAGACTCACGTTGGAGGAGCCGGACCTCGAGCTCCTACTGCTGCATTTCCTGAATGAGCTCGTCTATTTCCGCGATGCGGAGGCGCTGCTGTTGCGGCCGCTGCAGCTTCGGATCGACGCTGGGCCGCCGGCGCGTTTGGAGGCGGAACTCGCGGGCGAGGAGATCGAACCCGCGCGACATCTCCTGCACGGGGAGGTCAAGGCCGCGACCGCCTACCAGCTTTCGGTCCGCCCCATGGACGTGGGCTGGGAAGCGCGGGTTACGCTCGATGTCTGAGGGCACCGATCGCTCCCATCGCAAGGTTTGGCACCCTGATCGGAGGACTGAGATGTACCAGCGAATCCTGCTCCCACTCGATCTGTCACGCGAGCACGACGCCGTCTTCGAGGCGGCCGCACGCCTCGTTGCGCCCGAGTCGGGTGCCATCTTGCTCCTCCATGTCATTGAGATCATCCCCGGCTTCCGCGACGAAGAGATGGAGGATTTCTACGCGCCGCTACGGGGTCGCGCGCAGGCCATGCTGGACGAATGGTCCGAGGCGCTACGGGGGCGCGGCCTCGAGACGCGCTGTGACCTCCGCACCGGCAAACGAGGCCCCAGTATCGTCCGCTACGCGACCGAAGAGGTGTGCGACCTGATCGCGGTGGCTTCCCGGGCCGCCGATCCGGACCGTCCGGGTTGGGGGTTCGGAACCACGAGCCACCAAATCGCCCTGATGGCACCGTGCTCGGTGTTGCTGGTTCGCTGACGGCTCACCCGGTCAGCTCGGGGGGCGGGGGCGCCACGAAGGTGGCCTGGAGTCCCTTTTCGCCGGCCTCGTAGTTCAGGGCCACGCGCTGACCCTCGTCGAGGGTCTCAAAGGCGAGCCCCTTGGAGACCGCATTGCGGTGGAAGTAGACCCGTTCACCTCCGTCGGTGACCAGGAACCCGTATCCCTCCTCCGCAAACACCGCGTCGACGACGCCCAGATGGGGCGGGGCGGGCGGGCGCTCCGTCCGCCGAGACCGCCGGCGTCCCCGCATCTTTCGCACATCCCGGTCGAAAGCGTCCAGGGTGTCCCGAAGCGCGAGCGAAGGATCGGTCGCACGTTCGCGCACCACCAGCTCTTCCCCACGCGCCTGACAGCGGATCGACACCGTGGCGTTGCCCTGGCGGTGGTGCGGGCTCTCGTCCACCTCGATCCAGATGTCGATCAAGTCGTTGTGGTCGCCGGCCAGACTCTCGAGCAAGCTTTCAGCTGCCCCGCGTTCGTCATCCGTCAACTTTTCGGCCTTGCGCCAGTGAATCTCCATGTTTCGTCCTCTTTACACTGCCGAGTAGCGTTCGGAACCACGCTGCCGGGGTTGCTGGGCTTGGGGCCGGTGCCGCTCTTCACGTCGGTAGAGGGTGCGTCGGTTGACGCCCAGGATCCGGGCCGCCGCCGATTTTTGACCGTGGGTGGCCTCGAGAACCTTCTCCACGTAGCGATCGGAGAGCTCCTGCAGCGAGAGCCGCCGCTGCAAGGCGAGCTGGAGGACGGTCTCGTCAAGACTTCCCGCACCAGCCGGCCCGCCGTCGGTGGAGAGCAGAATATCCGCCGCGCGGATCTCTTCACCATCGACCAAGGCCAGCGCGCGTTCGATGACGTTTTCGAGCTCTCGAGCGTTCCCCTCCCAGGGCGTGTCGATGAGCTTGCGCATGGCTTTGTCGGAAAGTCGATAGCGCTCGTTGGGGGCGTGCTTGCGCAGAAACCGTTCGGCGAGCAGCGGAATATCTTCCGGTCGTTCGCGCAGCGGTGGGATGTGGATGGGAATCACATTCAGCCTGTAGAAGAGGTCGAGGCGGAAGTTCCCCTTCCGGATTTCGAGGTCGAGGTCCTTGTTGGTCGCTGCGACGATGCGCACGTCGACGTGAACGGTCTGGTTGCCGCCCACGGGCCGGATCTCTTGGTCCTGTAGCACGCGAAGTAGCTTGCCCTGCAGGGCTAGGGACATGTCGCCGATTTCATCAAGGAAGAGCGTGCCCCCGTTCGCGGCCTCGAAGAGGCCTTTCTTGGCCGCGTGGGCTCCCGTGAAGGCGCCGCGGGCGTGCCCGAAGAGCTCACTCTCGAGCAGACCCTCCGGCATCGCGGTGCAATTGATCGGTACGAAGGGCTCGTGGGCCCTCGCCCCCGTGAAGTGGATCGTCCGCGCCACGACCTCTTTGCCCGTCCCGCTCTCGCCAGTGATCAACACGCTGCTTCGCGTGCTCGCGATCTTGCGGATGAGGGCGTAGATGTCGTTCATCACTGCACTTCGGCCCACCAGGTTTCCGAGGGAACTTTCGCGCTCTACGGCTCTTCGCAGGCGGCGGTTTTCGTCCTCGAGGGCGCGGTGTTCCAGCGCGCGTTCCAAGACGGCGCGCAGCACCTCGGCATCGAAGGGTTTGGCGACGTAGTCGAAGGCGCCGGCCCGCATCGCTTCCACGGCCGATCGCACCGTTCCAAAAGCCGTCATCAGGATGACCGGTGTATCCGGCTGTCGCTCCCGGAGTTCGCCGATCAGGGCGATGCCGTCCTGACCGGGCATTTGCAGGTCGGACAGCACGAGGTCGAACTCCTTCGTCTGCAGCCGATCGAGCGCCGAGGCTGCGGACGCAGCAAATTCCGCGTCGTAGCCTAGCTCCCCAAGGAGCTCGCGGGTCATCTCGCCCATCGCCACATCATCGTCGACCACGAGCACGCGTCGGCGGCTGGGTTGTTCGCGCTTCATAAGTCCTCCCCGCGCCTCTTTGCTGCACCTCTCATGCCAGTCCGTGTGCCAGCGAGCCACACGCGAACCTAAGTCATGCGCCATTTCGCCACTAATTTCCGATTGATGTGTCAATAGTACACAAAAGTCCTGATGCCTGGGTGCAACGCTTTCGCGGCCAGGACTGGACACGGAGCGGTTCGCAGCATTCGCTCGGCGACGGTCCCCAAGAACACCTGCCCGAGGGCTGTGTTGCCCCGGGCGCCCATTACGATGAGGTCGCACGCGAGGCTCAGGGCCCGCTCTCCGAGGGCCTCGGAAGCGGCGCCCTCGGTCAAGTGCGTCCGGACCGAAAGCCCTGCAGCTCTCAGGTGGTCACCCCACGCTTCAAGCATTCGACGCGCCTGACCTCGCAGCTCGATCACCAACTTGTCGTCTACCGCAGGGCTGTAGGCACCGGACGCGTCGATGGGCAGTTCTGCGCTGTGCACGACCTCGACCGCGGCGCCGAGCCGTTTCGCGAGGCCCAACGTGATTCCCAACGCGCTTTCCGAGTGGGCGGAGAAATCGGTGCCCAGCAAGATGCGTCGGATGGGGCGCTCCGCGTCGGTCTCCCCTGCCTGAACACAGAGGACGGGGCAGGCGGTGGCTCGCAGCGTCCGCTCGGTCGCACTCCCCAACAGCATATGCTTGAGCCCGCCAAAGCCGTGGGTCCCCATCGTGATCAACGTCGCGGATCGCTCGCGAACCTCCGCCTCGATCGCGCCGACCGGGTCGGTTTCTCGGAGCGTCGCAGAAACGGAACCCCCGCGCTCCTCGAGCTGTTCGCGCAGTTTCTCCAGGCGCTCGCGCGCCGAGGCGCGCACTTTTGCCCACGTGTTCGCGGGTAACGCGAACTCGTGGGTCGGCTGGCGGAGCGCGTGAACGAGGTGGATTGGCGTCGCGAAATAGCGAGCCAGCTCGAGAGCCCGTGCCGCCGCTGCGCGGGCGTGATTGGAGAAATCGGTCGGGACGACAACGTGCTGTACCTCGTACATCCTGCGCTCCTTCGGGCCACCCACCGGCGTCAAAGACGTCAGCTCCGCTCGCCCGGGCGCGCGACGAGGACGGAGCAATGCGCCATCCGAAGGGTCCGTTCGGCCACGCTGCCGAGGGATACATAGTCGAGGGTCGTGTGGCCCCGGGAGCCCATGACGATTAAATCGGCGCGGACTCGCTGCGCCTCTTGAGAGATTCGCTCGGGCGCCAGGCCGCGTTGGACATTCATCCGCACGACCATCTCCGGTTCCGCTTCCAAAATGCTCGCTCTCGCCTGCTCCACCACGCGCAGGGCGCGCTCGCGAAACGTCCTCTCCACCGGCTGGGGAACCGGGATGCTGTAGGGTGACTCCGTCGCGGGGACGTCCCAGGCATCGAACAACGCGAGCTCCGCGTTCAACACGCGCGCCCACGCGACGGCGAGCTCGGAGGCGGCCGCCGCGTGCCTCGAGGCATCGGTTGCGACGAGGATCCTTCGGATCGGTTCCGCGGCAGCTCGCTCTTTCTCCTTTACCACCAGGACGGGGCAGGGGAGGGCGCGAACCGAACCCGCCGCGACACTCCCCAAACCGAACCGCGTCCACCGTCCGTCGCCGTGACTGCCCATCACGACCAGGGCGGCGCGCTGCGCACCCACCTCGCGCGCGATTGCCTCCACGGGCTCGGCCGAGCGTTCGACGCGGAAACTCGTGACCACTCCCTGGTCTGCCAGGCTTTCCTGCAACCGGTGCATCGCTCGGATCGCCAACTCCGCAACCGCTTCCCCGCTGCTTTCCGGGAGCGCCGTTCCGTGCACCAGGGTCGGACGCACGGCATGGACCAGATGAAGCCTGGAGCCGACCACCTGTGCCAACACCGCCGCCCGCGCCACCGCCGCCCTCGAGGGCTCGGAGAAATCGACCGCCACGACGAGATCTTGAAGCTCCACGGCCTACCCTACGAGACCCAGTCGGCGCCCTCGAAATCGGGGGCGCCCGAGGCGTCGTCCATTCATCCCGCGCTGCGTCGTAGCTCCCGCCGCGTTCGGGGCGCAATCGAAACCCAGAGCCTGCCACTCGCCGCGGGTGTATCCGCGTTCTCTTTCAATCCACAGCGCGCAGGCGGAGCAGCGAACTGCCTCGTCTTGCTCCGAGCGGTGGAATGGTCTCCTCCTCATTGGTCTTCACGGGGGTAAGAAACCTGCAACTGCCGTGCCGTCACGGCAGTGCTCGCGGAACCGCGGTCCCCCGGTCGGCGTGGGCAACTGTGCCACGGCGAGTCCTGATCCCGAGGCGCGCTGTCTCATTCCCGAGCGCTTGTCGCGATGCGGCATACTCGGCAAGCGATGCATGGAGACGCCGCCACGGGGATCGAGCAACCGCTTTTGGGTCTCGCGGTCGCCCTCGCGCTCGGGTTCCTGGTCGGCTTCCAGCGCGAGTGGGCCGCGAAACGGGTGGCTGGGATCCGCACGTTTCCGCTGATCACCGTGGCCGGGGCCTTCTCGGCGTGGCTGGCCGACGGCTTCGGGGGCTGGGTGTTCGCCGCGGCGCTCCTGGGGCTGACCGCCTTGTTGTGGCGCCAGATGGAAGCGGCCCACGGCACCACCACCGAGGTGGCGGCCATTCTGATGTTTCTCGTCGGCGGTATGGTCACCCGCGGCGAATTCACGCTCTCGATTGCATGCACCGGCGCGGCGGCAGTGTTGCTCCACTGGAAGGCACCGCTGCACGGATGGGTGCGCCATTTGCAGGCCGCCGACCTGAGTGCGGTGATGCGCTTCGTGCTGATCGCGTTGGTGATTCTCCCCGCCCTCCCGGATCGCTCTTTCGGTCCGTACCAGGTCGTCAACCCGTATCGAGTCTGGGCCATGGTGGTCCTGATCGTCGGCATCAGCCTGGCGGCCTACGTGGCCCATCGCCTGGCGGGCTCGCAGGTGGGCACCGTGCTCGCTGGCTTTCTGGGGGGTCTGATCTCGAGCACGGCGACGACCGTCAGCTACGCCCGCCAGACGCGGCTCGACGCCCGCCAGGTCGCGCCCGCGGCGATGGTCTTGATCCTGGCCTCGACGGTCGTTTTCGCGCGGGTCCTCTTCGAGCTCGGTCTGGTCGCTCCGGCTGCGTTTGGGGCGACCGCGCCGCCACTCGTGGCGATGATGGTGTTCATGGGTCTGCTCGCGGCAGGAACCTACGTGATCACCCGAGAACGACTCGCGCAAACGGAAATGGAACACGCACCCTCGGATCTCCGCGCCGCGATCGGGTTCGGTCTCCTCTACGCCGTGGTGTTGGTCGGAGTCGCCGCCGCCAAGGAGAGCTGGGGCGCCGCGGGTCTCTACGGAGCGGCCGTTCTCTCGGGACTCACCGACGTCGACGCCATCACCCTCTCCACTGCCCAGCTGATCGATGCGGGTCGCCTCGATCCGCAGGTCGGCTGGCGCGTGGTGCTGATAGGCGTTCTTTCCAATCTCGTGTTCAAGGGGCTCGCAGCGTGCGTGCTGGGCGCGCGCTCGCTGTGGCCCTGGGTACTGGTCCTGTTCGGGCTCTCGATCGCGGCGGGCCTCGTTTTGCTCGGCCCGTGGACCCGAGCCTTGGCTCCCTACTTGCAGTGACCTACGGGAATGCGCCGGCTCGTCCGGCGGGAGGGTTGAGATGCGGAGTTCTTGCTGGCGCCGGTCTGGCATGGCAGCGATCGCGGGCTGGCTCCTGGCGAGCTGGCTCGTCGCCGCCAATGCCGATGAGCCGGCCTCCGTCGTCGACGTGGGCAGGGGGATGTACGAGCAGTACTGCTCCGCCTGTCACGGCGACGACGGTCGTGGCCACGGCGATTTCGCGGAGCTTCTGAGGGCCCCCCCACCGGATCTCACCGAACTCGCCAAGCGACACGGTGGCCGCTACCCGGAGCTCGAAATCGCCGAGGTGATTGACGGACGCCGAGCGCTCCGGGCCCACGGAGATCCCGAGATGCCGATCTGGGGCGAACGCTTCGCGGAGCAGGCCAGTCGGGCACAGGGCAGCGAAACCGCGTTGCGCGGCCGCGTCATGGTGTTGGTCGAGTACCTCCGAAGCATCCAGCGCGGCGCGCCCGCTGCGCTCTCCCCGCCCCTCGTTGGCGATGAAGTGAGCGTCAGCGAGGTCGGCCGACGCCTCTACATCCGCAACTGCTCGGCCTGCCACGGCATCCTCGGCAAGGGGAACGGCTACCTCGGCGTCTTGCTGCGAACGCCACCGCGCGATCTCACCCGCATCGCGCACCGGCGCGGGGGGAGCTTTCCCGCCGCCGAAGTGGCCGAAGCGATCGACGGGCGTCGCGAAGTTCGAGCCCATGGACCGCGTGAGATGCCGGTGTGGGGGGATCGCTTCCGCATTCAGTTCCCGCCGAATGTGGGAAGAGAGCGCGCGGTGCAGGGCGAGATCATGTTGGTGGTCGAGTATCTGCGCTCGCTGCAGAAGCCAGTAGACCCCTCCAGTGCGCGCGAGAACGTCCCGATGGCGGACTAGCGCGCATTTGGGATGCTTGGAGGAGAGCGGGTACCCGTGGCATCCTCACCGCGCACCCGCCCTCTGACGGCGAGCCGCCGGTTCTCCAAGGAGCGAGTCTCGAAATGAAGGTTGTGCTGAGTGCGGACGGCTCGCGTTTTTCAGAGGCGGCGGTGGATCTGGTGGCGCGGATTCCCTGGGATGGGGGAACCGAGATCACGGTGGTTCGCGTGGTCGAGTGCCCGGCGCCTTTCGACGCCGAGGGCGAAGCGATCCATCCCGAGGAGCGTGAAGCGAGTTCGCGCTTTGAGCGAGAGTTGCGGGAACAGGCTGAGACCAGCGTCAAGCGTGGTGCGGAGCGGCTTCTCGGCACTGGGGCGTCCGTGCGCACCGAGGTGCGCCGCGGTCGACCTGCGGAAGAGATCCTGGCAGTGGCGCGCGAGCAGGATTGCGATGTCCTCGTGGTGGGTGCCCGGGGCGAGGGAGAACGCAAACGCTTCGCCCTCGGGAGCGTGTGCCGGGCCGTACTGCGCAACGCGCCGTGTTCGGTGCTCGTCGCACGGCCCTTCGCGGTCCCCGGCGAGCGCGACACGGCGGAAACGGAAGGGCGACTCCGGGTCGTTGCGACCCTGGAGCCCGCCGAGGCCTCGGGCGCGAACGTGCGCCTGCTCGCGGGCCTGCCCCTCGGCGAAACCGTCGAGGTGACGGTGCTCGCTGTGATGACCGTGGGCACGACGCTTTTCCAGCGCGATATTTTGGAGCGACTCTCCCGGACCTGGCAGGCTCACCGAGCCCAAGCGGAACGGCGTCTCGAGGAGGCGGCCGCGATGCTGAGACGCGTGACGCTCCACGTCGAGAGCCGGCTCCTCGACGGTGGCACCCACGCGTCCGACGAGATCCTGACCGCCGCAGAAGTACTTGGCGCTGACCTGGTGCTGGTGGACCACACCGAGAAGGGCCGCCTTGAGACACTGCTCGAAGGCAGCGTGGCCGAGGAGGTGACGGAACACGCTCCATGCTCGGTCTGGATCGTGGCGAGGTAGGGGTTGGCGCTCTCCCCGGTGGGCCACCGGTTCCAGTACACTGCACGCTTGGATGGAGGATTCCCTGGCGAACCACGCGAATCCCTGGAGGGCGCTTCTCGAGCGCTCACCGGATCTCGTGCTCGAAGTCGATGTTTGCAGCCACCGTTGTGTCGCGTGCAACGATGGCGCCGTGATCATTCTCGGTCGCGAGCCGGCGGACCTGGTGGGCCGCGACATCGCCGAGCTCGTCCACCCCGAGGATGCCCGATCCGCCGCGCGCCTCTTCGGCGAGCCGCGCGCGAGCCGTCCCCCGACCGAGCACGTGCTTCGGCTGCGACACCGCGATGGGAGCTGGCGTTGGCTCGAAGCCTCCACCCAATGGTACCGGGCCGCCGACGGCCCTCGGGTCGTGGCGCGGGCGCGCGACGTCACCGAGCACCGCGCCACCGTCGCGTCGATCCTGGGCTCCGCGATGGACGCGATCGTTACCGTCGACGCGGACCAGCGCATCGTGCTCTTCAACCGGGCCGCCGAGGCGATGTTTGGCGTGTCTGCTACCACGGCGATCGGGGCCCCTCTGGACCGGTTCATCCCGGAGCGTTTTCGCGCCGCCCATCGCGAGCACGTCGCTCGTTTCGCGGCCACCGGCAGCACGACGCGCCGCATGGGACGCCTCAGCCAGGTTTTTGGACTTCGGCACGACGGAGAGGAGTTTCCGGTCGAAGCCTCGCTCTCCCAGGCGGTCTTTGACGGCCAGAAGCACCTCACGGTAATCCTGCGCGACGTGTCCGACCGGCTTCGCGCCGAGCGGGCGCGCAACGAGCTGCTGGGCATCCTCGACGAGACCCGCAACGAGATCTACGTCATCGATGCCCACACGCTTCACTTCCGCTACGCGAACCGCGCCGCGTGCGAGAACCTCGGTTTCGGGGCCGACGAGCTGCGCCAGCTGAGTTGCGCCGAAATCTCATCGCGCCCTCGCGAAGAGCTCGAAACCATCTTCGCCGCCCTGCGGTGCGGCGAGCGCGAAACGGCCCACCTCGCGATGGAGCACCACCGGCACGATGGGACGAGCTACCCGGTCGATGTCTACTACCAGATAGCGACCTATGGTGCGGCCCCTTCCGTTCTCGCTGTCACCATCGACATGACGGAATCGCGTCGGCTCGAGCGGCAGCTTGTCGAGGCCGAGCAGCTGGCCTCGATCAGCACTCTGGCGGCGGGGATTGCCCACGACATCGGAACTCCCCTCAACGTGATCTCAGGCTACGCCGAATTGATCGAGCGCGGGGCCCAGGACGAAGCCAGTCGCAAGCGGGCGCGCATTGTGAAGACCCAGATCGCCCGGATCTCCGATCTGATTCAGACCCTGCTGAATGTGTCGCGACCCCACAAACCCGTGCGAGTGCCCGTCGACCTCGAGATGATCCTCGATCAAGCCTTGATGTTCTTTGAGGAGCGGCTCGCCAAGCGCGGGATCAAGGTCGAGCGCGAGTTTCAAGCGGTACCCCCCGTGGTCGGCGATCCCGATCGATTGCAGCAGGCGTTCCTCAATCTGCTCGTGAACGCTTGCGACGCGATGCCCGAAGGGGGCATCTTGCGCGCTCGGTTGGTCACTTCGAACGAGGGCCATAAGGTGTGCATCGCGCTTCGCGACACGGGCACTGGGATCCCAAGCGATGAGCTGACCAAGATTTTCGAACCCTTTTTCACCACCAAGGATCGCGGTCACGGCACGGGTCTGGGACTTTTCGTGGTGAAAAGCATCATCGCCGACCATCGCGGGAGCATCGAGGCGGAGAGCGCCCTCGGCGAGGGCACCGAGTTCCAGATCTGGTTACCCGCCGCGCCGTCCTTTCACCGGTAGCCATCGGTCGGCGTCCGGGTCGCGAGGTCACAGGGTGGGGCAATGGGGCACAGTCCGCGGCGTCGGCGGACGCCGCCCCGGCTCGGAGCTCACACCTGCTGGTATCCCTTGTGCGGCGTGGCGACGTGCACAGTGTTCACACACAAGAGGAGCAAGGAATGTCCAAATTGCGCGAACGCCTCGAAGAGGAGATGCAGACGTTGCGAACGTTGCGGGACGAGCTCCGCGTCAAAGCGGAGCTGGGTCGGCTCGAGGCGAGGGATCGTTGGGAGGAGCTCGAGCGGCACTGGAACGAGCTCGAAGGCAAGCTCAAAGTGGCCGGCGAGGCGGCGCGCGAGGATGCCGGCGAAGTGGGCGAGGCGGCCCGCCTCCTCCTCGAGGAGCTCCGCAAGGGTTACCAACACCTCAAGGACCGTCTATAGCGTCGGGCATGGAAGCCCTCAACCCGCTGGGGGGTTTGCGGCGAGGAAAGCGACCAGATCGAAGCTCGTGATCCATCCGAGCAAGCGGTCTCCATCGGCTACCGGGACGCGGTGAATGCCGTGGCCGACGAGCAGCTTTGCTACCTCCGCGATGGGCGCGTCGGGAGTTACGGCCACTACCGGCTGACTCATTACGTCCGCGACCTTGGCGGCGGCGATGCGCTCTCCGATGGCAGCCCCCTCGGCGCGTGCGGCGGCGGCGGCATCGTCCGCTTCGATCCATCCCGCTTCCCGGCAGAAGTCTGCGATGCCGCCCGCGTAGCACGACTCCATCGCGAGCTTTCGCACCACGTCGGAGCGAGTCACGATTCCCACCAGCCGCCCGTTCTCCACTACCGGATAGCCACTCGATCGGTCGCGCAGGAAGGCGCGGTCGAGGTCGAGCAGCCGCATGTCCGGAGCCACGGTTCGCGGATCGCTGCGCATCAGATCCCGGGCTTTCATCGGCGGCTCCTCCCTGGGCCTCTGGCTTGCAGCGACACAGGATACCGCGTGCGCGCCGTAGCGCGCTCTTGGCATACCGCTTGCTAGTTCATCCACCGAATGATCACGACTAGGAGGTTTCGCCATGGCTGAAAAGGAAACGGAAACGCGCACCCCGACCCGTTGGGATCCCTTCGGAGAGGGATGGTTGACCAGTTGGCCGATGCGCGACTTCATGCGACCGATGCGCCTGCCGGAGGCGTTCTGGGGTCGCGCGGGGAGCTGGGTTCCCGCTATGGACGTCAGCGAAGACGACAGGCAATACGTCATCACCGTCGAACTCCCCGGCACCAAGCGGGAAGACGTGACGCTGGAATCCCACGAGAATCGGTTGACGATCCGCGGCGAGAAGCGCGACGAGCGCGAGGAGAAGAAGGAACACCGTCGCTACGTCGAACGCAGCTTCGGGAGCTTTAGCCGCTCCTTCTCGCTTCCCAACGATGCGGACAGCGAACACATCGAGGCGAGTTTCGAGAACGGCGTGCTGTCGATCTGTATTCCCAAGCTCGAGGAGGCCAAGCCCCGCACCGTCGATATCAAGGGATAGTCGATGGCGGGGTCGGGGCCGGCTCCCCGGCCGGTCCCGACTCGAGCGCTTCGGGGAGTCGAGATCGTGGCTCCGCGCGTCGGCTCGCCATGAGGAGATCAGGGGCGCAGGGGTCGAAAGAAGGCCCGGATCTCGCTGACTAACGCTTCGGGCTCCTCCATTGGCGCGAAGTGACCGCCCGATTTCATGCGCGTGAAGCGCTGGAGGTTGTAGTAGCGCTCGGCCCAGCGCCGTGGCATCAACACCACCTCGGCGGGGAACGCGGCGACGCCCGTCGGCGCTTCGATCACCGGATGTCGGTCATGCGACGGACGCCATGGATTGTGGAGGCACTCGTAGTAGAAGCGCGCCGAGGTGCCGTAGGTCTGCGTGACCCAATAGAGCGTCATTGTCGTGCAGAGATCATCCTTGCTGAAGCGCCGCTCGACGTCCCCCGCGCAATCGCTCCAGCTGCGGCGTTTCTCCAACAGCCAGGAACAAAGGCCCGCCGGAGAATCCTCGAGGGCAAAGGCCAGCGTCTGAGGCTTCGTCAGCTGGATGGCCGAGTAGCCGCTTTCAAGCGCGAAGAAGTTCTCGTTGCGGATCTTCCACTCGGCTTCCTCGGGTGCGTAGTCTTGCGCCTCGGGCAGACCGCCGTGGAAGATCTCGAGCGGCGCCATCAGATGGAGGTGGATCCCGTAGAGCCGGTCGGCGTACTTGTGACCGAGTTGCTCCGTGACGAGTGCCCCCCAATCGCCTCCGTGGGCGGCAAAACGCTCGTAGCCGAGCACGCCTTGCATGAGCTCCACCCAGAGGTCGGCGGTGCGCCAGAAGTTGATGCCGGTCACGGTGAGAGGTGACGAAAAGCCGTAGCCCGGTAGCGACGGGACCACGACGTCGAACGCGTCGGCGGCATCGCCGCCGAAACGCGCCGGGTCCGCCAGCTGGGGAATCACCTTGTGCCAGTCCCAGAACGTCCAGGGCCAGCCGTGGCTCAGGATGATCGGGATCGGCGCCGGGCCGGTTCCGCGCTCGTGAATGAAATGGATCGGGATTCCGTCGATGTCGGCGCGGAAATGGGAGAATGCATTCATCGCCCGCTCGTGGCGGCGCCAGTCATAGCGCTCGCGCCAGTACGAGCACAATTCGCGGAGGGCGTCGCCCTGGGTGCCATACGCCCATTCCTCGTTGGCGAACTCGTGCGCCCAACGCACGCGGGCGAGCCGCTCGCGCAGGTCGCTGAGCGTCGCTTCGGGGATGGCAATCTCGAACGGTTTCGCGTCGGCCACAGGATTCTCCTCGTCGCCGTATACTCTATCCCGTTGCCTGGAGAATCCACACATGGCGAAGAAGCTCGAGAAGGCTTTCGAGAAGTGGCGGGGGGCACTCAATGAGGGTGATCTCGAGCGGTTTTACCGCGCCATCGACGAAGACGCGGTGATCTACGACGAGGACATCCCGTTCCGGCTGAGCAAGAACGATTTCGTCGACCACATCGGGTTTCACACCCGGGATCTGTGGGAGTCGTTCGAGTGGCGGCCCCGCGAACTCCGTTTCCAGGAGCACGGCGACACCGGAATCATCTCCGGCTACGCCACCTTTCGCGGCAAGCCCGTGGGCGCCGGATTCCGCCAACGCTTCATGGGCTTTACCCAAACCTGGGTGCGGCAAGACGGCGCGTGGCGCTTGGTCTGCTGGCACCAGGGTCCACTTCACGGGCAGCTCGACGGCGCTTCGCCGAGCTAGCGGGCGCGTCCACACGATGAGCCAGCTTCGACAGAGCCCTCAGTCGGGGCGCGTTCTGCCCTCCCGTTTGGCTTCCTGCTGCCGGGCGCGACGCGCTTCGCCCAGTCGTTTCGCCTGCTCCGCGTCGACGCGCCCGTAGCGCGCCCGCCACGACGGATCCTCGCTCCAACTGAACGGCGCTTGCACCGTGGTGCGGCTCGCCGTAGCGCTCTCGAGCAGATCGAGGGCGTGGCCTGTAATCGCGCGCTGCATCGCGACCTCCCAGGGTTTGCCGCAGGGGTTCCCGAGAGGGAAGTCGGTGAACAGGAACCGGGCGACGCCGCAGTGCTCGACGATGTCCCGAGCGGATCCGATCACCACTGTCGGGATCCCATTTGCTTCGAGGTGCCGGGCGACCAGACTCACGGTCTGGTGACACACCGGTCACAAGGGGATCAAGAGAGCGACGTGGGCGCCGTCATCGCGACACCGCTGCAGGATCTCTGGCGCGTCGCGCTCGATGGTGCGCCTTTGGCTGTACTCGGTCGGGACGCCGTGAAAGCGGGCGGTGAGTCCGCCCACCCGGCCCTCCTCCGCCCACTCCTGCAAACGCCGAATCGGGAGGAATGATTCCGTGTCATCGGTATGCGTGGAATCCTTGTCCCACGCGAGGTCCTCGGTGTAGAGGCGGTCCGGCGGCTCCGCGGTCGGACCCGACCACACTTCCTTGGGCGGGCGCAGCTCGTCGGGCGACGGCTCCCGGTAGGGGCTCGCCGTTGTGATGAGCGCGACGCGCGCTTGCGCAAGGGGCCCCGGCAGCTGCGCAAAGGGAACCGAGTCGAAGTACGCCCACTGGTAGGGGTTCTCGTAGCCCAGCGCCCGGTAATACTCGCGGGTGCGGTCGATGTAGCTAATAAAGCTCCGGTGGGAGCGGTCGAGTTCGGCGTGACTCATGCGTTCCCTCTATTCGAAATCGATCACGGTGCGCGCCAACTCGCCGCGCCGCATGGCGTCGTAACCGTCGTTGACCTTCTCGAGCGGGAGGTGTTGCGACACCATCGGGTCGAGCATCAGGCGCCCGTCGAGGTACATGTCGACGAAGCGCGGCATGTCGGTTCGGAATTGGTTCGAGCCCATCATCGATCCCTGGAGCTTCTTTTCGTGCATGAAGATCTCGTAACCCGGGATCTCCACCGTCGCGCCGAAGGGCATCATGCCGATCACGGTCGCAGTACCGCCGATCGCGAGCATCGCCCAGGCCTGCTCCACGGTCTTCTTCAGCCCGATCGCCTCGAAGGCGTAGTCCACACCGCCGCCGCTGAGTTCCTTTACCGCCTCGACCGGATCGACCTCCGATGCATTGACCACGTGGCTAGCGCCGAGCTTGGTGGCGAGATCGAGCTTCTCTTTCGTCAGATCTACGACGATCAGCTGGCCCGCGCCGGCGATCCGTGCTCCCTGGACCGCTGAGAGGCCCACTCCTCCGGCGCCGATCACGCAGACCCGGGAACCCGGTTCAAGCCGCGCGGTGCGGAACACCGCACCCATGCCGGTGGTCACCCCACAGCCGATCAGAGCCGCCTTGTCGAGTGGCATTTCCTCCCGGACACGGACCACGGCGTTTTGATGCACCAGCATTTCCTCGGCGAAGCTTCCGAGGCGAGCGAACTGCGCGAGGGCGTCGCCGTTCCGGTTGGTCACGCGGGGCGGGGCGTCTTTGGCTCGCCCGGTGGCGGAGAAGTTCTGGCAGAGACTCATGCGTCCACCCAGACAGAACTTGCAAGTCCCGCAAAAAATCGAGAGGCACGTGATCACGCGGTCCCCGGGCTTGACGTACTGGACCTCCTCGCCCACGGCTTCGACGACGCCAGCCGCCTCGTGGCCCATTACGGCGGGAAGGCGCGTCTGCCAGTTCCCCTCCATGAAATGCAGATCGCTGTGGCAGAGCCCCGCGTTCGTGGTCCGGATCAAGACCTCGCTGGATGCCGGCCGGTCGATCGAGACCTCTTCGATCTCGAGGACTCCCGGAATGGTATTCAATACTGCAGCCTTCATTGCGACCTCCCTGCCAACTTTATCGAGCAGTTAGTGATCAAGCGGTTATCGCGCAGTGATCGCGCGTTCATCGGGCAGTTCTCGCGCCTACCTCGCGACGACCCGAAGGCGTAGCACACCCTCGGTTTCCCATCTCAAGCGGCCCGTCTCCCGACCGGGAGCCGTCAGCCCTTCTCAATGGGGAGCGTCTCGTCTTGCGCCCACTCGCCCATCGAGGCGTCGTAAGTCGCGATTCTGCCGTACCCCAGCCGATAGAGCATGAGGTTGTCGACGGTGGCCGAGATGCCGCCTCCGCAGTAGGTGATGATGCGATCGGCTGGGCCAGCGCCCACCTCTGCAAACCGGGCGGCGGCTTCGTCGAGGGAAACGAACTCGTGGGTCTCGCGCGTGAGCACTCGAGCGGGGACGTTCACGCTGCCGGGGATCCGACCTGGCCGCCCGTACCGGCTCTCTCCCTCGCCCCGATGATAGTCGGGGTTGAGGGCGTTGATCAGGCACACACTTGGATCGTGGAGAGCCCCGCAAACGGTTTCCCGGTCGACGAAGAGGTCCGGGCGCGGGTGTGCCTCGAAGTGCGCGGAAGCGTAGGTGCAGGGCGCCGCGGAGGTGGGTCGCCCCTCGGCTTTCCACTTCTCCCAGCCGCCGTCGAGCACCGCGGCGTCGTCGAAGCCGAAGGCGCGCAGCATCCACCAGAAGCGCGTCGCCCACATGATGTGTCCAGCGCTGTAGAGGACGACGCGGGTGCCCGGGCCGACCCCGTGGCGCGACATGCCCGCCTCGAACTGGGCGGCCGGGGGCATCATGAAGTGCAGCGGGGTATCGCGCGCCGAAAACTCTCCCACGAGATCGAGAAAACCCGCGCCCGGGATGTGCTCCCGCTCGTAATCCGCACGCCCGCTTTCGGGATCGTAGGGACCTGCGCCGGCGGGGGCGACCCTCAAATAGACCGTGCAGTCGAAGACGCGGAGCGCCGGGTCGGACAAATGTGTTTCCAGCCATTCCGTCGAGACCACGGAGCGTTCGCGCTGCGGGTCGGGCTTGATCGTCATCGCGCTCTCCTTGGCGGGGGCTCGATCCGTCAAAGGCTACCAAGCCCTGAGCGTTTTGTGGGAGGGTCCGCTAGCTTGCCTGTGGTATGCGGGCAAAATTGCCTCGGATCGAGTGTCCAGCTTGAGCCCGTGCCAGGATGCCCAAGACCGGGTACTGGCGCCCGTGGCCTTGCGCGAATTCTACCGGCACCACTGGTTCCCCAACCTAAAGATCTTCCTCATCTACGCGCTGCTCATCGCCGCGAGCTGGGTCGTTTGGAGCACGGACGCGTGGTGGCTCAAGGGGGCCGGCTTTCTGGCCGCCGGCTATCTGTGGATGGGGGTTGTGACGTTCATGCACGACGCGACCCACCAGGTGCTCTTCCGAAAGAAGTGGAAGAACTGGGCGTTCGGGATTTTTTCGACGATTCCCATTCTCGTGACCTTCATCGCTTTCAAGGAAGACCATCTCGAGCACCATCGATACAACCGGAGTCCCCGCGATCCCGACGCCTTCACGATGGGCGAACGCCGTTTCGGCGACTTCGTCCTGTTCTACGCCTACGCGCTGGTCGGCGGGATCCTCACCGTCATCCAGTTCAATTTCATCTACCCGTTCCAGCGATTTCGCGGATCCAAGTTGTGGATCCACCTGGGTGAGCTCGGTTTGCGGGTCGTGGTCTACGGGGTCCTGATAGGATGGGCCGCGCGCGCGGGAGTCCTGCCCCAGTTTCTGGCCGTGTGGCTGATCCCCGTCTACATCTTCTCGCTCTTCAACAGCGTGCGCTTTATCGCCGAGCACTACGAAACGCCGTGGGATGTCGGCCCGCTCCTCGGTACCCGCACGATCATCAGCAACCCCGTTAACAGCTTTGCGTGGAACAACATCAACTATCACATCGGACACCACCTGTACCCGGCGGTGCCCTGGTACAACCTCAGGAAGCTCCACCTGGCCCTCGCTCCGGCGCTCGAGCGAGCCAATGCGATCGTCGAACCGAGCTACATCCGCGTTTTTCTGCGCGCCTGCCGGGCCGGCCCGGAGACAATCGAACGCAACGCCCAACGCCGCGGCGGACGAGGAACTCTGGCCAGCTGACCGCGGTCCGCTGCAAACGGCCCCATCCTCTCTTCTGGCTGGACCTCGGTGCCACGGCGGAGGTAGACTCGGGCGACGCGATGCGGAATTGGGCGCACATCGCCCGCCGCTCCCACGCGAAGCGCCGCTAACGAGCCGCCAGGACGAGGAGGATACGATGACCTGGGATTTCGAGACCGACGCCGAGTTCCAGAAAGAGCTCGATTGGATCGACGACTTCGTGCGCGCACACGTCGAACCCCTGGACCATCTCCTCGGGAGCCCCTACGACATCCGCGATCCCAATTTCGAGAGCCTGGTCCGTCCACTGCAGGATCAAGTCAGGCAGCGCAAACTTTGGGCCTGCCACCTCGGGCCGGAGCTCGGAGGCCCGGGCTACGGACAGCTCAAGCTGGCGCTCATGAATGAAATCCTCGGCCGGACCCGCTTTGGTCCGATCGTCTTCGGTTGCCAGGCCCCAGACACCGGAAACGCGGAGATCCTGGCCCATTACGGCACCGACGCGCACAAAGAAAGGTATCTGAAGCCGCTCCTCAACAACGAGATCGTGTCGTGCTTCTCGATGACTGAGCCCCAGGGCGGAGCGGATCCCAAGGTTTTCACGTGTCGGGCCGAACGAGACGGCGACGGGTGGGTCATCAACGGTGAAAAGTGGTTCTCATCGAACGCGCGTTGGGCGAGTTTTCTCATCGTCATGGCCGTTACCGATCCCGACGCGCCGCCCTACGAGCGTTTGTCGATGTTCATCGTCCCGAGCGAGACGCCCGGCGTGAAGATTCTGCGCAACGTGGCGGTCGGCATGAGTCCCACCGAGGGGGCCGAGGGCGCCCACGCCTATATCCGCTACGAGAATGTGCGCGTTCCGGCCGACCACCTGCTCGGTGAAGTGGGCCAGGGCTTCGTGGTGGCGCAGACACGCCTCGGAGGCGGCCGCATTCACCACGCGATGCGCACCCTCGGACAGATCAAGCAATCCTTCGACATGATGTGCGAACGCGCGCTCTCCCGCGTGACCCAGGGTGAGTCGCTCGCTTCGAAACAGATGGTTCAGGAGAAGATCGCCGACTCCTGGATGGAGATCGAGCAATTCCGGCTCCTGGTCTTGCGGACCGCTTGGCGAATCGACAAATACAAGGACTATCGCAAGGTCCGCAAAGACATCGCCGCCATCAAGGCGTTGATGCCGAAGGTTTACCACGACGTGGCAGCCCGCGCGCTCCAGATCCACGGCTCGCTGGGCGCTTCCCACGAGATGCCGTTCGCCGAGCAAGTGATTCAGTCGTTCCACATGGGCCTGGCCGACGGGCCCACCGAGGTGCACAAGGTCACGGTCGCGCGCCAGGTGCTGCGCGAGTACGCGCCGGCGCCGGGGCTCTTCCCGACGCAGCACCAGCTGACGCTGAGGGAAGCGGCGATCAGCAAGTACGGGGAATTGATCGAACGCGAAGTGTCCGACCAGTAGGAGGCCCCGTGCCCCGCTTGCGACCGCTTCCGCGCCACGACGTACACCGGAAAGCCGAACCGGTCTTCGAGGTTTTGTTCGGAGACCGCGACCCCGTCACACACCCGGGAACGTCGACCGGTACCCCGGGCAACTGGTGGAGCGTCTTTGCGCTGGTGCCCGATGTCTTCGACCATGCCGTCGCGGGCTTTGACGTCTACCGCAGTCCTAAACGCAAGCTCGACCCGAAGCTGCGCGAGCTCGGCCAGTTGCGTGTGGGCTGGGTGCGCGGCAGCCGTTTCGTGTTCTCGCAGCACTGCAAGGCGGCGCGCGGGGCGGGGGTCTCGGAGGAGAAGATCCGCTCGGTTCCGGCGTGGCAGATCGCCGGCTGCTTTTCACCGGTCGAGCGGGCGCTGCTCGCCTACAGTGACGCCCTGGCCCTCGCTCACGGGCGCGTTCCCGAATCCGTGTTCGACGCCCTCCACGAGCACCTCTACGACGAAGAGATCCTCGAGTTCACCTACATCACCTGCCTCTACGCGATGCACGCCACGATGAGCCGTGCGTTGCGCACGGAGTACGACGATGTGGATGATCCGGTGGTGGAGATACCCGCTCCCGAGGGCGGCGAGAACGTGATCCTTTGAGATTGTTTCTTGGAGCGGCGTAGCGTTCGAGAGGTCTCGGGCACGGAGCTCCCCTCCGGATGTGGCGATGGAGCGCGGCTCAGTCCACCAGCAACTCGCGGAGGGCCGCGTCGATGAAGCCGGCGTCTTCTGGATTGAAGCCGGCGGCGTGGCCCCAGAGCGAAGGAATCGGGCGCAGCTCGGCGTGCGGCATGATCTCGACCTCGAGTTCGTTGTCCCGCACCGGAAAATAGAGATCGGTCTCGCAGGGCATCACGATGGCGCGGCAGGTAATGGCCTGAAGGGCGGCGCGGAGATTCCCCCCAAAGCGCTCGTTGGCGCTGATATCCGCGGCCTGCCACGTCGCGAGCATCGCGAGCAGGTCGTTGGCATCGCGCCGGCGGAAATACCCCTCTAGAAAGCGGACTGCGTCTTCGAGGGAAGCGAGGCCCAGGCCCCGGTAGGCCGCCTCGCGGAAAAAGTCCTGCGAGAAAAACCAGCCCGCATAAACGCGGCTGAAGGCGCGCAAGCCGACCACCGGCTGGGTTTCGTACCACCCGCCCGCGAAGGCCGCGTCGGCCTGGAGGGCAGCCTTCACGCCGTCGAGAAAGAGGAAGTTGTGGGGCGAGGTGCGAGCCGAGCCACACAGCGGCGCGATGGCACCTAGCTGGTCCGCATAGAGAGCGCCCCACTGAAACGCCTGCTGGGCTCCCATCGAGAAACCGACCACGAGCCGAAGGCGCTCGATTCCGAAGTGCTCGGTGACCAGGCGGTGCTGCGCGGTCACATTGTCGTAGAGGGAAATCGGCGGAAACGCTGCGCGCTCGAAGGGGGGATCGGTGTTGCTCGGCGACGAAGAGAACCCGTTGCCGAACAAATGGGGGACCAGAATGAAATAGCGACCGGGATCGAGGGCGCGATCCGGATCGATC
>CAZTOE010000014.1:0-2113 GCA_964615045.1 uncultured Spirochaetales bacterium
AGGCAGGCCCTGCGCAAGCTCACCGGAACGGTTTCGAAGACTCACGCCCCGGTGATCTGCATCAACCAGATTCGGATGAAGATCGGCGTCATGTTCGGGAATCCCGAGACGACAACCGGGGGCAACGCACTCAAGTTCTACTCCTCGGTGAGGCTCGACGTGCGGCGCATCGCAGCGATCAAGGATCGCGAGGAGGTCGTCGGGAACCGCACCCGCGTCAAGGTGGTCAAAAACAAGTGTGCGCCGCCCTTCCGACAGGCGGAATTCGACATCCTCTACAACCAAGGGATCTCGGTTGAGGGTGATCTCCTCGACCTCGCTTCCGAGAGCGGCATCGTCGAAAAGACCGGTGCCTGGTATTCGTACGAAGGCGAACGCATCGGACAGGGTCGCGAGAACGCTCGCCGCTTCCTGAGCGAAAACCGGGACGTCATGCAACGCGTCGCCGATGCGGTTTATGCGGAGCGGGGCCTCAAACGGAAGGTTCCTGTGGCTCCGGGAGAATCCGAGGCTCCGCAGGACTCCGGTGGAGAAGAGGTGAGCTAGAACCGCGGGTGCGGATCGTGATCGCGCCGAAAGATCTCGACGGCCTTCCAAGCGGACGCGTCGTAGGTTACGTCGAAGCGTTTGCCCTCGCGGTCGCCGAGGCGCCGAAGCGTGATCAGCAGACGGGTCGGACCGCTCTCGTACTCGCAAGACCAAACGGCTCGATCCCGACGAAAGCCGGGGTCGAGTTTCCTGCCCCCCTCGTCGTCCACGTAGTGCAGCTCCGGCTCGTCGCACTGGCGCACCGCGATCTCGCGGCCAATCTTCCGTTTGAGCTCTCCGTATTTCGCGATCGCCTCCTCCAAGCCGAAGTTGGCTTCCCAGTACTTCTCGCCCGGATGCCCGAAGTTGATCCACACGCGGAGAAGGTGATCGTCGTCGCCGAAGTAGAGGATGCGGGAGAGCTCGCCTCCCAGCTCGATCGGGAGGCGGTCGAAGTCGACGGCTCGGCCGTAGCGTTCATGGCGGGTCTGGGCGAGGACCTTCGCATCGGACGCTTTGAGCGATCCCTCGAGCGTTTGGCCCCAGCGAAGACCCATCGCTGCGGGATCTCCCGTGGCGGCCCCGAGGGCCAGGCTGCCGCCGATTCCCATCGCGACCCAGCGCAACTGATGCCTCCGGATCCGGTTCTTGCCGAGATTGCCCAGCGCCATGAAGGTGCCTCCCTCGACTTGCGCGAGCCGAAGTGGTGGACGGTTGCGGTCCGCGCGACACTCCGCCATCGCGAGTGGACAGGAGGCGGAAATGGTCGCTCCTCTAGAGGGTATCCGGGTGGTCGAAGTTGCCCACTTCGTGGCGGCTCCAGGCGGGGGTGCCCTCCTGGCAGACCTGGGTGCCGAGGTCATCAAGGTCGAGGTTCCGGCGGGTGAGATGTACCGCCACGTCCGTCCCCAATTCTTGGGCATCGACTCCGACTTTCCCGCTTCCCCCGGCTTCGAGATGGACAATCGCGGCAAGCGCTCGCTGACGCTCGACCTGACACAGCCCCAAGCGCGTGCCGCGCTGGAGCGCGTCATCGATACGGCCGATGTCCTGCTGACCAACATGCTGCCCCACCGGCGCCCAAAATACGGACTGGATTCCGAGACGCTGTTGGAGCGCCACCCCGAGCTCGTCTACGCGTCGCTCACGGGCTACGGGATGCGGGGAAAAGAAGCCAGTACGCCGTCCTTCGACTATGCCGCGTACTGGGCCCGGAGCGGGCTGATGGACTTGATGCACGACGAGGGAACGCCACCGGTTTTCCTCCGTCCCGGAGTGGGCGATCACGCGGCCAGCGTCAGCCTGGTGGCGGGAATCCTCGCGGCGCTGCGAGTGCGAGAACGCACCGGTCGCGGCCAGGTCGTCGATGTATCGCTCTTGGGAGTGGGTCTCTACATCGGGGGATGCGATCTCGCGACCGCCGCGGCGACCGGGAAGAATCCGCCTCGACACAATCGCAGCGCGCCGAGCAATCCGCTTTGGAACCAGTACCAGACCGGCGACGGGCGTTGGCTCTTTCTCGTGATGGTCGAGACGGATCGCTACTGGCCACTTCTTTGCCATGCGCTCGAGGACCCCGATCTCG
>CAZTOE010000014.1:2123-33004 GCA_964615045.1 uncultured Spirochaetales bacterium
CGATGAGCGCTTCGCATCGTCCGAGGGCCGCTCCCAAAACGCGGCCGAGCTGGTGGCGCGCCTCGACGAAATTTTTGCGAAGCGCTCACTCGAAGAATGGGAGGCGCATCTGCGCAATCGCGGGATCATCTGGGCGCCCGCTCGCACCATGGCCGAGGTGCTCGATGATCCCCAGGTGCGGGCGATGGGCTATCTCCCGGCGCTCGACCACGCCGACGCGGGCCGCTTCCCCACGGTGTCTCCGCCCTTCCTCCTCTCGGAGAGTGAAGTCCGCCACAGCCGCCCGGCCCCCCCCCTCGCAGCCGACACGCGGGAGATCCTGCGGAGCGCCGGCCTGGACGAGGAGGAGATCGAAGCCCTGCGCAGGGCCTGAGGGGGCGAGGGCGTCCCCCTCACCCTCATTGGCCGAGCAGTTTGCCGGTGGCCTTGGAGGCCTCCTTGGCTGCGGCGTCGGTCGCGGCGCCCCTCGCGGCCTCGCCTGTTTGAGCCGCCGCCGCGGCGGCGGCTTCGCGGTTGGCCTTCTCGAGCGCCTGTTGCACCTGCTGGTTGGCCGGATCGAGACCGAGTGCCTCGGTGCAGACCGGAACGGCCTCCGAGAACTTTCCGCGGCTGACGAGGTCGAGGCAGCTCGCCACCATCTCGTTCTCGGCCGCGATCTCGGTCGCTTCCCCCGCCACGGCCGCTGCTTCTTCGGCGACTTCCATGGCGGCTTCGGCCTTCCGCTCTGCTGCGGCGCTGACATCCTTTGCGGCGTCCCCGGCTGGGGTTGCGGTTTCCGAACCTCCGCAGGCGAGTGCCACGGCCGCGAGAACTAGGGGGAACCATCTTCGAATCATCTTCACGCTCTCCTTCTGGCGAGGGGCGATTTGTGGGGAATGCGAGGGGATACGGTATGGCGGTCTCAAAAAAAAGCCAATCCGGCCCTCCCGCAGGGCCCCCGAGGTGGTTTGATCCAGGATCGCGGTACAATCGAGCCCATGAGCGACCGCAACTGGGGTTTTCGAACGCGTGCCCTCCATGCGGGCGGCCAGCCCGACGCCGCGACGGGAGCGCGCGCGGTTCCCATCTATCAGACCACGAGTTACGTGTTCGAAGACACGGCCGATGCGGCCGATCTCTTCGCGCTGCAGAAGTTCGGCAGCATCTACACGCGGATCGGCAATCCGACCAATGCGGCCTTCGAAGAACGGGTTGCGAGCCTGGAAGGCGGGATCGGTGGCGTGGCGGCCGCGAGTGGACAGGCGGCCGAGTTTCTGACGCTGACCACCCTGGCCGGCGCGGGGGATCACCTCGTCTCGAGCGCTGCTCTGTACGGGGGAACCTACACCCTGCTCGACGTGACGCTCCGCAAGCTCGGCATCGAGACGAGTTTTGTCCCGACCAACGACGCGTCGGAGTACGCCGCCAAGATCCAGCCCAACACCAAGCTTCTATACACGGAGATCATCGGAAATCCCAACGGCGCGATCGCCGACCTCGAGGGGCTTTCGGAGCTGGCTGGAGCGCACGGCATCCCGCTCGTGGTCGACAACACGTTTGCCACGCCGTACCTGTGCCGGCCCATCGAATGGGGCGCCCACATCGTGCTCCATTCGGCCACCAAGTTTCTCGGGGGTCACGGCACGTCGATCGCCGGCATATCGGTCGACTCGGGTCGCTTCGACTGGGGCAACGGCAAATTCTCGGGCTTTACCGAGCCGGTGCCGAGCTACAACGGGTTGCGTTTCTGGGAGAACTTCGGCGAGTACGCGTTCTGCACCAAAATGCGGGTCGAGCAACTGCGCGACATCGGCGCGTGCCTGTCGCCCTTCAATGCGTTTTTGCTGCTCCAGGGAATCGAGACGCTCCCCCAGCGCATGGAGGCTCATGTCGCCAACGCGGTCGCCGTCGCAGAGTGGCTCGAGCAACACGAACGCGTGTCGTGGGTGAGCTATGCAGGGCTCAAGTCTTCTCCCCACTACGCGCTGGCGGAGAAGTACCTCCCGCGTGGGGCGGGGGCGATCTTCACCTTCGGGGTCCGGGGCGGCCGCGAGGCGGGGCGTCGCTTCATCGAAGCCCTCGAGATGATTAGCCATCTCGCCAACGTGGGCGACGTGCGCACACTGGTGATCCACCCCGCCTCGACGACGCATCAACAGCTCTCCGACGAGAGCTTGAAGGCCGCGGGTGTCGGGCCCGACATGGTGCGTCTCTCGGTGGGCCTCGAGGATCTCGACGATATCCTCTGGGATCTTGATCAAGCGCTCGCAAGCGCCGGAGAAGCCTGATGCCCGAAGCCGATCACGCCCCGGTTCCTGGTTGGACCCCACCCTCCGCGAAGGAGCGCCTCGCGATTCTGCGCTCGGGCCGGCGCGTCGCGATGCTCGGCGTTTCTTCGAATCCGGCGCGTCCGAGCAATTTCGTCGCGACTTATCTGCTGAGCTACCCGCACGACTTCGAGGTCTACTTCGTCAACCCGCGGGAGAAGGAGATCCTGGACCGGCCCGTGTACGCGAGCCTCGCCGACCTTCCGGTGAAGCCCGACATCGTTGACGTGTTTCGACGGCCCGAGGACATCCCGGCGATCGCCGAGGAAGCGATCGGCGTGGGAGCCAAGACGCTATGGATTCAGCTCGGGCTCTGGAGCCCGGAGGCCGCGCAGATCGCCAGCGAGGCGGGGCTCCAGGTCGTGATGGATCGCTGTATTAAGATCGAGCATGCCCGCTTCTACGGCGGACTGCACCTAGCCGGATTTTCAACCGGCGAAATCCGCTCGAAGCGGGCTCGCCACTGAGCAGCCTCCGATGGCCGACCCGATCCCGCGCAGCAGCGACTCGGTACGCTCCGGGCGCCCGCTGGCCTTCGCCCGCGAGGTCTTCCTCGACGGCCCGATCGAGTTGCAGCTCGGGGGTTCTCTCCCCGAAGCGCGAATCGTCTACGAGACCTACGGTGAGCTCAATGCCGAGCGCTCCAACGCAGTTCTCGTGTGCCACGCGATCAGCGGCGACTCCCACGTCGCGCGCCACACGCCCGGTGACGAACCCGGGTGGTGGGACATCCTGGTGGGACCCGGCCGTCCGCTCGACACGGAGCGCTACTTCGTCATTTGTTCCAACGTGCTCGGGGGATGTCGGGGCACCACGGGTCCCCCCAGCATCCATCCCGAAACCGGACGACCGTACGGCGCCGATTTCCCCCAGGTAACGGTCTTCGACATGATTGAGTGTCAGCGTCGCCTTCTCGACGCCCTGGGGATCGAACGACTCGCCGCCGTGATCGGGGGATCTCTCGGGGGACACCAGGCCTTGGCGTGGGCACTGCGCCATCCCGAGCGCGTCGCCGCGACGCTGGCCATCGCGACGTCTCCGCGCTTGACGAGCCAGGCGATCGCTTTCGATGTGGTCGGGCGCAATGCGATCCTGCGCGATCCCGACTACAGCGACGGGCAGTATTACCAGAACGACCGAGGTCCCGATGTGGGGCTAGCGCTGGCGAGGATGCTCGGCCACATCACCTATCTCTCCCCCCAATCGATGCGTGCCAAGTTCGAGCACGACCGCCTGCAGGCCGCCAAGGTCGCTTCGGCTTTCGAGAAAAAATTCTCGGTCGGCTCCTATCTCGCCTACCAGGGGGAGCGCTTCGTCGAGCGCTTCGACGCCAACAGCTACCTGATCCTATCGATGGCGATGGATCTCTTCGACCTCGGTGCCACCCAGGAGAAGTTGCGAGCCAACCTGGCATCCGCAAAGTGTCGCTGGCTGGTGCTCTCGTATACGAGCGATTGGCTTTTCCCGCCCGAGCAATCGCGGGAGATCGTCCGGGCGCTGTTGGCGCAACGGGCGCCGGTCACGTACTGCAACGTCACCAGCGACTGTGGCCACGACGCCTTCCTGCTCGCCGACGATCTCGACCGCTACGGGGAAATCGTGCGCTTCTTCCTGGATCCCGATCCCGACGCCGGTGCGCAGGTCGACCTGCTCCCCGTGGTTCACCCGGACCCCGCCAACCTGCTGCAGACCCGGCGGGTCGACTACGATCACATTATCTCCGTAGTCGAACCGGGTGCATCGGTTCTCGACCTGGGTTGCGGCTACGGCGAGCTCTTGGTGCGGCTCCAACGCGAGCGCGACTCCCGGGTGGTGGGTGTGGAGCTTTCCGAATACGCCATCGTCGAGTGCGCGCGCCGCGGCGTTGAGGTGGTGCATGCCGATATCGACCACGGCCTCGAGATCTTCGAGGACGACGCCTTCGACGTCGTCGTGCTCTCTCAGACCCTCCAGGCAGTTCGCGATGTCGACCGCGTCATCGCCGAGATGTTGCGGGTGGGCCGCAAAGGCATCGTAAGCTTCCCCAACGCCGCCCACGAGGCGCAGCGCAAACGTTTGGCGGCGGAGGGACGCGCGCCGGTGGCTTCGCTTCTCCATTCGCATCGGTGGTTCGACGCGCCTCCCCTTCGGCTTCTTTCGATTCGCGACTTCGAGGAGTTCGGTGAGGGGCGTTCTTTCACCATCGAGCGACGCGTCGCCCTCGACAGTACCACCGGCGTCGCGGTCTCGACTGACGCGGAACGCAACGCCGACCTCGCGATCTTCGTGCTGGAGCGCGGCACCGCGTGAGACGGCGATCGAGATTCCCGCGCGTCGGCGATACACTCCACGTGCGACGCGGGAAGGAGCACAGCATGCCGTATGCCGAGGGGCGGACCTTCTATGACGCCGACAGCCACATCATGGAACTCCCGACCTGGTTTCGGGAGTTCGCGGATCCGGGCGACCTTGACCGGGTGCCCGAAGTCGACCTCCGCGCCGGTGGGCGGATGATCGAAGCCCTCGAGCGCCTCGGCGGTCGCACGACGCACGATCCGGCGACGGTTGCACAGCTCGAGAAGGATGTGATCGGGGGACCCAAAGGTTACGGTGCCCTCGGCGCCTTCGACGCCGGTGAACGCTCGCGCGCCCTCGACCTGCTCGGGTTCGAACGCCAACTCGTATTCCCCACGTTCTCGGCAGCGACGATCTTCTTCGATCCCGACCTCGAAATCCGCTACGCGTGTGCCCGCGCCAGCAACCGGGCGATGACGGCGTTTTGCGAAGACGACGCGCGCTTGATGGGAGTCGGCTGCGTTCCCCTGGCCGATGTGGAGCGCGCGGCACGCGAGATCGACCAATGTCTCGCCGCAGGGCTCGCGGGACTTTGGATTCCCGCCGAACCCGCTGCGGGCGGTTCGCCGGGACACGCCGCCTTGGACCCCTTGTGGGCGCGCCTCCAAGACGCTGCGGTTCCGTTCCTGCTGCACGTCGGGGGATCGTCACTCCACGTACGGCCCGAATACATGAACAACGGGCGCCCGGTGCCTGAAGACTGGCTCGGCGGCGGGGAGAACATCCGCGCCAAGGACTTCACGGTGCTGCACCAGGAACCCGAACAGTTCCTCGCCGCCCTGGTGATGGACGGGGTCCTCGAGCGCTTCCCCAGCTTGCGAGGCGCGGTCGTTGAACTGGGCGCAAGCTGGGTTCCGGGGATGTTGCGGCGACTCGATCACGCGGTCGATCTCTGGTCGCGGTCGGAGCCCGAGCTACGGGAGTTTTCGCGGCGGCCTTCGGAGCAGATCCGCGGCCAGCTGGGCTTTACGCCCTACCCGTTCGAGGACGTGGGCCAATTGATCGACGAAGCGGGGGACGATCTGTTTCTCTTCTCGAGCGACTACCCGCACATCGAAGGCGGGCGAAATCCCTTGGGTCGCTTTGAGCGCTCGCTGGACGGGCGCTCCGAAACCACCAAGGCGCGCTTCTACGCGGAAAATTTCGCGAGGCTGTTCGCCCTTTAGCCGCCAGTCCGGGTACCATAGGCTTTCGGCGCGCGAGCGCATCCGGATGCTTTCCCACAACCCTCACCAATCCCCTGGAGCTTCGATGGAGATTCAAACCGAACGCCCCCAAATCCCCGTGGCGGGTGGCACGATGGGCGGCTATCTGGCACGCCCCGCCGACGGCGAGGCACGCCCCGCCGTGGTCGTGTGGATGGAAATCTTTGGCGTCAATTCGCACATCCGCGAGGTGACCGACCGGGTCGCGCGCGAGGGCTACGTGGCGCTCGCGCCGGACTTCTTCCATCGCACGGCGCCGGGTCTCGAGCTCACCTACCAGGAACCGGACTTTGAGAAAGGCATCGCGGAGCTCTCGAAGCTCAAAGCGGATCAAATGATTACCGATGCGAAGGCTGCGCTCGCCTACTTGCGCGGCCGGCCCGACGTGCGAGGCGAAAAGCTCGGTGTCATGGGCTTTTGCATCGGCGGCCACATGACCTACCTGACGGCCTGTGAGACCGATGTCGCCGCGGCGGCGAGCTTCTACGGCGGCGGCATTGCCGCGCCCCAGGGTCCGGGCGGCGCCCCGCCGACGATCGGCCGGACGGGCAAGATCCGCGGCAAGATCCTGTGCCTCTTTGGCGGCAAGGACCCCCACATTCCGCTCGATCAGGTCGAGCAAGTTCGCGGCGCGCTCGCCAAGGAAGGTGTCGATGGCGACGTCGTGGTGTACGACGACGTCGACCACGGTTTCTTCTGCGACCAGCGCGGTAGCTATGACAAAGCCGCCGCAGAAGATGCTTGGAAGCGGGTGAAGGCACTCTTCGCCGAGGAGCTGGCGTAGCCCTCACTCCCCGGGAATGGCCCATCTGGGATCGCGGAGGCGGTAGAGCGCTGTCTCCAAGTCCGAGGTGAAGTAGAGCTCGGTGTCGCTTGCGACCGCCACGCCCGTCGGAATCCCGACCTCGGGGAGCGCCTCGGGGACGCGGAGTCCGAGTGGAAGCTGATCGCGCAGCACCGCGAGAGCCCCGCTCGTGGGGTCGATCGCGAGAATGCGCTGCTTGCCCACCTCCGCGATGGCGAGGCGACCGTCCGGAAACAAGTCGATGCCTTCGGGCGCGTCGAGTCCGTCGGCGATGACTTGCTCCGTGCCCTCGGCGAGCTGGAGGCGCAGCACGCGTCCCGCCCGGTACTCCGTCACGTAGAGGGCTCCAGCGTCGCTCCAAGCCAGGCCGACCGGTCCCGCAAGATCTCTCCAAACGACCTCGCGTTCGTCCGGGGAGCTGGGGTGCAGGCGCACCAGCTCCCCCCGCTCGAACTCGGCGACCAGGAGCGTTCCGTCCGGGCCAAAGAGCAGATCCTGGGGCGCGTCGAAGTCGGTCCACACTGCAAGGCTTCGCCCGCGCCGACGGTCGAAGAGCTGAACGGAGCCCGGCGAGAGCCCGGTAATTCCCAGACCCGATACCGCGATGTGTTGATCGTCAGCGGCTGCGAAGAGGGGGAGGTGGAGCTCGTCGCCGAACATGCGCGCGATCTCGAGCACTTCGTAGCCCGGCACGGTCACCGCGCGGAAGGCAAAGACGTCTGGGACCAAGAGCGTCGTTCCGGTCGCGCTGCGCACGAGTTCCAAATCGGCGGGAATCGAGAAATGGCCGGCCATGTACGTTTGCGCTTCCCCCGTCTCCGGGTCGATCGCGACAATGGCGTTATCGGCCATGTTCGTGACGAAGATCCGGTCGTGGGGATCCATGGCGAGGTTGTCGATCGCGGGATCGATGGCCGCGATCAGGGTCTTCGATCCACTTTGCGGGTCAACCCGGATCACGTGGCCGCGCGCGGTATCGACGGCATAAAGGCGTCCCTGTGAGTCAAAGTTGACCGCCGCGGGCACGTCAAACCCTTCTGCGATTACTTCCAGTTCGCCGCGATCGACGTCCACTCGGGCGATCTGGCCCTTGGTGAAGAGCGGACCGTAGAGTTTTCCATCGGGGCCAAAGTCAAAGCCGTTGAGCCCCCCCAGGTTTTCGAGCACAAGGCGTGCCGGCTCGCGCGCGGTGAGGTCGATCTCGTAGAGTGCGTCGCCCAGAAAGACGGTCGTCGCAAAGAGCCGTCCGTCCGGGGCAAAGGCGAGAGAGTTGAACCCCGGGTGCCCCGACGCGAGGGTTACGATTTGCCCATCGGGGCGCCGCGCTCGCACCTCACCCGCAAAGAAGGCGGTCCAGGCCAGGGTTCCATCGGGACCGAATTCCAGATCGTCGGCTTCCCCGAGCGGGGGCGCGACGAAGTAGGCGGCGGCCTTCGCTTCGGGATCCACCTGATAGATCGCCTGGCCGATGACATCCCCGACGAAGAGCCGGCCCTGGGCGTCAAAGGTGAGCCCATGGACGCCGTGGAAATGTGACCCTCCCACCACCGCTGCGAGCTCCCACTGCGGTGCCTCACTGCAGCCGGTCCCCGACAGCGCGCCCAGGACGAGCAGCGCGCTCCAGACCCGGAGTCCTGCCACGAGTCGGGCTCCGACGTTTCCCTTGTCGCTGGCGATCGGCACGGCGCTCTGCTCCATGTTCCTTCCCATCTGCTTCACATCGCGGGCGCGACGGAGCTGTTACCCTAAGAGCCTCGCGCGCCCACTTCCAGGGCCATCGCGTACCCGCAGGGGAGGACCATGTCGCGTTTTGAGTTCGAGCACCACGAGCTCCCGCCCGTCGCGGAGGCGCTGCGTGGCGAGGTCCGAGCGTTTCTCGCGGAACAGCTGGCGGAGTATCCGCCGGCGTTGCGTTCCCAGACCTGGACGGGCTTCGACCCCGAGTTCAGCCGCAAGATGGGGGAGCGGGGCTGGATCGGCATGACCTGGCCCAAGACCTACGGCGGAGGTGAGCGCACTGCTTTCGAGCGTTACGTCTTGCTCGAAGAGCTCCTGGCGGCCGGCGCGCCCGTCGGGGCGCATTGGATCTCGGACCGCCAGACCGGGCCGTTGCTGATGCGCTACGGCACCGAAGAGCAGCGGCAGTTGATCATGCCCGCCATCACCCGGGGCGAGTGTTTCTTCTGCATCGGTATGAGCGAGCCCGATTCGGGGTCCGACCTCGCGTCGATCCGAACCCGCGGCGAATGGAGTGAGGCGGATCAGGGGTGGGTGATCAACGGGACCAAGGTCTGGACCACCAATGCCCACCGCTGTCACTACATGGTCGCATTGGTGCGAACGGGGTCGGATCCCAAGGCGCGCCATGAGGGCCTCACCCAGTTCCTGATCGACATGAAGACGCCGGGTGTGACGGCGCGCCCGATCCGAGACCTCGCGGGGGGAGAGCACTTCAACGAAGTGGTGTTCGAGAACGCCTTCGTGCCCGATGCAATGCGGATTGGCGAACCGGGGGCGGGGTGGCGCCAGGTGATGGCCGAGCTCGCCTTCGAGCGGAGCGGTCCCGAGCGCTATCTGAGCAGCTTCGAGCTCTTGCGCCAGCTGGTCCGGACTGCCGAAAACGATGGGTCGGAACGACTCCGCGTCGGAATCGGTCGCCTGGTGGCGCACCTCGCGACGCTGCGGCAGATGTCCATCTCGGTCGCCGGCATGCTGGGTGGGGGCCAAGACCCGGCGCTCGAAGCCTCGGTGGTGAAGGATCTCGGAGCCGTTTTCGAGCAAGAGATCCCCGAACTCGCCCACGAACTATTGGGGCGTGAGCCGAGCGCCGATGCCGCGGGGGACCTGGAGCAGGTGCAGGCCTACCTCACGCAGCACGCGCCCTCTTTCTCGCTGCGCGGGGGCACCCGGGAAATTCTGCGAGGGATCATGGCGCGGGGGTTGGGACTGCGATGAACGAACACCACCAGCTGCTACGCGAGACCGTGGACCGTTTGTTTGCGGACCACTTGAGCCGCGAGGTCATGGAGGCCGCCGAGCAGGGAGAGTGGCCGGCCGCGCTCTGGAAAGCGCTGGAAGAGAACGGACTGACCCAACCGCTGCTCGATGACGAGGCTTCTTGGGAAGACACGCGGGTTATTGTCGAGGCTGCGGGCGCACACTCCGCCCCGGTACCTCTCGCCGAGACGATCCTCGCGGGGTGGCTGCTTGGGAGCGCCGGGATCCAGGTGCCCGAAGGGCCGCTCAGCATCGCCTACGGAGCCGGACTGCGCCTCGACGGTCCGCGGGGAGATCGCAGGCTCGTGGGCCGGGCCCAACGGGTTCCCTGGGGCCGCGGCGCGGGGTTCTTGGCGGTGGCCGCCGATACCGAAGACGGGCCGGCGCTCGCCTTGGTGGAGGCGAGCGCGGTCGCGGCCGAGCCGGGGGTCAATCTTGCCCGCGAGCCCCGCGACACCCTCCACTTCGAGCGGGCCGCGGTGGTGGCCTCGGCTCCGCTCGCCCTTCCCGCTCCGGAGGAAGGCGTCGCGCTGTATGGCGCGCTGATGCGTTCACTCCAGCTCGTCGGCGGCCTGGAACATCTGCTCGAGGAGTCGGTCCGGTTTGCCGGGGAACGGGTGCAATTCGGCCGGCCGATCGGCAAATTTCAGGCGATCCAGCATATGCTCGCCGTGCTGGGCGGTGAAGCGGCGGCGGCCGGCGCGGCGGCCCGCTCCGCATGCCGCGCCGCTGATCGGGGCGATGCGTTGTTCGAAATCGCCGTTGCCAAACTTCGCAGCGGCGAGGCCGCCGGACGGGGGGCGCAGATCGCGCATCAGGTGCACGGCGCGATCGGCTTCACCTATGAGCACGCGCTCCACTTCGCGACGCGGCGGCTGTGGTCGTGGCGGGCAGAGTGCGGCTCCGAGTCGTATTGGGCCGAGCGCCTCGGCCGCTTCGTGACGGAACGGGGTGCGGAAGCCCTGTGGTCAGACCTGACCACCCGCGGCTAAGCGGCAAGCGGCCAGAGGCCGCGCGCAGCGAGCCCCGGGCGAGCGAAGCCGTAGAACTCGCTAAGCGATCTGAGGCACACCCGTCGTCGGGGCAGCGTTCGGGAACTGCGGCGGTCGCGGTGTCCGCTTTCTTTGCAGCGCCGCGTCCGATCGGTCGGCGGAGCGCGCCATGCCGTACCAGCGCAGCTGGCCGACCGCGACGCTGACTCCGATCGCAATGGTGAAGACGGTGAGCGGGCTCATCGGGTTCAATCCTTCCTGCACTAGCGCGCGCTGGCTCTTGCAATTGCATGGCGCGTGCCAGTGCAGGGGCTGGGTCCGGAAGGCTCGAGGGGCCGTTCAGCGCTCTTGGCCGGTCGCGCCGACGCCTTGGGCGGCGCAACCTTTGTTGGCGGGCTCACTGGGAAGGCAGCTTTTCGATCGCCGCTTCCATCCCGTCGAAGAACTGCCACCACATCGCAAGCGACTCATTGACGGCACGGCGGGTTCTTTCCTGCAGTTCGTCGCTGGTGGCGTGCTGCACCACGATGTGATCGCCGACGTCGCTGTGGTCCTTGTCGGCTTCTTCGTGCACGTCCCAGAATGCCACGGCTTCGCGATCCAGGCCGTACTGCTTCTCGAGGGCTCGCGCGAAGTTGGCGAACGCTCCCGGTACTTGTCCTTCGGCCGCCAGCGTCATCGCCGCGGCACCCTCCAAGAACGAGCGGTTTTTGCTGGCCAGCTCAAACCAGTGCACCAGGGCGGCGGTCGAGGGCAAGGGCTCGGCGTCGATCATCTCCTCCCGCTTGAGGCCGACCGCCTCGCCAAACTTGATGAAGAGTTCGGGATGCGGCAGCCCACAGCCGGAAATCTTGCCGGTCTCCTCCTCATAGATGTTCTCTGCGAGTTCGGCGCGCGCCTCCGGGAAGGGGCAGTTCGTGTGGAGGGCGGAAATGCCGCGCGGGAACTCCCGCACTTGAAGAAAGAACTGTTGGGCGAAGAGCTTCAGCCCCTCCCGGGACACCTGGCCAGCAGCGATCGCATGCCAGAGGGGATGGCCTCCGAAGCTGCGCTTGGCTTGAATGGTCTTCATCAGTTCTTCGACGAACTCAGGGGTGCTCTTAGCCATGGAGCCTCCAATGCTTCGACGTCGAGCCTAGCTTAGTCTGCTTGGGGTCGATCGCCCCCTCGACTCGGCGTTTGCTTCTGCCCGAGTATAATCCGTCGCTCTAGCTGGAGGTTGGCGATGGGCGGAAGGCTTGACGGCAAAGTGGCGTGGGTGACGGGGGCCGCGTCGGGAATTGGCGCGGCGGCAGCTCGGGTGATGGGTCACGAGGGCGCGCGTGTGGCGTGCGCCGATCTCAACCTCGAGGGAGCCCAGCAGGTCGCCAAGGAGATCGAGACGAGGGGCGGCGAGGCCTTCGCCGTCGCCGCCGATGTCGCTGACCAGGCCGACAATCGCGATGCCGTGGCGGACACCGTGAAGCGCTTCGGGAAGCTCGACGTCGCCTACTTGAACGCCGGCGTGGGGACGGTTCAATCGCTCCTCAAGATCACCGTGGCGGAGTGGGACCGCGTCATGGCGGTCAACCTCCGGGGCGTCTTCTTCGGCATGCAGGCTGCGGCGGAAGCCATGCTCGATACCGGCGGTGCGATCGTGGTGACGGCTTCGGATGCGGGCTTGATGGGGGGACCGGGGATGGGCGCCTACTGCGCGACCAAACACGGAGTGATCGGGCTCGTCAAGTGTGCCGCCGTCGATCTCGCGAAGCGCAACATCCGCGTCAACGCGGTGTGTCCGGGGGTCATCGATACGCCGATTCTCGGCCCCGCCCACAAGAATCCAAGCATCCTCGGCGGGGCCTATGCCCGGGTCCACCCGCTAGGCCGTGTCGGGCAACCCGAGGAGGTGGCTCGGTTGGTGTCATTTCTCGCGAGCGACGAGGCATCGTTCATCACCGGTGTCGCCTACCCAGTGGACGGGGGGCTCATGGCGTCAGTGGGCGACTTCGACCCCGATCTCACCCGGAGCGAGTAACCAAAAGAGGAGCGAACTTCATGCTCGGTCTAAGCGGCACCAGTTTGCCGTCGCGTGCGCGGACCCGTTTCACGTAGGCTGAGAAAGAGCAGCCCGGAGGCGGCGTAGCACGAGGCCCAGAAGGCGAAGCCCAGCAGCGGGTGGATCGATACCAGAGGCACTCCGATCAGTGGCGAGAGGAACCCGCCGAGGAAACCGGCGGTGAGTGCCATTCCGATTGCAGCACCGCCCAGCGAAGGCCCTACCCCCGGCATTTCCAGGGGCACCACGAACAGCAGTGGCACGACGCCCGCCGCGAGGCCCCACCCGAGCATGACCCCGGCCAGGCTGGGCCCGCTCGGCAGTGCCGCGCCGAACAACATGCCGCCGGCGATCACCATCGCCGGCGCAAAGACCGTGCGGCGAACGCCAATTCGATCGGACCATGAGGGAAGCACCAGGGCGCCGGCCACGAAGCCCCACAAGACCAACGAGATCATCAGACCGGCTCGTCCCGCGCTGAGTCCCTGATGCTGTTGAAGGTAGGTCGGCGCGTAGCCATAGGCGCCGAGATAGCCACCTAGGAACAGCAAGTAGCAGGCTGCCAGGATCCACACGTCGCGAACGCCGACGACCTGCTTCATCCCGTCGAGAAGCCCGCTCGCCGCGCCTCCTCCCGGATACCGGTCGCGCACGACGAGAAGCCAGAGTACCCCCAGGACGGCGACTGCGACCGAGAGCGAGGAGGTGACCGGCCGCCATCCGCCCGCGGCGGCAGCCCAATAGGGCGTCACCACCGCCCCCAGCGCGATCCCCGCGCCGTTGCCAGCCAGGGCGATGCCGTTGGCCAGGCCGAGTTCCGCGGGCGGAAACCACAGTCCAACGGTTTTTGACAGATTGGGTGCGACGCAGCCGAGCGAGAGTCCGAAGGCCCCCATACTGACAACCGCGGCGGAATAGCTGGGCGCTTCGGCGCGGATGAAGAGGGCACCCGCCATCAGCAGCGCTCCGATACCGACGACCGGACGCACCCCGAAGTGGTCGCCGAGGGCGCCGCCCGCCACGGCCGAGATCATCGCGCCGAGCGAGATCGCTGACCAAAGCGGTCCCCAAGCCTCGAATCCCATGCCGAAGTCCTTGACCATGGGCGCGGCCACCAATGCCACGTAGGTCCACGCCATGCCCGCCGGTACGGCGTTCATCAAGACCGCGAAGACGAGGATGACCCAGCGGTAGCCGGGGCCTCTTTCGGCGCCCATCAGCCTTTCTTCTGGTAGTCGTAGAAGCCGCGCCCGGTCTTTCGGCCCAAAAGCTTCGCCTCGACCATGCGGCACAGCAGCGGCGGCGGGGCGTAGAGCGGCTCCTTGAACTCCTCATACATCGATTCGGCGACCGCCTTGGCCGTGTCGAGTCCGATCAGGTCGCAAAGAGCCAAGGGGCCCATCGGGTGGTTGCAGCCGTGGAGCATGCCCGCGTCGATGTCCTCGGGGGTCGCAAAGCCTGATTCCACCATGCGCACCGCAGAGAGGATGTATGGGATCAGGAGGGCGTTCACGATGAAACCGGCGCGGTCCTGTGAGCGAACCACGTGCTTGCCCAGGCGGTCGGTCGCGAAGGAGGCGAGCCGCGACGAGGTCTCCTTGCTCGTCACGAGCGATTCGATCAGCTCGACCAGCCGCAACACCGGCACCGGGTTGAAGAAGTGGAGTCCGCAGACCTGCTGTGGCCGTTTTGTCACGACCGCGAGCTTCATGATGGGGATCGAAGAGGTGTTGGAGGCCAGAATGGCGTTCTCGTCGTGCACGATCAGGTCGAACTCGCGGAACAGCTCGACCTTTGCCCCTTCGTTCTCGACGATCGCTTCGATCACGAGCTGACGGTCGGAAAGCTTGCCGAGGTCCGTGGTGAAGCGGATCCGCTCGAAAGTCGCTTCGAGCTCGCTCTCGGGGAGCTTTCCGGCCTTGACGGCCCGCTCCATCGATTGCCGCACGCGTTGCTCACCCCCCTCGAGGGCGCGGTCATCCAACTCAGCGACCACGACCTCGGTCTTGGCGCGGGCACACACCTCCGCGATGCCCGAACCCATCAGCCCGCATCCGACGACACCCACACGCTCGATTGACACTGGCATCCCTCCGTCGAGTCACCGCTCGATTTTTGCCCTCGGGCCGTCATCCTAGCCGAGGGCAGAGGGGCGCGGGGGCGCGGCGCGAAGCGCCGCCCTGGCTAGACCCTCCTGGCCCAGGAGCGAGCCGTGGGAGCCATACGCGACAGGAGACCCCGCGGGAGCACGGAGCCGGCGTCGGCGCTGCCGGCTGCTCCGATCGGGCCCTTTGAGGGCGTCCTGTTCGATGTCGACGGGACGCTTGCCGACTCGGTCGCGCTCTTCTACGAGATGAGCCTCGAGGTCTTCGAGGAGGCCCAGCTTCCGCCCCCGACCCGCGACCGCGTCTACGAACTGATGAGCCTCGGCGAGTCCAACCCCTGGCCCAAACTCTTTCCTGCCGACCACCCGGACATCGACGCCCTGGTCGGGCGCGTCATCGGCGAGCGCCGCGAGGCATGGATGCGGCGCTACTACTTTGAGACCGAGCCCCACCCGGGTGTCGAGATCGTGGACCATCTGGCGGAGGCGGGCGTGAAGCTTGGCATCGTCACGTCGTCGGAACGCGATCTCCCTTTCATCCGCCGCTGGGGCATCCGTCACCATTTTGGGGCGGTGATCGGTCGCGAGGACGTGACGCGGCGGAAACCGCACCCCGAGCCGATCGTCCGCTGTCTGAAGCTCCTCGCCTTGGCTCCCGCCGCCGCGGTCTACGTGGGCGATTCGTTGATCGACATCCACGCCGCCCACGCCGCGGGGGTGCGCGCAGTCGGCGTCACCACAGGAACCACACGCCGCGAACCCATGGAAGAAGCCGGAGCCGATTGGGTGGTGGACTCTCTCCACGAACTCAAGGCGTGGTTGCGGCATCCAATCCCAGGGGGTCGCAACGACGAGTCGGGCGGAAGCGACGAGTGAGCCTCGACCTCGGGAGTGGCGGAGGGAAAATCTGTTTCATCGCGGCCCAGGTCGTCGGGCCCGCCGGCGCCGTGATCGGCGTCGACATGAACGAGGAGATGCTGGTGCTCGCGTGCGGTGCGGCTCCCGAAGTCTCTTCGCAACTCGGATACAGCAACACTCGCCTTTTACGGGCTCGCATCCAGGCGCTGCCGCTTGATCGGCGGGAAAGACAGGCCCCCCGCGATGGCCGAGAGCAGCCCGGCGAAGACGCGCCGCTAAAGACCCCCGGGGAAAAATGATGGCTTGGGAGTCTGCGATCGCCTCGGTTGTCACGATATGAGTTGATAGCCCCACGTTTATGGTTTCGATCAGAGAGTCCCCGGTTCGGCGTTCAACTGTCTGAAAAGCTGTTTTGGTCAGCGGTTTTCCTTGTGACGTGTCCCCCCACTTTGAATCCTCTAGCGCTGGCTCGCTGAGGGAGGTGAGGGGTGGGAATTCTCGAGACGATTAAGCGCCCGGAAGACCTGCGTCGGCTTTCCAAGCCGACCCTGCACGACGTCGCCTTGGAGCTGCGCGAAGAGTTGATCCGCGTAGGGTCCGCGATCGGCGGCCATTTCGCCGGGAGCCTGGGTACTGTCGAACTGAGCGTCGCGCTCCACTACGTGTTCGAAACTCCCGAGGACAGGATCATCTGGGACGTCGGTCATCAGGCCTATGGGCACAAGGTGCTCACCGGCCGACGCGAAGGGCTCTGGCGCATCAAGAGGGCGGACGGTCCGAGCGGTTTTCTACGCCGGAGCGAGAGCCCCTACGATGTCTTCGGCGCCGGCCACGCGGGCACTTCCATCTCGGCGGCGCTCGGAATCGCGGAAGCCGCGCGCCGCAAGGGCGAGGACCGCAAGGCGGTCGCCGTGATCGGTGACGGCGCCTCCACTGCGGGAATGTCTTTCGAGGCGCTGAACCACGCCGGCCACATCGGTGCACCGGTACGGGTCATCTACAACGAGAACGGGATGTCGATAGCCCCCAACGTCGGCGGTCTTTCGCGAACCGGTGACGTCGAGGCCTATGTTCGTTCCCTCGGTGTGGAGTACCGCGGCGTTGTTGACGCGCACGACCTCGACGCCTTGATCGTCGCTCTGGAGGGGCTGCGCGATGACGTCTCGGGACCGGTGGTCTTGCACGTCCGCACCCGCAAGGGGTGCGGTTACGAACCGGCCGAGGCGGATCCGTTCAAGTGGCACGCGACGACGCCCTTCGAGATCGAATCGGGCCAGCGCCAGAAGACGGCCGGCGGTCCCCCGTCGTGGACCGCGAGCTTCGCCGATGCGCTCTCCCGGCTCGCCGACCGCGACCCGCGCCTGGTAGCGATCACTGCGGCGATGCCGGATGGGACCGGTCTCGACAAGTTCGGTGAGCGCCACCCGGATCGGGTGTACGATGTCGGCATTGCGGAGCAGCACGCCGTGACCTTTGCCGCTGGCCTGGCGACCGAGGGATTCCGTCCCGTATGCGCGATCTACTCGACGTTCCTACAGCGCGCTTTCGACCAAATCATGCACGACGTGGCGCTTCAGAACCTTCCCGTCGTTTTTGCCATGGACCGCGCCGGGTTGGTCGGGGCGGATGGCCCCACGCATCACGGCCTGCTCGACATCGCCTACCTGCGGAGCATTCCCAACCTTGTGATCGCGTCCCCGCGCGACGAGAACGAGCTCCAGCATCTGCTGGCGACCGGATTGGAGGCGGACGCGCCCTTCGCGATTCGATTCCCACGCGGCGCCGCTCTGGGGGTGGCTCTCGATCCCGAGGCCAAGCCCCTGCCGATCGGGCGGGGCGAGATCCTGCGCGAAGGCAACGATGTGGCGCTGGTCGGCTTGGGGAAGAGCGTTCCCGTCGCCGAAGCTGCCGCGGAGCGGCTCGCCGCGCGCGGTATCTCGGCCATGGTCATCGACGCGCGTTTTGTGAAGCCCCTCGATCGCGAACTCCTGCGGAGCGCCGCCGAGCAGTGTGGCCACGTGGTGACGATCGAGGACCACTTCGTGGCGGGCGGCTTCGGAAGCGCAGTGCGAGAGACGCTCGGGCGAGAGGTTCCCGAAGCTCGGGTCCTGACACTGGGGATCCAAGATCGGTTCGTGGAGCACGGCGAAGCCGCGGACCAATGGCGGGCCGAGGGCCTTGACTCCGGCTCCGTTGCCGAGGAGACCGCCCGCTGGATCGCGCCCGACTTATCCCCTCGCTGGGATGCCACGCCCTCCTGGGTGGGGCGGTCCGAGAATTAGCGTGGGCGCTCCGGAAAAATTGCGCGCGGCCTACCGGCATTGCGCCCAGGTGACCCGGCGCAGCGGATCGAGCTTCGCATCGGCTTTCTGGATGCTGCCGCGCGATCGGCGGGCGGCCCTGCATGCGATCTATGCGTTTTGCCGGTTGGCGGACGACATCGCCGATGACCCCAACGTCGAAGGGGACCGGTCCCGGCTGCTGGATGCCTGGAGGCACGAGCTCGAACTCGCGTATCTGAACAAGGCGGATCACCCGGTGGGCATCGCCTTGGGCGACGTCGTGCATCGCTTCCGTCTTCCCGAGGCGATTTTTGTCGATCTGCTGCGCGGCGTCGAATCCGATTTGCGCGGCGAACCGATGGTCACCTTCGAGGACCTGCGTCGCTATAGCTACCGCGTCGCGTCGACGGTCGGGTTGCTGGTGGTGCGGATTCTTGGGGCCCGGGACGTGCGCTCCTTCGAGTACGCCGAGAATCTCGGCATCGCGGTTCAGTTGACCAACGTGATCCGCGATGTTGGAGGCGACGCAGCGGAGGGGCGCATCTACCTACCCGCCGAGGATCTCAGTCGTTTTGATGTCGACCCCGACACCATCCTGAGCCGCGAGATGTCCGACGACTTGCGTCTGCTGCTGGGTTTCTATGCGGAGCGTGCCCGAGTCTTTTACGATCGCGCCGCCCTGGCACTCCCCGAAGTGGATCGCCGTGCCCTCCGGCCCGCCGAGGCGATGGGCCGCATCTACTACGCTCTGCTCGAAGAGTTGCGGCGCCAGCGCTTTCCCTGTTTCGAGCGCGCCGTGCGGCTCTCGCGCCCCCGGCGCGTCGCGATTGCCGCGTCGGTGTGGCTCGGGCGGGGTCGCTCGTGAGCGCGATTTCCGACCGCAAGGTGTCGCACTTGACACTCTGCGCTGAGCAGGATGTAGAGGGCCGCCGGAGCACACTTCTCGAAGAAGTCCATCTGTTTCACGAAGCGCTTCCTGAGCTCTCGTGGCATGACGTCGACCCCTCGGTGGAGCTGTTTGGGCGCCGCCTGGCGGTGCCCATCCTGATTTCCGGAATGTCCGGGGGCGCGGACGTGGCGGCCGAGTTCAACCGCTCTTTGGCTTCGGTGGCCCAGAAGTCCGGGTTCGCCATGGGCGTTGGCTCGCAACGCGCGATGCTCATGGATCACGCGGCGGCGGAGAGCTACCGCGTTCGCGAGGTCGCGCCGGACATCCTTTTGCTCGCCAACCTCGGCGCCGTCCAGGCACGTGAGGCCGGACTCGAGGCGATCGAGCGCTTGATTCGAGAGATCGGCGCCGACGCGCTGTGTCTTCACCTGAATCCCGCCCAGGAGCTGGTACAAGACGAGGGCGATCGCGACTTCCGCGGATGTCTCGCGGCGATCGGCGAGCTGGTCGGCGAGCTGCCGATTCCCGTGGTCGTCAAGGAAACCGGCTGTGGGCTCTCACCGACGACGCTGCACCGCCTGCGATCGATGGGGGTCGAGTGGGTCGATGTCGCCGGTAGGGGCGGCACCACCTGGACGGGTGTCGAGGCGCTGCGCGGGTCGGCGCGGCAACAGGCCCTCGGCGCTGCCCTGCGCGAATGGGGTATCCCCACAGCGGCGAGCCTGCTCTACGCGCAGCGCGCCGGGCTGCGCGCCTTTGCCTCCGGTGGCATCCGCGACGGGGGTGACATCGTGCGGGCGCTGGCGCTGGGTGCCGAAGTCGCGGGGTTGGCGCTTCCGTTTTTGCGGGCGCACGCCCGCGGCGGCTCCAAGGCGCTGGCCGAGGAGGCGAGTCGCTTGACGGAGGCGGTGCGCGCCATGATGCTGCTCACAGGAGCCCGGAACGTCGGCGAACTGCGTCGTGTGCCCCGCGTTCTCGGAGCAGAGCTCAACCGGTGGCTAGAGGTCGAATTGGATCCGGGCGACCGCGGTCGCAAGCCCGGTCCTCTCCCTCGAGCGGATCGCAGCTGAGGCGCCGGGACCATCTCGATGGCGATCGCGCTTTACGAGCAGCCGGTGATCCGGGCGACGAGGGGACCGATGGCCGGCGGCAAGGCCGAGACGCAAGAGCGGATTCTCAGTGCAGCGGTTCGGCTCTTCGCTTCCAAGGGCTACAGCCGCACCAGTGTCGGGGCGATCGCGCAAGCCGCCGGCGTGAGCCGCTCCGCCGTCTTTTGGCATTTTAGTGACAAGGCGACGCTGTTCGAGGAAGTCTGCAAGCGGATGTTGGTGCCCTTCATCCAGCGTCTCTCCAACTCCTACGAGCATCTCGACCCCGCCCAACAGATCTTCGAAATCTTCTCGGTGTACGAGCGTTTCGTGGCCGAGAACCGGGCGACCATCGAAACCTTCGTGCGCTGGGTTCTCGAGGCTCCCGAACTGCGCGAGTCGCTGCTGCCCAAGCTCTTTGGGCTCCAGGAGATTTTTACGCGAAAGATCGAACTGGCCCTCACCCAGCGACTCGACGATCCGAGGCGCGCCGCCGAACTCGCCGCCGGCCTGGTTTCGCTGCTCGACGGGAATCTCCTGCTGACGCTGCTCGACCCCGTCGGCGAAAGTCAGGATCGGCGCCGCGCGGGTCTCCTGCGGCTGGCGGAACTCGCGGTGTCGGGCTCGGAGTCCGAGTCGTGAGCGGCGCGGTGCCCGTCTTGAGCGAGGGCTCACTCCCCGACGCCCGGACCGTGCTCTCGCAAGCGGGCGATGAGAACTTCCCGGTCGCGTTGCGCCTGCTCCCGGCCCGGCTTCGCGACGACCTGCTCGCTGTATACGGGTTCGCCCGCCTCGTCGACGAGGTCGGCGACGAGCTCCCCGGCGACCGCGACGCCGCCCTCGACGTCCTCGAGGCGGACGTGAATCGCCTCTACGCGGGGGGCAAGCCATCGCATCCGTTGGTGTCGGCTCTCGCCCACCCAGTGCGCGAACACGGGATCCCCGCAGAGCCGCTGTTGCGGCTGATCGAGGCGAACCGGCGGGACCAGCGCGTCCACCACTATGCGACCTATGCCGAACTGTTCGAGTACTGCGAGTTCTCGGCGAATCCGGTCGGCCACCTGGTCCTCTACGCGTTCGATGCGGTGTCGGTCGAGAACCTCGAATGGTCCGATGCGATTTGTACTGCGCTTCAGATCATTGAACACTGTCAGGATGTTGGCGAAGACTTCCGGGCCGGGCGCGTGTACCTGCCTGCCGAAGACCTCGCCCACTTCGGTTGCGACCCCGTTTCTTTGGGCGCTACCTGCGCGACTCCCGCTCTGCGCCGCACTGTGGCGTTCCAGATCGAACGGGCCCGCGGGCTCCTCGGGCGTGGGGAACCGTTGGTGGGCGCCCTGCGCGGGTTTGCCCGACTCGCGGTGGCTGGCTTCGCCGCCGGGGGACACGCGGCCGCGGATGCGGTAGAGCGGCAAGGTTTCGATGTCTTGCGTGGCCTCGCCAGACCGCGTCGGGGGCGCACCTTCCGTCACGCGTTGCGCCTCTGGTGGAGACCTCGCCGTGGCTGAGGCGCGCGTGATCGTGGTGGGGGGAGGCCTGGCGGGGCTTTCCGCGGCGGTGGCATGCGCCGACGCCGGAGCGCAGGTCTCGCTGTTCGAGGCGCGCCCGAGACTCGGGGGCGCGACTTGGTCCTTTCGACGCGACGACCTCACCATTGACAACGGTCAGCACGTTTTTCTGCGCTGTTGTACCGCCTACCGCGACTTTTTGAAGCGCCTGGGGGTTGAGCAGTACACTCGCCTGCAACCGCGCCTCGAGGTCCCGATTGCCGACGGTGAGGGCCGCCTTGCGTGGCTGCGGCGCCATTCCTTGCCCAGCCCACTCCACCTGGCTCCGAGTCTGCTCCGCTACCACCATCTGCCCTTCGGCGAGCGAATTCGCGCGGCGAGGCTCACCCGGGCGTTGGGGAAGCTCGATCTCGGGGATCCGACCTTGGATCGCGAACGCTTTGGGGAGTGGCTCGAGGCGCGCGGCGCGAGCCCCGCATCGCTGGAGCGCTTCTGGGACCTTCTGATCCGCCCCACGCTCAACATCGGGGCTGCCGATGCCTCGCTGGCCCTGGCGGCCAAGGTGTTTCAGACCGGCCTTTTGGACGGCGCGGACCACGCCGACATCGGCTACGCCGCGATTCCCCTGCAGGCGCTGCACGCCGAAGCGGGGCGCGGGCAGCTCGTTGCAGCAGGCGCGCAGGTGCGCGAGCGGGCTCCCGTCGAGCGCATCGAAGTGCTCGGTGACAAGCGAGCGGCGGTCTGGGTCGGCGGCGAGCGTCACGTTGCGCGGGCGGTGATCGTGGCGGCCGATCACGAAGCGGCGGCCGCGCTCCTTCCCCCCGCCGCAGGCGTCGATCGAGCTGCCGTCGAAGGGTTGGGTCGCACCCCGATCGTCAACCTCCACGTGTTCTACGACCGGCCCGTGACCGACCTTCCCTTCCTCGCCACAGTGTCGTCGCCGCTCCAGTGGGTCTTCGATCGGACAGCGGCTTCGGGCCTCGAGCGGGGACAGTACCTGGCGATCTCGCTCTCCGCGGCGCATCCGTACTTGGGCGTCTCCCGAGTCGAGCTGCAGCGACGCTTCGCGCCGGAACTGGAGCGCGTCTTTCCCCGTGCGCGCAGCGCTCGACTGGTGCGGTTTTTCTCGACCTGCGAGCGGGCTGCGACCTTCAATCAGAGCGCGGGTTCGGCGCGCGGTCGCGCGAGCACGCGTACCGCCCACCCCGCGATCCTCATGGCCGGCGCTTGGACCGACACGGGCTGGCCCGCCACGATGGAGGGCGCCGTGCGCAGCGGGAACGCTGCCGCCCGCGCCGCCTTGGCCGAGCTCGGGCTCGTGGCTCGACCGCATGCTTCACGCCTTGATTCTGGAGGAACCCGGCGTTGCAGCTGAGCACGAGCTTGGAAACCCGAGAGGCGGCTCTCCGGACCCTCGGTCGCGGCACCGCCTACTTGACCTCGCTCCAGGACCCTCGCGGCTTCTGGAAGGGTGAGCTTGAAACCAACGTCACGATGGACGCCGAGGATCTCCTGATGCGCCAATTCCTCGGCATCCGCGATCCAGAGGAAACGCAGCTCGCCGCCAACTGGATTCGCAGCCAGCAGCGGGAAGACGGCGCCTGGCAGATCTACTACGGCGGGGATGCGGATCTGTCCGCTAGCGTTGAGGCCTACGCGGCACTGCGCCTCGCTGGGGACCCGACCGACGCCGAGCACATGCGGCTCGCCCGTGGGCGGATCCGCGCGATGGGCGGGATCGAGGGCAGCCGCGTCTTCACGCGCATCTGGCTCGCGCTCTTCGGCGAGTGGTCGTGGGAAGATCTTCCCGTAATCCCACCGGAGCTGATTCTGCTCCCCAAATGGTTCCCGCTGAACGCCTACAGCTTCGCCTGCTGGGCGCGCCAGACCATCGTTCCCCTCGCGATCGTCTGCGCCCGGCAGCCCCGCCGTCGCTTGCCCTTTACGCTCTCCGAGCTGCGCGTCGGTGCCAAACCGGCGGACCGGCAGCCGCTCTCGACGTGGGCCGGACGGTTTCAGGCCCTCGACCGTCTGCTCCACCTCTACGAGCGACTGCCCCGAAAACCCCTGCGAAACCACGCCATGCGGGTCGCCACCGAGTGGATCGTCCGGCGCCAGGAAGCGGACGGATGCTGGGGCGGCATTCAGCCGCCTTGGGTCTATTCCATGATCGCGCTCCACCTGCAGGGGTACCCGCTCGATCACCCCGTCCTTCAGAAGGGCCTGGCGGGTCTCGAAGGCTTCGTGGTTCGCGATGGCGACTTCCGCCGTTTCGAAGCGTGCCAATCGCCGGTATGGGACACCTGCCTCGCTGTGGTGGCCCTCCGGGACGCGGGTGTCGATCCCGACGATCCCGTGCTGCTTCGCGCCGCGGAGTGGATGTTGGATGAGGAGGTCACCGCCAAAGGGGACTGGGCCGTACAGCGTCCGGAGCTTCCGCCTGGCGGCTGGGCTTTCGAGTTTGAGAACGACAACTATCCCGACGTCGATGACACCGCCGAGGTGGTGATGGCGCTGCGGGGCGTCCGATCCCCCGATCCGGTCGTCGAGAAGCGGATCGAAGATGCCTGCCAGCGTGCGCTGCGCTGGACGTTCGGGATGCAGTGCAAGGACGGCGGTTTCGCGGCTTTCGACGCCGACAACCGAAGCGCGCTGTGCTCCGAACTCCCCTTCTGCGATTTTGGCGAAGTCACCGATCCGCCAAGCGCCGATGTCACCGCACACGCGCTCGAGATGTTCGGGCGCGAGGGTCGCCAGAGTGACCCGCGCGCGGTCCGGGCGCTCGACTGGTTGCTCGCCGAGCAGGAGCCCGAGGGTTGCTGGTTCGGGCGCTGGGGGGCGAATTACATCTACGGGACGGGCGCCGCCCTGCCCGCGATGATCGAGTGTGGCGTGTCCCCCGAAGCTGAACCGGTCCGGCGCGCCGTTGCTTGGCTCGAGAAGGTTCAGAACGAGGACGGGGGATGGGGCGAAGATCTGCGCTCGTACGAGGATGTGGCGTGGCGCGGGCGAGGGACCTCGACCGCGTCGCAGACCGCGTGGGCGCTGGTTGCCCTGCTCGCCGCCGGCGAGCGCACGGTCGCCGTCCGGCGCGGCGTGGAGTGGCTCGTTCGCACCCAACGCGAAGACGGAAGCTGGGACGAACCGCAGTTTACCGGTACCGGTTTCCCGGGCGACTTCTACATTAATTACCACCTCTACCGGCAGATCTTCCCCGTGATGGCGCTGGGCCGGTATCTACAGACTCGAGAGGGCCGGTAGCGAGCCGGTCTGGTCGGATTGAGGAGCATGCGATGCCGGTTCCCGTGAGTCAGATGTTCACCGTGGCGAGCTACGTGCTGGGGCAGAAGCTCCGGCGCAATCGCCGTTATCCGCTGGTTCTGATGCTCGAGCCGCTATTTCGATGCAATCTGTCTTGCGCCGGATGCGGCAAGATCCAATACCCCTCGAACATCTTGAAGACACAGCTCAGCGTCGAAGAGTGCCTGCGCGCGGTCGAGGAGTGTCCTGCGCCGATCGTGGCGATTCCTGGAGGTGAGCCGTTGCTCCACCCCGAGATCGAGCAGGTCGTACGCGGTATCATCGATCGCGGCCGCTATGTCTATCTGTGTACCAACGCCCTGATCCTCGAACAGAACCTCGATCGCTTCACGCCGTCAAAGTTCTTGAGCTTCAGCGTCCACATGGACGGGCTCCGCGAGGAGCACGATGTCGCGGTGTGCCGAGAGGGCACCTACGAGAAGGCCTACCGGGCGATCGAGGAGGCGTTGCGGCGGGGCTTCCGGGTCACGACGAACACCACGCTCTTCGATGGCACGGACGCCGAGCGGACGCGCGCCTTCTTCGACGAAATGATGAAGCTCGGTGTGGAAGGGATGATGGTATCGCCGGGGTATAGCTACCAGAAGGCTCCGGATCAGGAGCATTTTCTGGGACGCGAGGCGACGGTGAACCTGTTCCGGAAGATTCTCCACCGGGGCAAGCGTAGCTGGCGCTTCAATCAATCGGCGCTCTTCCTCGAGTTCCTGGCCGGCTCGCGCGAGTACGAATGCACGCCCTGGGGCAATCCCACCTACAACGTGTTCGGCTGGCAGAAGCCCTGCTACTTGCTTCAGGATGGCTATGCCAATTCCTTCCAGGAACTCCTCGAGAGCACGCGGTGGCAGGACTACGGCCACGCGAGCGGGAACCCGAAATGCCAAAACTGCATGGTGCATTCTGGCTTCGAGGCGAGTGCGGTGGATGAGGCATTCTCTTCCCCGCGCGGGATGTTGGCGATGATTCGCGCGGTGCTCTTTGGCCCGCGGGTCGAGGCGCCAAGCGATCGGCCGTCGTCGACCCATGCACCTGGCCGCGAAGAGGCCTCGCAGGAGGGCCATGAGGCGCCGGCCAGCCGCGACGTCTTGCGGATGGCTTTCGAATACCGGGGCGATGTGACTCTCACCCTCGCCGACGGAAGCGACGTCGAAGGGTATGTGGCCAAGCTCGACGACCGCGCGCTCCGACTCTGGCGCCGGGGTTCCACCGAGACCGAGGAGATCGCAGTCGACCGCATCCGCCGCGTCCGCTTCTCCGGGCGCGACGCCGCGGCGGGCAAGAGCTTCGAGACGTGGAAGAGAAAGCAAGACGCGATGCACGTCGCGGGCTAGCGACTGCGTCGACCCGGGCGCTCAGCCGGCGGATCGATGCGGCAGCCAGGATGCCGGCAGCAATCGCAGCAGCGCCGGCACCAGAAGGATCGCTCCGAGGGCGTTCACCGTCATCAGGATCGAGAGCAGCAGGCTCATCTCCGCCGAGAACCGCATGCTCGAGATGGGAATCCAGAAAATGATGCCCGCCACCAGGGTCGACGCGGTAAAGGCGATCGCCAGGCCGGTCGTCCGGATCCCGCGCGCGACGGCTTCGATCTGGGTGAGACCCGCCTCGCGCTCCTGGAGAATCCGGTCCACGATGTAGATGGCGTAGTCGACGCCAATGCCGACTCCGATCGCCTGCACCGGCAAGGTATTGACGTTGACGCCGATGCCAAAGCCCGCCTGGACGGCAAGCGCGGCCAAGGCGGCGGTGCCCAGCGAAACGATCAGCAGTCCGCCCACCACGAACGAGCGGTAACTCAAGGTGATGATCACGAAGGTCATCAAGAAGACCACCGCGAGCCCCACGTTGTGGCTGGCCTCGATCTCCTCGTTGGCGGCCGCCAGGATTCCCACCGTGCCGGCGGCCAGCCGCAACTCGACGCCGTCGCGCAGCCAGACCCGGCTCGGGCGCAACTCCCAGTCGGCGTCCGCCGACTTCCGGACCCAGAGCTCATAGGGCCCGTAGTGGCCGCGGCGGCGGAGCTCGGCCACGAGCCCCGACCCGTCCTCTTCGAAGCGCGAGATCACGCGTCCGTGGCGCCAGCGTTGACCGTTGAGTTTCTCGACGGCCAGGGCGCGCCGCTCCCCTCCCTCACCCGGCACGGTGACTTCGAGCGCGGGTTCGGCTGCAGGCAGCAACCGATTAAGCGAGGGAAACGCTCGCCGCCAACCGGTCGGTTCGGGGTCCACGAGCCGGATTGCCAGACTGCCCTCCAGACGCTCGCGCTCGGCAAAGCGATGCAGAAGCTCGTCGGCGGCGCGCACGGTGTCGGCTTGATGGTCGCGGTAGAAGACGCGAATCGCGAGCGAAAGACTGTCCTGTGAGCGATAGGGGTCGAGCACCCCCGGCGCCGGAATGGCGGTCTCCAGAAAGAAGAGAAAGCCCGTCGTTTCCGCCGTGCTCTGGGGCCACATGGCCCAGCGCGGATCGTTGTAGTGGAAGGTGCGGATCGTCTGCTTGAAGAGGTCCGTGAAGGAAAGGCTGCCGCCGGCCTTCGGGTCGGTCTCCAGCACGCGTTGGAGGCCCTCGATCCACTTGAGCGCATCCGGCGCGTAAACTCGGCCCGGGACCTCCGAGTGGGCTACCACGAGAAGATCGTCGAGGCCGAAGAATCGCGCCCCGATCTCGCGGGCGGCCTGATTGAACTCGGCGTCCGGATAGAGGATCGGGCTGCCGGGACGGTTCTCGCCGATCGGCACATGGCGCGCCCAGACCACACAGAACGCCGCGCCCGCCCCAAACAGAACCACGATCGCGAGCGCCCCGGCGTGCGACGAGACCAGGCGCGCCGCGGCGTCGAGGACCGCCGCCACGGGTCTTGGGACGTAGTGTTGCCGATCGCGCGGCGCCGGCAGGTAGAGGATCAGGAGGCGATTGAGCAGCATCTCCGTCACCCCGATCGAAGCGGCCCAAAACGCGCACAGGAGTCCGAGCTTTTGAATCAGCGGAATGGTGGCCAGCGAGATCGTCAAGAGTCCCAGGCAGTCGGTGAGGATCGCCATCGTACCGGGCAGCAGGAGCTCGCTCATCGAGCGAATGCACGCCTCCTCCTTGTCGCCGAGGAGTTCATATTCCTCGTAGAAGCGCTCCACGAACTGCACCGAATGGCTGATCGCCCGTGCCGTGATCAGCATGGGAACCACCAGCACCAGGGGGTCGAGGTTGAAGCCCATCCAGGCCGCGAACCCCAGCCCCCAGATCACGTTGACCGCAGCTCCGGAAAGCGGGAGGAAGACGCCGAAAGCGCGCCGGAAATAGGCCCAGAGCAAAGCCACCGAGACGAGTACGGTCGAGACGAACACCAAGAGAATTTCGGTTGCGAAGGCGTACGTCCAACCGAAGAGGATCGGTTGACCGGTGACATAGAGATCGACCGGATAGTGGCTCTCCACGTCTCGAACGAGTTGTCGCACGTGCTTGAACAGGGCTCCGTAGTCGAGGCGTGACTCGACGAAGCTCGCCCTTACCAGCGCTGCGCGCTCGTCGGTGGACACCATCACACCGTAGACCGACGGATTTCGGTGCACTCGTTTCTGGAGCTCGACCCAGTCTTGCGGGGTCGCCGGGATCTCTCCCACCAATTGAGGGGAGTCGAGAGTCCCATCGACGCGCACGCGCTGATCGCGGGCGCTGCGGTGCGTGAGACTCGAGGTCAGGTTGTGCTCGACGCCCGTTTCCGCGGCCTCTGATCGCCCGCGCCGAAAAATCCTGTCTGCCAGGCGCACCAGCGCGTGGACCGCGCGACCCGCCGTTCCGCGGGGCTCAACGTACTCACTGGCCGGTCGGGCATTGACTTCGGCGGAGACCAGGGACGAATCGAGTCCTTCGGTCACCGCGAGGATGGCCTCGATGACGGCGCGTTGATAGATGTCTCCGTCCCGCGCGACGACGGCCGCGACGACCGTGTTGGCCGTGCCATACACGCCTCGATACTGCTCGTAGGTCTGGATGTACGCATGGCGGCGGGGCAGCAGGTCGAGGAACTGGGTGAAGATCTCGAGCTTGCGGATTTGCCAGGCGAAGAGCGCCGTCGCCAGCGCGATTGCCAGGGCGAAGGCGTGGCGGTGACGCGCGAAGAAACGCGAGAATCGCTCCGCCGCGCTCATGGCGAGCTCCCCGAAGCATGCTCCTCGCCGCGTTCGGGCTCCCCCAACAATCCCGGGGCCCGCACCACCTCGAAGCGCCGGCCGCCCTCGCGGAGCGCCACGATCAACCCACGCGGTCCCACCAGGTAGCCGTTCTCCGGGTCGCCGAGGGCGACGTCGTGGAAGGGAACTTTCAGTGCGAGTGCGTCGCGAGGCGCGAAGGAGATGCCGCGATCGTCGGAAATCGCGACGACCCCCCGCTCCCCGACCACTACGACGCGATCGCCGGACCCACCCACTCCGTAGAGATCCGCTTCCAGGTTGGCAGCGACGGGCGCCCAGTGGTCCCCTCCGTCTTCCGTGCGCAACACGGTGCCGGCGAGGCCGACGGCGATCCCGACTTGTCCGCGCGCGTCAAACCAGAGATCGAAGAGATAGATGTCCTCGGGCACACCGGTGAGCGCGCCAGCGCGGCCCGGCAGTCGTCCCCCGGGCAGGCGCTCGATGGTGCCAAACTCGGCGACCATGGCGGCGTCCGAGCCCGCCGCCACGATCCGTCCGAGGACGAGGTCTTGCTCGCGCGGGACGCACCGCCAGACGCCGGCGTCCGCGTCGCGCACGAGCTGGAGGCCGAAATCGCCCGTCACCAGGGCCTCCTGAGGCGCCACGGGCAACACGCCGAAGAACGCGCGGTCGAACGGCGTGGGGCTGCGCGCGAACCGGCGACCGCCGTCGTTTGAGTGCAGCACGACGCCGCGGCGGCCCACCACCCAGATTTCCTCTCCCGGGCCATAGGCGGCGGCGTAGAGCGGCTCGTCGGTTCCGGTCTGGGGAGTTTCCCAGGACGCCCCCGCGTCGCGGGACAGAACGATCGTTCCAAACGTACCGGTCGCCAGCACCCGCGCTCCCTCCGCGATCACGGTGAAGAGGTCCGCACGCTCGTGCAGTCCGTAGCGATCGCCCAAGGTTCCGTCGGTTCGATCCAGGGCTAGGGCCTGGTCCGGATTGATCCGGGCCGCGATTTCTCGCACCAGGGCTTCGTCGCCCGCTGCCGCGGCGCCGCATCGCATTGTCTCCTTGAGGAGTTCCTCGGCGAGGAGCGAGTAGGGGTTGCCCGAATCTTCCATGACCCCGAAGAGCAGGCGGGTGACCCCGCGCACTGCCTCGGTGTGGCCGCCGGTCGCCGCCGCGCCCGCCGCGTCCTGCATGATGTTGCGGCCCACGACCGCTACGGCTCCGACCTGTCGCGCCATCCCCCGAAAAATCACGCGCAGAGCAGCCTCCAACTGTGGCGTAAAGACGCCCGCAGCCAGTGCCTCGAGGACCTCAGCCAGTGCTTCCGGGTTCACGTCCGTGATGACGAGGCCTCCGGCCCGCGTGCCATACTCAATGAGCTCGGGGTAGCCCTGACGGGCCGTTGCGACGTCGGGAGCCAACGAAGCCGGGAGTGCGGCCTGGCTCTGGGCCGAGGCTTCGGAGGCCGCGAGCGCGGCATAGAGCGCCAAGCTGAGCGCGGTTGCGATCCGGGCCGAGCGGGGGGAGGGGCACATAGACGGGCGACGCTAGCCCGACCTGTGCAGGGCGGCGAGACGCCCCCCGGAGGGGATTCACTCAAGCTGCCGCTGCTTCGGGACGAAGAATCCCCGAGGTTCCACTCCGGAGGCGCTCAGGCACCACCATGCCGCTCGAGCTCAACGAAATCCTGAAAATCGCGCTCAAGGGCGGGGCTTCCGATATCCACTTGAAGTCGGGTCTGCCGCCCATCTTTCGCATCGACGGCGCGTTGGTTCCGCTCAAGAACGCCGAGCGAATTCTGCCCGAGCAGATGGACCAGATTGCCGAGCACGTCATGAACCCGCTCCAGAAGCAGCGCTTCGAGGAGAAGCGCGAGGCCGATCTCGCGTACGGCATCGCGGGCCTCGGACGCTTCCGCGTAAACGTCTTCCAGCAGCGCGGCACCAAGGGCATCGTATTTCGCGTGATTCCCTTCGGCGTGAAGACGATCGACCAGCTCCACCTGCCCAAAGTCGTAG
>CAZTOE010000015.1:0-4190 GCA_964615045.1 uncultured Spirochaetales bacterium
AAGTCCGCGACCGCTGCGCGAGTTGGGACGATCAGCTCGGGAAAGCGCTGCTGGCCCGCTGCGAGGAGTCCCGTGCCACCTCGCTCGGAGTTCGCTACCGCGAGGCCTTCCCCGAATCTCTTCGCGTGTCGACCCATCCCGTGGACGCGGCGCGCGACGTGGAAGCGCTCGAGGCGCTCTACGAGACCCGCCAGCCGCAGTTCGCGCTGTTCTTCGACCGCGACGGCGATCCGCGCGAGGCGTCGACGCTGCGTATCGTGCTGGCCGAGCCGCGTCTCCTCTCCGAGCTGCTGCCAGTGGTCGACAGCTTTGGGATTCGCGTGATCGACGCCCAACAGAGCCGCATCGAGCCTGGCGACCGCGCTCCGGCCGCTCTGGTGAGCTTGCGGGTGCTCCCGCTCGGGGCCGTCCAAGAAGATCTCGACGCGATCGCGCCGCGCTTGTTCGCCGCGCTGGGGGCGGCGCTGGGCGGCGTGGTGGAATGGGATCCGCTGAATGGTCTGGTACTCGGCGCCGGCCTCTCGTGGCGCGAAGTCGACGCCATCCGCGCCTACCTCGACTATTTCCAGCAGATCCAGGGAACGCTCGAGCGACCCTTCGTGCGGACCGTGCTGCTCGAGAACCCGCTCGCGGTCCGGACCCTGATGGCTTACCACGCCGCGCGCTTCGATCCGGAGATCGAGGAGCCGGAACGGTCCGAACGTGAAGCGCGGCTCCGCGACGGATTCACGGCCTACCGAGATCGGATTCCGTCGCTCAACGAGGACCGCGCGCTGCTGGCCCTTTACAACCTCATCGACGCGACGCTGCGCACCAACTTCTTCGGCCCGCATCGGGACTCCCACACGATCGCCTTCAAGGTCGACCCCGCCGCGCTGCCGGTGTTGCAGCCTCCCTATCCCTATCGAGAGATCTTTGTCCACGCGGCCGCCTTCCGCGGGATCCACATCCGCGGCGGGCCGATCTCGCGCGGTGGCTTGCGCTGGAGCGACCGCGGGGACGATCTGCGGACCGAGATCCTGGATCTCGCGCGCACCCAGATGCTCAAGAACGGGTTGATTGTCCCGGTGGGCGCCAAGGGCGGCTTTGTGCTCAAGGGCCTCCGACTCTCGCCGCGCGAGGCGCGGCGCGAAGCCGACCGCCAGTATCGCGTGTTCGTCGGCGCGCTACTCGATCTGACCGACAACCTGGGCGCGGAGGGCCAAGTCGTGGCTCCAGCGGGCGTAGTGCGGCGGGATGGCGATGATCCGTACCTCGTGGTGGCTGCAGACAAGGGGACCGCCCACCTCTCGGATGTCGCGAACGAAGTCGCGAAGGGGCGGGGTTTCTGGCTGGGGGATGCCTTCGCGTCCGGCGGCTCCGAGGGCTACGACCACAAGAAGTACGGCATCACCGCCCGTGGAGCCTGGGAGTGCGTGAAGCACCACTTTCGCGCCCTCGGGACCGATGTCGAGCATGAGTGCTTTACCGTCGCGGGGATCGGCGACATGTCGGGCGATGTCTTCGGCAACGGGCTGCTGTTGATGCGCCGCGCTCGCCTCGTCGCCGCCTTCGATCATCGCCACGTTTTTCTGGATCCGGATCCCGATCCGGAGCTCGCCTGGCGGGAACGGCAGCGCCTGTTCGAACTGACCACCTCGAGCTGGACTGACTACGACCGCCAGTTGATCTCGGCGGGGGGTGGGGTCTACGAGCGCAGTGCCAAACGGATCCCCCTCTCGCCCGCCGTCCGCAAACGCCTCGATCTCGACGCCGAGGAGGCGACCGGCGACGAGCTGGTCCACGCGATTCTGGCGGCGCCGGTGGACCTCCTCTGGAATGGCGGGATCGGGACCTACGTAAAGGCATCGTGGCAGACGCACGTCGAAGTGGGCGACCGCGCGAATGACGCCGTGCGTGTGGACGCCAGTGAGCTGCGTGCGCGCGTCGTCGCCGAGGGCGGAAACCTGGGGCTCAGCCAGGCCGCCCGGATCGAAGCGGCCGCTGCGGGGATTCGGCTCAACACCGACGCAATCGACAATTCCGCCGGCGTCGACCTTTCCGATCACGAGGTCAACTTCAAGGTGTTGCTCGCCCCCCTCGTGCAAACGGGGGCGCTGTCGCCGGTCGAGCGGAGCACCCGGCTGGCGGCCGCGGCGGAGGAGGCGTGCGACCACGTTCTCGCGCACAACCGCGGCCAGGTGCTCGCGCTCTCCCTCGACGAACGGCGGTCCGAGCGAGATTTCGCTCCCTTTCAACACGCCATCGAGCAGTTGTGCGCCGAGGTCGAGGCCTCCGCCGAGCAACTCGGGCTTCCCGATCGCGACGCAGCCGAACGCCGCCGGACGGAGGGAGGGGGCCTTTCGCGTCCCGAGCTCGCAGTCTTGCTGGGCCTTGCCAAATTGCATCTGCGGCAAGCCCTGTCGGTCAGCGCACGGGCCGACCACCCCGCGCTGCGCCCGCTCTTCGAGGCCTATTTCCCGGCTCCCCTTCGCGCGCTCGACGCGGATCTGACCGCGCAGCACCGCTTGCGTCGGGAGATCACAGGCCTGGTCGTGGCCTCCCGCCTCGTGGACGCCTTCGGCGCCAGCGGCGTTTTGAGCTTTGCGGCCGAGGTGAGGCTCGGTCTCGACGACGCCGCGTCGGCTTTGCTCGGTGCGGAGATGCTTCTTCGAGCGGAGGAACAGCGCGTCGAGCTCTTGGCGCTTCCCGTCTCGGTATCCCACGAAGTGGTCTGCGGGGCCCTGCTGATGATGGAAGGCGCAGTTCTCGACGCCGCGCGACTTCTGGCTCGAACCGCCGACGACCCGCTCGACCCACGTCTGATCGAGTCGTGGCAGCGCGGATTGTTGGCGCTCCGGAGCCATATCGAGAGCTTTCTGTCCCCCTTTGATCGCGAGCAGCTGGCGGGCCGCGAAGCGGGGCTGGTGCGGAACGGAATCCCCGCCGCGCTGGCCGCGGCGGTGGCGCGGTTTCCGTTGGCCGATCGGGGCATCAACATTGTGCGCGTCTGCGAAGGGAGTTCGCTCGCCCTGCTGGAGGCGGCGCGCGTGTACACGGCGCTCGGCGAAGCACTGGGCTTTAGCGCTGCGTACGAGCAACTCTCGAGGCTCGAAGCGCGCGATGATTGGGAGCGGCTCTTCGCCCGCGAGCTACGCGGCGAGCTGCTCGATCTGCAGCGCGAGCTCACCGGCGAAGCGCTAACCGGCGCCGGGGGCGATTCGTCAACGGCTGCGACGCGTTTCTACGAGAAGCACCAGCCCGAGCTCGTCGGCATCGCCGAGCTTCGGGAAGCGGCGTTCCGCGAGCCGAACGTGAGCGCCTTCGCGCTTTGGACGCGAGCGCTGCGGCGCCTGCGCGACGTCTAGTCCCAGCCTCCGTCGCTCGCGCGGTGATGCCCGCTGCGCGAAGTCTTGATGGTGGTCAGGCTCGGGTCCGTGTAGATGTGGCAGGCGCCTGTGCAGTCGCGCAGTTCACCCACCGTGTATTGAGCATCAGGATTCTCGTGTTTCTTGTGGGGGCCGGCCCTGAAGTCGTTTGCGTGGCAGCCGGCGCAATCAGGTCGGTAGGCCGCGGCGGTGTAGGTGGCCACCTGGTTGTTGCTTTGGTGGCAAGCGGTGCACGGGGGGTCCCCTCGATGGTCGCCCGGATAGAGGGGCGACGTGTGGTTGAATACGTCTGGCGTCCAGCGCGCGGTGAGATGACAGCTATCGCACTCCAAAGCCGTCACGAAGTGTTGCGCGGGCTTGCCGGTCGCGGTCGTGCCATTGTGGCAGGTCCCACAATTTCCGGTGACGCCAGTATGGTCGAAGGTCGCCGGGACCCAAGCGATCGTGCTGTGACAGAGCTCGCAGGAGGCGCCGGTGGGAATGTGGCTGGCCGGTTTGCCCTCGGCCGTGCTGCCGTTATGACACTGCTGGCAGTTCGCGGTGATGCCGGTGTGGTCGAAGACGGCGCCACTAAAAGTCGTGGTGATGTGGCAGTCCTCGCAGTTGTTGCCGGTCGGGATGTGGTTCGGGGGCTTGCCGGTAGCGGTGACCCCGTTGTGGCAGCTGAAGCAGTTGGCAGTGATCGTCCCGTGGTCGAAGGTGGCACCGCTCCAGCTGAGCGTCGTGTGACAATCCTCGCAATTATTGCCTGTCTGGAGATGGTTCGAGGACTTGCCGAGGGCGGTGACGCCGTTGTGGCAGCTGAAGCAGTTGGTGGTGATG
>CAZTOE010000015.1:4290-31555 GCA_964615045.1 uncultured Spirochaetales bacterium
GCGCCGGTGAAGGTGGTGGTGGTGTGGCAGTCCTCGCAGTTGTTGCCGCTCTGGATGTGGCCGGGGGACTTGCCGAGGGCGGTGACGCCGTTGTGGCAGCTGAAGCAGTTGGTGGTGATGCCGGCGTGATCGAAGACGGCGCCGGTGAAGGTGGTGGTGGTGTGGCAGTCCTCGCAGTTGTTGCCGCTCTGGACGTGGTTCGTGGGTTTGCTGGTGGTGGCGATCGCCCCGCTTCCGGCGTGGCACACGCCGCAATCGTTGGGCGTGCCCAGGAACGTGCCCCCTACGTGGCACCCGTCGCAAGCCACGGCCTCGTGGCGCCCGGTGAGCGGAAACCCGGTCGAGAAGTGATCGAAGACGTCGGGTGCTACGGCGTGAGCCCGGTCGGCTGCGAATAGACCGAAGCACAACAGAGCCAACCGACTCCACCAGCGACTGCGTCCGTTGGCAAGCAGCGCCGCCAAGCCAATTCCTTTCCGCGCGAGAGCGATCGGCGGGATCGCTCTTCCCTATCCGAATCGGCCGACCGGACCTTTGGCTTTTGTTTCTCCGAAGCCCCATTTCCGTCACACTTGCGTGTCGGTTGCCGCCCCGGTTCTGCTTCCCGAGCGACCCGTCAAGCGGCTTACAAACTGGACGTTAAGGAGGCTCGGAGGGGAGCTTCTTGGCGGAGACCGAAGCGCAATCTCAAAGCCGCGCCGGGCCGCTCCGGCATTGGCGCGTGGTTTGGATTGCGCTTCTGTTGCTCGCGAAGCCGGCCGGCGTCGCCCGCGGCCAAAGTGGGGCGCTGATCGAGGATCTGAGTGTCGAGGGCGACGGATCCGGCGGCGTCGTGTCGATTCGCTTTGCCGTTCCCGTTCAGTACTTGCGTCATACACCCTCGAGTGTCGGCGACACGATCTTGATCCAGCTCGAGCCTCTCGCCTTCGGTCCGGTTCCGGAGCTCCTGAAACGTGGCGAGGCGCGCAGCGCGCCCAAGGGCAACGCACTCGGCCTTCGCGAGGTGATCTTCGGGCAAGGCTCCGTCGGCCAGTACGGTCTCGAGGTCCGTTTCGACAAGCCGGTCCGCTTCCGTGTGACGCCGGGCGGCGGGTTTCGCAATCTCGTGATCCGCGTCGAGGCCAAGCAACGCCCACCAGCACGCGTGGCCGAGCCCTTTCACGCGCTCGAGCTGCTGGCCTACCCGGCCGGCGAACGACCACCCGACCCGGCGGTCGCGCTCGAACCGGGGGAGCGCCTCTACCGGGTGCCCTTCGCTCGCGAGGGCGGCGCATGGGAACGCATCCAGATCGGGTTCTTCCGGGATGCCCAAGCGGCCCTCGCGCGAAAGCGGTCGCTCGCGGCCGAGTTTCCGGGGGCGAGGGTGCTCCTCGTGACCGAGGAGGAGCACGCCCGCGCCGACCGATTCGCCTTCGAGCCGGTTCCCCCACCCGAGGCGTCCGCGCCCGTTCGCTCAAAGACCGAGGCGTTTCCGGTCGTAGAGGCCGAAGTCGACGCCCTAATGCGCGAAGCGCGGGAGGCGCTCACGGCGGGTGATCCGAACCGGGCGATTCCAGTCCTCACGAAGGTTCTGGCTCGCCCCGAGCACGCGTACAGCGCCGAAGCGAAAGAGCTCCTCGGCGTGGCCCGCGAGCGCAACGGGCAACTCGCCCATGCGAAGAAACAGTATGAGGAGTATCTGGAGCGCTATTCCGGAACCGAAGGTGCGGAGCGGGTGCGCCAGCGCCTCGAGGCGATGCTGACCGCCGCCAAGCCGGGGCGCGAACGGCTGCCCGGAGCGCCCCGGCGCGAGCGGGCGATCCGGTACGACGTCTTTGGCAGCGTCTCGACCTTCTACCGCTACGACGTGCACGACATTGATCCGGTGGGCCGCGTCGTCACGGATTCGTCGCTCCACAGCGACTTCTTTTCTGGACTGCGCGCTCGGCTTCCACGGGTCGACCTGCGCAGCGAGTTCTCGATGTCCTATCTGGCCGACTTCCTGGAAGGGGGGGAGGACGAGAAGCGATTCCGCTCCGCCTTCGTGGAGCTCACCGATCGCGAAGGGCCGCTCTCAGGGCATCTGGGACGGCGCTCCGCCAATCGTGGGGGCGTGATCGAGCGCTTCGACGGCGGTCGGATCCGCTACGGGTTTCCCAACGAGTGGGGAATCTCAGCGGTGGCGGGCTTCCCGGTCAGCATCTTCAGCTCCAATCAGTTTCGCACCGACAAGCGCTTTGCCGGGTTGAGCTTCGATTTCAACGGCTTCGAGAAATCCATGAGCGGCGAGTTCTTTGGAATCGCTCAGCAAGCCTACGGTTTTCTCGACCGGGCGGCGATCGGAAGCGAGCTCCGCTACTTCAAGAACGGCCGCTCCCTGGCCGCGCTAGTCGATTTCGACGTCTATTTCCTCACCCTCAATACCGCTTTCTTGACGGCCTTCTGGCCGATCGACGAGGCCACCCACCTGAACTTGTTGCTCGACTACCGAACGTCTCCCGTGCTCACCACGAGTAGCGCCGTGATCGGCCAGGGTGCCGAGGATCTCGGAGACCTCGACGGCCGCTTCAGCCAGAGCGAGCTCAAGAAACTCGCGAAAGATCGCACTTCCACCTCGAAACTCGCCAACCTCGGGATCACCCATCAACTGAGTCCGCGCTGGCAGATTTCGAGCGACCTGAGCGTCTCGAGTTTCGGGAGCACCGAAGATTCCCGCCTCGATCCCGATCAGATCGATCCCTTCGACCCCTTCGCCCTGAGCGAGATTTCGGGGACCGGCTCGGTGGGTCCCGACTACGCGCTCTACACGCAGCTGATCGGCAACGGTCTGTTCAAACAAGGGGATGTGGGCATCGTGGGCTTGCGGCTTCAGAAGGGCGACCCGACGGACTTTGTGACGCTGATCTTGAACAGCCGCTATCCCGTGGTCTCGGGCTTCCGCGTGAATCCCCTCGTGCGGGTCGACTACCGCTCCAGCACCGGTGACAGCGAGACGATTGCGCTCCGTCCCACCTTGCGCCTCGAGTACCGATTCCGGCGTTTTACGCTCGATTTGCGCGGCGATTTCCTGTGGGAGCAGAACTTCGGATCCGACGCGCAGGCCGACGAAGTCGGTTACACCGCGACGGTCGGCGTCCGATACGACTTCTGATTCCAACCCTGGGCACCCTATGCAATTCGACCTCCTTGCCGTCTCCATCTACCTGCTCCCGCTCGGCGCGATCTGGGGCGCGCGGGCTTTCGTCACTTCGCGCCGCACGCGGCGTGCCGCGGCGACGCTTCAAGCGTCCAGGGCGGCGGGTCTCACCGAACCGGCATCGCTCCACCCGGTGATCAATCCCAACCTTTGCCTCGGCTGCGCGACCTGTGTCACGGCGTGTCCCGAGAGCGACGTGCTCGGGCTGATCGGGCGCAAGGCGCGGCTGATCAATCCCTCCCACTGCATCGGTCATGGGGCGTGCAAGGAGGCCTGCCCGACCGGAGCCATCGAGCTGGTACTGGGCTCCGCGAGGCGCGGCGTCGATATTCCCAAGGTCGGTCCCGACTTCCAGACCAACGTGCCCGGTCTCTTCGTCGCCGGTGAGCTCGGCGGGATGGGCCTGATCCGCAACGCGATCGAGCAGGGGCGCCAGGCGGTGGAGTCGGTCACACGCGGATCCAAAGTGCGCGCCGAAGGCGAGCAGCTCGACCTCGTGGTGGTCGGCGCGGGTCCGGCCGGCCTGTCCGCGAGCCTCGCCGCGATGGAGCAGGGCCTGCGCTTCGTCACCCTCGAGCAGGAGAGCTTCGGCGGGACCGTCGCCCACTACCCGCGCGGCAAGATCGTGATGACGGCACCCGCCCATCTGCCGCTGATCGGACCGGTACAGATTCGCGAGACGACCAAGGAAGCCCTGCTCGGGTTCTGGAGCCAGGTGCTCGAGCGCACGGGACTCACCGTGCGCGAGCAGGAGCAGGTAGAGTCCATCTCCCAGGGCGCCGGCGGATTTGAGGTGAAGAGCGCGCGCGGGATCTATCGAACCCGCGCCGTGTTGCTCGCGATCGGACGCCGCGGCACACCGCGCAAGCTCGGCGTCCCCGGCGAAGAACGGACCAAGGTCGTGTATCGCCTGATCGACCCCGAGCAATACCGAGGCCAGCGGGTGCTCGTCGTGGGCGGCGGAGACAGTGCGCTCGAAGCGGCGACCAGCATCGCCGATGAGCCGGGCACTGAGGTGACGCTGTCCTACCGAAGCGAGACGTTCGGGCGGGCCAAGCCGAAAAACCGCGAGCGCGTCGCAGCGGCCCAATCCGCGTGCCGGCTGCGGGTGCTGCTCTCGTCCCAGGTCGAGCGCATCGATGCCGACGCGGTTCAACTCAACACGGAGGCGGGTTCCGAGTCCCTCCCCAACGACGCTGTGATCGTGTGCGCTGGTGGAGTGCTCCCGACGCCGTTTCTCAAGGCGATCGGGGTCGAGGTGGAGACGAAGTACGGGACACCGCTGCATTGATCGCCCGCGTCTTGTTTCTGCTCGGGGTGCTCGCGTTCCCCGCCTCGGTCGTCACCGCAGCCTTTGAAGCCGAGCACGCGGCGGCGAAGCTCGCCGTTCGCACCAAGCGATTCGATCGCGCGGCTGAGATCTGGGCCAAGGTCGCCGCACAGGGCGATGCCGAGGCGTGCTACCGGCTCGGCGTCCTCTACCGCGCCGGTCGCGGCGTGAAGCAGGATTATTCCGAGGCCCTGGCGTGGTTCCAGCGCGGGGCGGAGGCGGGTCACGCCAGGGCGCAATACGAGCTGGCGGTGATGTATCGAGACGGACGAGGCACTGAAATCCGGCGCAAGGAGGCGCTGCGCTGGTTCGAGGCGTCAGCGGCGCAGGGTCACACGAAGGCCCGCAGCCAAGTCGACCGTATCCTCCGCGGCGGGGCTGGGGCGGCGGCGCCGGCGCGCATGCAGGCCTCGGCTTCGGATGCCGACGCGGCCCTCGAGCAGGCGCTTCGCATCGGCGATGCGGCCTCCGCGCGCGCCGCGGTGAACCGCGGAGCCGACCCCAACGGGATCGATACGAGCGGGATGCCACTGCTGGTACGGACTGCCGCGAGCGGGCGCCCGGGGCTGGCGCGGGTGCTGCTCGAAGCGGGGGCGGGCCCCAACGCGAGCGATGCGGCCGGGCGTACCGCGCTTCACGTTGTGGCAGAGACAGGCGACGCCGCTTTCGTGGAACTCTTGTTGCGTTCGGGGGCGGACCCGGCCCCGGGCGACCGCGACGGGGCGACGCCGCTTCATCTGGCCGCCCGCAAGGGCCACCTGGAGGTCGCCGAGCGCTTGCTTCAGGCGAAGGCCTCACCCCATGCCCGCGACCGCTCCGGGCGCAACCCGCTCGACGTGGCGCGGGCGGCTGGCCACGCGGGCGTCGCGACGCGTTTGGAGCGGGCGGGTGCCCGGGCAGCCCAAAAGCCCACGACGCGGCGCGGCGCGAACCGAGAATGGATTGAGGGGGCCACCCAGATCATGGTGGGTGACGCGAACTCTGCTGCGTACCGCGCCTGGCCCCCGCTCAACGTGGCGGCGTGGCGCGGCCAGGTGGAGGTGGTGGGCGCGCTCCTCAAGACGGGGGCCGATCCCCATCAAACCGATCCCGAGGGCGCCACGGCGCTCGGCCGCGCAGCGGCTCAGGGGAATCTGGAGATCGTGTCGATGCTGCTTCAAAAGGGCGCGGACCCGGACGCCGGAGAGCGCCCCGGCCTCGTCGAGGCTGCGAGGGCTGGACAGTGTCCAGCGCTGCGGGCCCTGCTGGCGGCGGGCGCGGACGCGAACCGCGCAGGGCCGCGCGGGCGCACCGCTCTCCACGAGGCCGCCGAAGCCGGTCTCGTCGAGTGCGTGGACCCGCTCCTCACGGCTGGCGCCGAGGTCAACGCGTTGGATGAGACCGGGCGCACGCCCCTCGAGCTCGCCGCCCAGCGCAAACATCGCAGCCTGGTCGCGCAGCTGGCGCCGCGCGCTGCCCCGGATTCGCTGTCGCGCAGCCTCTGTCTCGCGGTTCGCGGCCAGGACGCCGCGAGTGCCCTGGTCATTCTCGACGCTGGGGCTCCTGGAACCGGAACCTGTGCGGATGGCGAATCCCTGATCCTCGTCGCCGCGCAAAGCGGCGATGCGGCGATCGTGGAGATCCTGTTGCAGCGCGGCGCTCGCGTTGACGAGCGCACGTCATCGGGGTCCACCCCGCTCTTGATCGCCGCGCACCGGGGTCATGCGGAAGCGGCCGCGGTCTTGCTGCGCTATCGGGCGGACCCGAACCTGCGGGACGGGGCCTCCTGGACGCCGCTGATGAGAGCGGCGGCGGAAGGGCACCGGCAGGTCGCCGCGGTGCTCTTGGAGGCCGGAGCGAAGAGTGGCGTCCGCGACAAACAGGGCAACACCGCCCGGGATCTCGCCGAGCGCAACGGTCACCGCGAAACCGCAGAATTCCTGGCGTCTCAAAAGAGCGGTTGGTTCTAGGGCTCCCGCTAGCGTGCAATCCTCACCTGCTTCCAGTCGCGCTCGTTGTGGCACCGCGAGCAGTCCCGCCCGAAACGCCCCGCATGGATGTCATCGAAGCCGTGGCAGGAGGCGCACTGCGTCGATTTGTGAATCGCGTGTTCTACCGGCTCCGCGTGGCAGCTCTTGCAATTGAGCGGCTCGTGGGCGCCGCGCAGCGGGAACTCGGTCTGGCGGTTGTGATCGAACTTCCAGAGGGTCCACCCGTTGGGATTGTGGCAGGTCGCGCACTCTGGTCCGAGCGTCCCTTTGTGGTGATCATCGCCCGCATGGCAGGATATGCACCGGGTCTCGGTATCGCGGTAGGTGTTCGTGGCGTGACATTCTTCGCAAGCGACGGCAGCGTGGACGCCGAGTAGCGGAAACCGCGTGAGGTCGTGGTCGAAGAACACCTGCTCTCCCCAACCGCTTTCGTTGTGGCAACGCTCGCAGTCTTCCCCCTGCTCGCCGCGGTGCACATCATCCGCTGCGTGACACGCAAAGCAGCGGCTCTCAAGCCGCTCTTCGCGCGGGTCGCTCCGGTGACAAAGCTCGCAGCGCACCTCGGCGTGGGCACCCCGGAGTGGGAACTTCGTCTCGGTCGCATGGTCGAAGGAGACGCGATCCCAGCCGGCATCGCTGTGGCAGGAGGCGCAATCGCTGCCGTTGCGCCCGCGGTGAACATCATCGGCGCGGTGGCACGTCGCACATCGGGTATCGAGTTCCTCCCGATACAGGGGACCAGTGTGGCAGGACCGACAGTCGATTGCGGCGTGGCGGTGGTGCAGGGGGAACTTGGTGGATCGGCCGTGGTCGAAGAGGGAACGGTCCCAGCGCTGCGGCGTGTGACACGTCTGGCACTTCGCTCCGAAGTTCCCGCGGTGGGCGTCGTCGAGCGCATGACAGGAACCGCAGGCCGTCGGGGTCTCCTCGTACCGCTCGCCCGCGTGGCACAGATTGCATTCGACCTCAGCGTGGTGTCCTTCGAGCGGAAAATCGGTCTCGTCGTGGTCAAAGCGAGCTTGGCGCCAACCCCGCTCGGTGTGGCAGTTTTCGCACTGCGTCCCGAGTCGACCCCGATGTGCATCGTCCTGCTCGTGGCAGATGCCGCAGGAACTGGATGCCTTCCGATAGGCCTCTTCTTCGGCGTGGCAGGCGCGACAGGCCACGCGGGTGTGGTTTCCGCGCAACGCGAAGTCGGTGAGCTGGTGATCGAAGGCCTCAGGGCTTAGCCCCAGGATGTCGGCGCTTCTGCCCTTGTGCTCGGTGTGGCAGACGCGGCACTCGGCGCCCCCCACCGCCGGAGCGCGGCCGTGGAATCCCTCGCCCGCCTTGAGATCCGCGGCGACCTCCTCGTGAAAATCCAGGCACAGCGCCCGCTGCTGCCGTCGGTCGAAAGCTTGGTGGCAGTTTCCGCAATCCGTCTCGAGTTCCACGTGGCCCTGAATCACCGGCCCCGGCATCACGAGACGTCCGATATCGATGGCCGCGGCTGCGGTCGGCAGCCACAAGATGAGCCCCGCTCCGATCAGCGCTCTCACGGCTTGGCTTCTCCGGGGGGCGCTCAGTAGAGGTGAACCGCGATCACGTGAACGATCGCGGCTCCGTAGAGGAAGAAGCAAAGGGGCAGGTGGAACGCATGCCACAGCGAGAAGATGCGCTCGTAGATCCCGATCTGTGCTACCCGCCTGCCGGCGCGAAGGTACGCGTCGATGATGGTGAGCTGCGGAGCGGCGGAGTGGCGGTCGGCGCCGCGCCGTGCCGCGCGGCGTAACCGTCGCGCGCGCGCTCCCACGCGAAAGAACCGCGCCGCTGCGCCCAACACCCCGCCCTCGCTCGCAGCCGCCCACCCTCCGAACCGTTCGAGCTCCCCCGCCAGCGCGGGCGCCTTCGAGAGCACGTCGCCCTTCAGCGCGTCGAGTTGGGCGCGTAGTTCGGCGAAATGTTGACGTCGTCCGAAGAGCCCGTGATGAATTCGGGTGTAGGCGAAGCGGCCCACGAAGCCACTCGAGCCGACCAGCAGTGTGCTGAGAAGGGCGACGGTGCTGTTGATCGACCCCAGTTGGAAGTTGCAGTGCAGCAGCACCGCAACCGGACCGAGGACCCCCAACACCATGTGGCCGTGGAACCAGGTGCGCAACGGTCCCCAGGGTCGTGTCCGCGGCAGCCGTTTTCGGAGCGGGTAGCCGAGCAGCAGCACCATCATGGCAAGGCCCAGGATGCCCAGTGCATATCCCACGTCGCGTCCCGCCACGAGGTACATTTCCTCGCGGACCTGCCACGCGCCGAGAAGCGCGACGCCGCAGCCCACGGCGACGAGCGGGACCAGCGGCGACGTGCGCGGCGCTGCGTAGAGCGCCGCGCGAGCCATCGCTTGCTGACGCGCCGCGTCCGGGGGCGGCGTCACACTCTGGGCCGCACTCCGTACCGGTCCCGCAACCGTGCGCCCCACCGGAGCCCTCGATCCCATCGCTCCCCCTCACCCGGCTCATCGGCGGAGTTCCCGGGCGGCTGAACCGGGCAGGGGCGACTAGGGCGAACTCGGGGGGTCGGCCAAAGCGATTTTGACGAGCTCGTCGCCTTCGAACGTGTGATTGGTGAAAACCGCGTTCAGCACGGCGGTGGGCAGGGGCGGCAGAATGTTGCCGGTGCGGGCGCTCAGATCGGTGAGGCTCTCGCCCCGCCGGGCGCGCACCATGTGGAGCCGCACACCGCGGATCAGTTGACGCTCTTCTGGCTTGAGGGGCCGGAAGCTGCGAGCCGTGTTGATCAGGCGCCCGCGGTACTGCTGCGAAGTGCGCAGCGGGGCCATGCCGGTGATGCGGAAGGTGGTGTCGTTGTAGACAATCAGGGTGACGAAGGCGTCCACCGCGGTCCGGCCGCTCGAGCTCTCGAGTCGGAGCCGCCACGCGTCCAAGGCTCCGATCTTCACCGGCTTGGACTCGACGACGCGCCCGCCGCCCTCTTCGGTGACCTCCTTCTCGAAATTCTCGGCGGCCGTCTTCGCGTCCGGCGTGGGGCCGCTGCCAGTCAGATACACGACCGCTTCGCCCCTGTCCGCCGCCGCGCCTACCACGAGGTTGGTGTTCTGCTTGAACCATCCCTGAGGGAAGCGCAAGTGGAAGTCGAGGACCGGATGCAGGAAGCGGTCCCCCACGAAGACACCGGCCTCCGGCCGCTGCCCGAGCGGCAGACCATCGATGCGCCGCAAGAAAGATTCGTGGGTGTCGCCGAGGCTCGGATCGCGTTTCCAGCGGAGCTCGCGCGCCCGCGTTGCGTTGATCGTGGCGCGCTCGCGGCTCCCGGGGTGTGTGTCGAAGAAGCTAGGCATCCGGCTATAGCCGAGGCGCATGCGCTCCATCTGGTCGAGGTGGCGCAGGAAGGTCGCCATGCCCATCGGGTCGTAGCCGGCCGCGGCCGCGAGCTGCTGCCCTCCGCGGTCAGCGTCGCGTTCCATGTCGCGGCTATACCTCGAGATGTCCGCGGCCCGCAGCCAGGGACTGATCAGTGGGCTCGAGCGGCGCGCCAACGCCTGTTGTGCCGCCGCGTGGCGTCGATTGGCGTGGGTAATCTCGTGGCCGATCACACAGGCAAGCTCGTCTTCGCTTTGAGCCAACGCCAGCAGGCCGCGCGAGATAAAGATGTAACCGCCGGGCAGCGCAAACGCGTTCGGAGAGGACTGATCGACGATCGCAAATTGGTACTTGAACGCTCGGCGCGGGATGCCGCGAAGCAGCTTGCGCCCGATCCGCTCCACGTGGGCGTTGAGTTCGGGATCTTCCATGATCCCCATCTCCGCCGCGATCGCCTGCACGCTTTCCTCGCCGACGCGGGTATCATCGGCGGTGGTGCTGAGGACCGTGCGCCGGGGATCGCTCTGGGCAGCGCTCTGCGGGGCAGAACCGAAAAGCGCGATGAGCCCCGCGCCCAGCGCGAACGCCACCGACGTCTGTTGCAAGCCGCGGCTCACGGAAGCTCCGCGACCCAATCCCCGTCATTCAACCAACGGGCCTTCAGCTGGACGAGAATTCCGGTGTTCTCCAAGGTGCGCAGATAATTCTGGACCAGGTTCACGAAGAGAGCGTCATCTGGAGGCAGTGCGATCCCGAGTGGTTCCACCGTGAACGGCGTGATCAGCATCGAGAGATTTTCCTCCGGATAGCGCAGCACCGACACTGCGCAGATCGGGAAATCTGCTACCAGCGCGTCGACTTCGCCCGCGATCACCATCTGGACGGCGGTGTCGTAGTCGGGCGTCGTGACGAGTTTCGCGCTCGGCATCGAGGTCTTGACGAATTTCTCACTGGTGGAGCCTGCCAACGCCGCGTAGGTGCGCTCCGGTTTGTCGAGCTCCTCCGGGGTCTCGACGTCCGAGATTTCCTCGGATCGGGAGAGCACCGACTTGCCCGAGACGAGATACGGGCCGGCGAACGCGGCGCGCGCGTTGCGCTCCGGCGTGATCGTCATCCCCGAAATCACGAGGTCCACCTTGTTGCTCTCGAGGGCGGGGAGAAGCTGGGCGAAGGGCATCTCAACGAAGCGCACGTTCAGCCCCATCGAGCCGGCGAGTTCCCGAATCAGATCCACCTCGAGCCCGACAATCTCACCGCGCACGTTTTTCATGTTGAGCGGGGGCTGGTTGCCGGAGAGGCCGACGCGCAGCTCGCCGCTCGCGAGGATCTGGTCCAGCCGGCCGTGGCCCCGCTGGGCGGCCTGGCTCTCTCCTCCCGGGCTTGGGGATCTCCCGCACGCCCCGAGCAGGAGCAGAAACGCCGCGAGCACCGAGAAGAAACGCATCTTGGGGAACCCCCTACGTGAATGGACTCGCGGTGCTAGCACCCGCTGCCAGGGGCGGCCAGCCCACCTCGCTGTGGGGCGCTCTAGCGGACCCAAGCCGCGGGCGACGGCGCGGGCATGACTCGCCAGATCTTGCCGTTCGCGTCGGCGGAGAGATAGAGCGATCCGTCGGGGCCGACCGCCACGCCCGTGAAGCGGAACGCCGTCGGGTCGCCAGCAGCGGTCGCAAAGGTCTCGAAACCCGGGCTTGTGGACCGCTCCGGTGCGCCGCCTTTGAAGGGCACGAAAACCACCCGAAATCCCTGTTGCGGAAGGGGCGCGCGATTCCACGAGCCCCGGAAGGCAAGGAAGGCGCCCTCGCGGTAGCGGGCGGGGAAGGCGCTGCCGGTATAGAAGGAGAGTGCCATCGGGGCCCAGTGGGCTGGGAAGGCGAGCACCGGGTTGGCCTTTGCCGCGCAGCGTCCCGGCTCACTTCCATCGCCGCCGTACTCGGGCGCGAGCACCTTTCGGCTCTTGGGTCCGTCGTAATAACAGTACGGCCAGCCGAAATCCGCACCTTCTGTGACGCGGACGAGTTCCTCGGCGGGGAGCTCGGCGTTGCGGGCGGCGTCATATCCCCAAAGCCCGCCGAGCTGGTCGCGGCCGTTGATCGCGGCCCACAGCTCGCCGGTCGCCGGGTGCACGGCGAGGGCGAGGGCGTGCCGCATTCCGGTGGCGAAGCGCTGCGCGGGATCATGCTGCCGATTGCTGTCCTCGGCGCCGTAGCGCCAGATTCCAGCATGGTGTTCGAGCTGCAGACAGGGATCGAGGCCCGGCGACCGCGACTCGCGATTCGAGCGCTGGCAGGAGTTGGAGGGGGCTCCCACCTCGACGTAGAGCTCGCCCTGGCTACCGAGGGCGATCGCCTTCGCGCGGTGTTCCCGTTGCGCGGGGAAGCCTGCCACGATGACCTCAGCCTCGCCGGTGGGCTCGAGCTGCCCCGCCTCCCAGGCCCAACGCACGATCTGGTCAGGAGCGGCGTAGAAAAGGTGGGCAGGGCCGAGGGCGATCCCGTGGCCGTCTCCCTCACCGAAGCGACGGCGCAGGTCTGCCCTTCCGTCGCCGTCGAGATCGCGCAGCGCCAGCACTCCTCCCAGGCCTCCGCGCCGCGCGCTCAACGCCGCGAAGACATCACCGTTTGGCGCCACGACCAGATTGCGAACCGCGCCGAGCTCGGCCGCCACCTCCATCGCGCAAAAGCCCGGGGGTAGCGCCAGCCCGGCGTTGTCCGCATCGCAGACCGGCTTCCGGGTCGACACCGTGGTGAGCCGGTCTGCGAGGAGCTCGGGCACCAGAAGCCTTCCGCGTCGCTCGTCGAACCCCAGGTCGGCCGGCCCCCGGAGCTCGCTGGCCAAGATGGAGCTTGCCCCATCGGGCCCGATCCGAAACACCGCGCTCGCTTCCCAGCTGGTGACCGCGAGGGATCCGTCCGGAAGCCGCACGACGCCATCGAGGTTGCCCGCAGGCGGAGCGGGCAGGGCGCGCGCGCGACCTTCCCAATCGATGTGGAGTATCCGCGGCGCTCCAAAATTGACCGCGATGATTCCGTCGGGCGCCGTTGCCAAGCCGTTGGGTCGCTCGAAGTCGGGTGCCTCATAGAAGATCGCGGGCGATCCGTCCGGGGCCACGCGATAGATGCGGCCGGCGTCGCTATCGGAGACAAAGAAGGTGCCGTCCGCCGTCACGCAGACGTCATTCAGGAAGACGGCACCCTCGATGGCGAGCGTCCTGACGGGGGCTCCGCTGGTGCGGTCGAAGAAGCGCAGCGCGTCGATGTCCGCGACGACCAGCCACTCGCGGTAGAGGGCTAGGCCCTTGGGTGCGTGGAGTTCGACGCCGTCGCGTCCGCCGCGGATCCAGGTGCGCGCGCCGGTCCCGCCTTCCGGCTGGACGATCGTGATCGAGCCGTCGCCGTCCTTGGCGCGCGGATCGCCACCGATGTTGGAGACGAGGTAGCGGTCGGCGCGCGCGTCGTAGAGCGCCGATTCCGGTTGGCGCAGGCCCTCGTCGTGGGCGCGCGCCAGCGCCGGGAGCAGCCAGAGCGCGAGCCCCGCGACCGCAGCCATTCGATGCCCCGTGCATCGCATCGGGCCACCCTCCCCTACGGATCGGCTCGGTGGGGTGCCAGCAATGTCTGCCATCGGGTCGCGATCTCCCGATACTCCGTGGGACAGCGCTGCGCGCGTTCGGTGGAAAGATACCCGTCGCCGACGAGCTTCGCGCGGTCAGCTGGAAAAGCACCATACATCCAGCAGAAGAGGCGGGTGCCCCGTTCGCTTTCCCCGCTCCGGGCCAAGGCCGTCGCCGGCCCCTGTAGCAGCGCACCGCCGTCGCGTCGATCGGAGAGCAAGACGAGCGCCGCGAATTGATCCGCGGCCACTGCGGCCGCACCCGCCACCGGGAGGGCGAGTTCGTCGATCAAGATGCGTCCCAGCGCATGTCCGAGGAGAAACAAGGCCACACCCGCCGACTGGAGGTCGTCGGGTGCACCGAGTGGCGCCAACAGCTCGGCGAGCCGCTGGTAACACACCACCGCGCGGGTTTTTCTCGGCAAAGCTCCGCGCGTATCGCATTGCTCGACAAGGAGCGTGATCGGGGCGGGCGTGCGGAGGCCGATCTCGTTGAGCGCATCGGCCCACTGCGCAAGAGCCGCGGCGAGTCCGTGGGTGTAGAACGCTTGGTACGTCGCGTCGCGCGGCGGAGCCAGTGCGGCCGTGAACGGTACCGGGCCATGGCCGTGCTGCGGGGCGGGGGCTGCTGAGGGGCTCGCCGGCAGCGGCCCGGCGAGGGCGACCAGCATTCCCAGTCCTATCATCGCTCGGGTTTGAATCCCGTTTCCTCCTCGACCCAGTGCTCAAACGACCGGGCGGGCCAGCCGATATGCTCGAAATGGCAGATCAGGGCCTCACCCATGTCGCCTATAACGTGAGCGAACTCGACGAGAGCCTCGCCTTCTACGCCAAGTACGCCGGCATGCGCGTGGTCCACCAGCGCGGCCGCGAGGGGGGCTCCCGCGTCGCCTGGATCAGCGACGCCACGCGCCCCTTTGTCCTGGTCCTGATCGAAGAACGGCGACGGCGTTGGCTCCGCTTCCCGACCTCCTGGCGGGGTCGCCGCCGGGGCTGTTTTTCCCATTTGGGAGTAGCCTGCGCATCCCGAGGGGAACTCGACGCGTTGGTGCATCGCGCCCGGACCGAGGGCGTGCTCGAAGCGGGCCCTCGCGAGCTCCCACCCCCGGCGGGATACCTGGCGCTCCTCCGCGACCCCGATGGCTATACGCTGGAGCTCTCCGTCGGGCAAGAGGTCGGGCGCGCCGTCGGCGCCTGATCGCGGATCCGCTCAGCCGGCCTGCAGCGCGCGGGCCGCCGCCGGCTGCGCCGCTCGGCCCCGCGAGGGCTCCGCACCGGCGAAACGATCCTCGAAGGTCCGCGCGGCGAGACGTGCCGCCCGCTCGATTCCCAGCGTCTCGGTGTTCACGACGACGTCGTAGAGCGACGCATCGTCCGGATCCACTTGGAAGTGGTGGCGGATGAAGCTCTGCCGCTCGGCCTCCTCGCGGTCGAGTTGTCGCTCGGCCGCCGCCGCGTCGAGTCCGCGGACCAGGGCGAGCCGTTCGCGGCGATACGGCCGGGACGCCACCACCCACACGCGTAGCGTACGACCCTGGGGCAGCGCATACGGGCTTCCCCGTCCCAGGATCACGACGCGCCCGCGCTCGCTCAGCGCCCCGAGCGTTCGCAGTAGGGCCTCGTGATATTGGGTCTCGGTGAAGGGGGCCCGGCGCACACCGTCTCCCACCCAGCGGTCGATCGCCGCGCGGACGTGCTCGTCGAGCCCTGCGACGAGTTCTCGACGGACGCCCTGCTCGCGCGCGATCTGGTCGACGATCTCGATGCCGAAGAAGCCAAAGCCCAGCATCTCCGCGGCGCGTTTCCCCACCGCCGCACCTCCCGCACCGGGCAGCCGCGAGAACGCGACGCAGGGAGGGGGAGCGTGAGCACTCCGCAGGGCTTCTTCACGCTGCCACTGTTGTACTTGGGAAGCGACCAACTCATCGAGAGAACGAGGTGTAGAGCGACGCATGCGGGAACCCCCTGCAGCTTTCGGTACAGTTTACTCCGGAAGCCCACGGCGCGCGAAGCGCGCGCGCTCGCCGCCGGGGCCGACCTCGCTCAGCGGAGCGCGACGGTTCCCCCGCGGATCCATCCTCGGATATCCTCGCTGCGAATCGGGTTTCACCCGACCCCCACAACGCACCCGAGGTTTGCGCCATGATCGATCTCCACTACTGGCCCACCCCGAACGGCAAGAAGGTGACGATTCTACTCGAAGAGTGCGGCACGCCGTACCGGATCGTCCCGTGCCGCATCGCCTCAGGCGATCAGTTTACGGAGGAGTTTCTCGCCATCAGCCCAAACAATCGCATGCCGGCGCTGGTGGACCACGATCCGCCCGGCGGCGGCGAGCCGCTCTCGATCTTCGAATCGGGGGCAATGATGATGTACATCGCCGAGAAGGAGGGCCAGTTCTACCCGCAAGACCTGCGCACCCGCTACGAAGTCAACCAATGGGTCATGTGGCAGATGGCGAACCAGGGGCCCAAGTGCGGTGAGTGCGGCCACTTTCGCCGCCTCGGCGATCGCGAGGGCGATCAGTCCTATGCCGTGCGGCGCTTCACTGACGAGGTGAACCGGCTCTACGGCGTGATGAACAATCGGTTCTACGACCGTCGCTACCTGGCTGGCGACGAGTACACGATCGCCGACATGATCTGTTTACCCTGGTGCGTGGGCTGGGAGGCGCAGGGCCAGGAAATCGACGAGTTCCCGTATTTCAAGCGCTGGTTCGAAGAGCTCCGCGCGCGACCCGCGGTCCAGCGGGGGCTCGACGCCGGGTCCGATCTCAGCGTCGATTTCTCCAAGCTCTCGCCTGAAGAGACGGCCCGCCTTCGCAAGCTTCTCTACAATCAACGCGCGCGGCCCGCGCCCGCGGGAGGGCTTCTCTGAGGTCGGAATCCGCGCCGGCCCGAGAGATGGATTGGGCCGGCGCGTTCGAACTCGTCGCGGAGATGACGCGACAGTTCGCCGATACGCTCGAAATCGAGACCGCACTCATCCAGGCGCTCTCGAAGATCACGGAGCATCTGGGCGCCGAGGCCGGTTCGCTTTGGCTGTTGGACGAGAGCGGCGAATCCCTGGTTTGTCACGCCTCGATCGGCCCGAACCAGGTCACCGGCGTCTCGCTGCCAGTCACCGAGGGGATCATCGGGCGGAGCGTGCGGGAAAACGCGTGTCAGTCGGTCATCGATGTCCGCGCGGATCCCCACTTCGCCGCGACGGTGGACGAGCAATCGGGGTTTCTCACCCGCTCCCTCCTGTGCGCTCCGATGACCGTCTCGAAGCGCCCGATCGGAGCGATCGAGCTGGTCAACAAGAAGGGCGGCGACGGTTGCTTTTCCGAGGGGGACATCCATCCGCTTCGCGTCCTTGCGAGCTCCGCGGCGCTGGCCATCGCAAATGCCAAGATGGCGAAATCGTTGTTGGAGGCGCAGCGCGTCGGCCGCGATCTCGAGTTGGCGGCCGAAATCCAGCGCAGCCTCCTGCCCGACGAACAGCCGGGGCTTCCGATCGCCGGCGCGAACGTTCCAGCGCGCGGCATCTCGGGAGACTTCTACGATTTCCTTCCGCTGCCCGAGGGGCGCCTCGCCTTCTGCCTGGGTGACGTCTCGGGCAAGGGAATGAACGCGGCGCTTCTGATGGCCAAGACGGTGAGTCTCCACCGCTGCTTGGCCAAGCGCTTGGCCAGGCCCGGCGAGGTGCTCGCGGTCTTGAACGACGAGCTCGCGGAGACCGCCACGCGGGGCATGTTCGTCACCATGGTCGCAGGAATCTACGATTCGCGGCGCGGGAGGGTTACCTGCGCAAACGCCGGCCACGAGCCGCCGGTCTGGCATCGTACGGCGGGAGTGTTCGACGCGCTCCCCGCCGAAGCGCCGCCGCTGGGAATCCTTCCGAGTGCGGGGCCGCTCCCGGAGCGCGAGTTCTCGCTCGAGGGGGGCACGCTCTATGTCTTCTCGGATGGGCTGACCGAGGCGGAGACCGAGGGAGGGGCCGCGCTGGGGCGGCCCGGGCTCGAAGCGCTGATTGCGCGCTTTGCGTCGGAGTCGCTCGCGGTGCGCCTCGAAGAGATTCTGGCCGAGGTGCGCTCCGCGGGGCAGCGCGATGATCTCACCCTGCTTGCCTTGGGCCTGCCCCCTGCGCCGGAGCGCGCCTGGCTTCTCGACCTTCTCGTGAGGGCTCATGCGGATCGGTTGCGCGGGGTCCGCGAGGCGGTGGGGCGTTGCGCCGCGGAGCAGGGTTGTAGCCGCGAATGTCAGTCGGACATCGTCATGGCGGTGGACGAGGCCTGTCAGAACATCATCCGCCACGCCTATCGCGGGGATCCGAGCGGCAAGATCCTGCTCCGGTTGGAGCGGAGCGGGGATCAGCTCGTCGTGTTCCTGCGCGACTTCGCGCCCCGCGTCGATCCGGAGGCCGTCCGCCCTCGGGCGCTCGACGACCTGCGGCCCGGAGGGCTCGGCACCCACTTGATTGCCGAGGGGATGGATGAGGTGCGCTTCGTTCCCACGCCTTCGGGTCGTGGCAATCTGTTGCGAATGGTGAAGCGCATCCGCTGACTGGGGCGGGAGGAAGGGGCATGCGACACGAGACGCGCGAGGAGGGAGGTGCTTTGATCGTCACGCTCGAAGGCGAGATTGACCTCGAGCAGTCGCCGGCGGCGCGGCGCGTACTCCTCGACGGGGTGGGGCGGGGTCGCAAGGTGCTCGTCGATCTGTCGGGCGTGAGTTACATCGACAGCTCCGGGGTCGCCAGCTTGGTGGAGGCTTTCCAGCTCGCGCGGGGGCGGGGAACCGAGTTCGCGCTGTTTTCCGTTCAGGGCGCCGTACGCCGCGTGCTCGAGCTCGCGCGTCTCGATCGCGTCTTCGTGATTCACCAGGACCTGGCAGAGGGCTTGCGTGGCGACGACTAGCGCGGAAGGCGTCGGCGGTTTCCTCGTCTCGCTTCTGGCCCGAGTCGGTCGCGGCGCCGTGCGCGGCCTCGAGGCGTTGGGCTTCGGTGCGAGCCTGATCTGGGATTCGGTCTACTGGGTGGTCTGGGGCCGGCGGCGCGGCCAGATCGTGCGCCTCGGCCCGATCTTCGCCGAGGCCATGGAGATCGGCATTCGCGCCGTGCCAATTCTTACGCTGCTCTCCGCGACGATCGGGGTCATGCTCGCGCTGCAAGGCATCTATTCCCTGCGCGAGTTCGGGGCCGAGTCCCAGGTGACGCTCGGGGTGACGCTTGGCGTCGTGCGCGAGTTCGCACCCCTGATTACGGGCATCCTGGTCGCCGGTCGCTCCGGGTCCGCGCTCGCGGCGCGTCTCGCGACGATGACGATCCACAACGAGGTCGATGCGCTGCGCGTCATGGGGGTCAACCCCGTGCGGTATATCGTGGTGCCGAGTCTCGTCGCGATGCTGGTCGTGGTGCCGGCACTGGTGCTGTGGGCCGATTTCATCGCGCTCCTCGGTGCGGGCCTCTATATCAGCGCGGAACTCGGCATGACGCTGGCGGCCTACTTCCAGGAGACCCTCCGATCGATCGCCGTGGATGACGTCGTCCACGGCTACGCGAAAAGCGCGCTGTTCGCCGTCTTGATCGCGGTGGTCGGGACCGTCGACGGCAGCCGCGTGACGGGCGGCGCCGAAGGGGTGGGCCGCGTTACGACGAGCGCCGTCGTCCACAGCATCACGGCGATCGTCCTCACCGACATGATCTTCGTCTTCGCGGCGACGCGCGGGTGACGGGCGTGGCGACGGGCGACGTGGCCGAGCCGATCATCGAGGTTCGCGAGCTCGTCGCCCACTACGGCCAGCGCGAGATCCTCCACGGCGTCAATTTCGACGTCCGGCGCGGCGAGATCATGGTCGTGATGGGCGGCAGCGGCTCCGGCAAGAGCACCCTGCTCCGGCACCTACTGGGCCTCGCGCGGCCCACCTCCGGCTCCATCCGCCTGCTCGGCCAGGACATCACCCAGATGAGCGAAGCCCAGCTCTACGCGATGAGTCGCAAGATCGGGGTCACCTTTCAGGGCGGCGCGCTCTTCAGCTCGATGACGGTGGGCGAGAACGTGTTGTTGCCGTTGCGGGAGCACACTCGGCTCGATGGCGACACCATGGAAATCATGATGCGGCTCAAGCTCGAAGTTGTAAGCCTCGCGGGCTTCGAGGATCTGATGCCCGCTGAACTCTCCGGCGGTATGGTGAAGCGCGCGGCCTTTGCCAGGGCCATCGTGATGGACCCGGCACTGCTCTTCTGCGACGAACCCTCCGCCGGGCTCGACCCGGTCGTGTCGCGAGCGCTCGACGAGTTGATCCTGCGGTTGCGCGACGCGATGGGAATGACCATTGTCGTCGTGACCCACGAACTCGACAGCGCGTTTCGCATCGCCGACCGGATCACCGTCCTCGATCGGGGTGAGATCCTGACCGTGGGCACGGTGGACGAAGTGCGCAGCACCGACAACGAGCGCATCCGGAGCCTGCTCAATCGTTCCTTCGAGCAGGAGGAGGTTGACCCCGAGGCCTATCTGGCGCGGCTCACCGGAGGCGCGCGGGCGTGAAGGGGGCCGCGTTGCATGCGTGACGAGCGCCGAAACTACGCCATGGTCGGTCTCTTCGTGGTCGCGATGACAGCCGCGTTGCTGTGGTGGTTGGCGACCCTCGCGGGGCGCGCCGGCCCCACCGATGCCTATTCCATCCGCTATCGGAACGTGATGGGTTTGATCGACGGTGCGCAGATTCTCTTTGAGGGATACCCCGTCGGCGTGATCGAGAACATCGAACGCGTCGATGGACCGGGTGACGCCCACTTTCGCGTCGATGCGGCGATCCAGAAAGATTGGCAGATCCCCGCGGACAGCGAGGCCGAGATCACCAGCGCCAACCTGCTGGGTGGCGTGGTGATCGATATCCGCGGTGGCTCTTCACCGATCTCGCTGGAGCCGGGCGACACGATCGCGAGCCGAGAGACAGCCAACGTCTTTGCGGCAATGAACGATTTGGCACAGCGCCTCGGCGTGTTGCTCGAGACCCAGATCGAGCCGCTACTCGAGAGCGTGAGCGAAGGGGCGACACCGCTCATCGGCGAGGTGCGGGATCTGACCCAGGAGCTCACGCGAACTGTGAGCGGCGTCAACCGAATGCTCGAGGACGAGAATCTTGCACGGGTGGAGCGCACTCTGGCCAACCTGGAGGCGTCGTCGAACGAGATCGCGGGCTTTACCAGCGAACTCGGCGCGACGCGCGTTCGGCTCGACACATTGCTCGAACGCATCGACTCGTTCGTGGTCGAAAACGAAACCGAGGCCGATCACATGCTCGGCGATCTACACCACAGTCTCGAGGTGCTGGTGCGCCACGTCGACGCGATCGCCCACAACCTCGAAGTGACGTCGCGCAACATGAACGAGTTCAGCCGTCAGGTTCGCGAGAACCCCGGCGTGCTCGTGCGCGGTCGCGAGGTGGGCGACGACGGAGGGCCCTCCCAGTGAGGGTCCCGCCGTCCTGGAGGCAAGCGTCCGTGGTCGCCCGGCGCAGGCGAGGCGTCCGAAGCCTGGGCCGGATGTTCGGCTGGATGCTCCCCTCGGCCGCGTTGACCGTCACGGCCTGCTCGCTGGGTGCGGCGCCTCGCGATCACTTCTACCGCCTCGAGGCTTCGGCCCCAGCGACGCTCCCCACGCCCGCGCTCGCGGGTACGCTGCGCGTCGATCGGCCGCGCGCCGAGGCGCTCCTCGATGAGCGACGCATCCAGTACCGCGCGCCGGGCGCGTCAGAGGTCGGCCTCTACCAGTACCACTACTGGGCGGACGCGCCGACGCTGCTGCTGCAGGCATCGGTGGCCCGCTCTCTCCGGGAGGCTGGGGTCGCGGAGGCGGTAGTCCCGGCCGAGCTGCGGGTCGCAACCGATTACGTCCTGGGCGGCCGTCTGCGGCGCCTCGAGCGGGTCGTCGATCCGGGTTCGCCGCGCGTGCGGCTCGAGCTCGACTTCTACCTCACCCAGGTGGCCGATGACCGTCTGCTCCTCCAAGCAACCTACGTTGAAGAGCAGGGCGCCGAGGGTCCCGGGGTCGACGGGGCGTCCGCGGCGTGGAACCAGGCTTTGACCCGGGTCCTCGAGCGTTTGGTCGCCGATCTCCAGCGGACCGGCGGTGTGCGGGTCCGTGAGCGGGAGGAAGGTGAATGAACGCGGCATCGCGCGCGTCCACTTCGGAACCAAAACCGCCCCGTGAACCCGAAGGGAAACCACATGCGAACGCGTTGGCAGCTTCTTGGCACCACAATCCTTTCTACAGCACTTCTCGCGGGCGCCGCGTGGGCTGGGCAAGGCGAAGGCGCAGGGCACGGGCGGCGGGGATATCACTTCGAGCAGCGGGATAGCGACGGCGACGGGTCGGTGTCAAAGGCGGAGTGGATGAGCTCCGCCGAAGAGCACTTCAAACGGCTCGACACCGACGTCGACGGCTTGATCAGCAAAGCCGAGTGGGAGGTCGGGAGAGAGCGCATGCGCGGGAAGCGGAAGGAGGAGAAGTCCGAAGGCGGCTACTAGCGGGAGGCACCTGCGTGGCCCTCGACCGCGTGGGAAGCGGAGCGCGCTAGCGCTGCGGAGCGAGATCTCCCGACGTCCTAGCCCGCCCGGTTCGCTACTTCGGCCGGTGCGCACCGCTCCAAAAAAGCACCGATGTGTTCGAAGGCCTCCTTCGCCTCGGGAAGCTCGGGAGCGAAGGCGTGCCACACGTGTACGACGCCGGGCCAGGTTTCGAGGGTCGCTGGTGAACCCGCCGCACGCGCCTTGTTGACCCAGCGGCGCGCATCGTCGCGAAGCATCTCGGCCTCGCTGGCGTGGACGAGCACCGGGGGAAGACCGGCCAGATTGCCGTAGACGGGCGATACCCGCGGATCACGTGGGATGATGCGGTTCGTGGTCCACGACGAGTAGAGCAGCAGGGCGCGCGGATACCGGGCCAGCTTCCCAAAGAGCGGTCCCAACATCGGATCGCTCTCGACGTTGGATCGCAAACTCGGGCTCCCGAAGGTCGAGTCGGTGCCGGGTGAAAGCGCGACGGCGGCGTCTGCGGCGCGCAGACCTTCGTCGCGCGCCCAAGCGATGATCATCAGAGTCAGGTTGCCACCGGCGGAGTCGCCGGCGACGAACAGGGTACGGGCGGGTCCCGGCCCGTCGGGGCCGTTGGCGAGGATCCAGCGGTACGCGCGCTGGCAATCGGCGATCCCATCCAGGCGTCGATGCTCGGGTAGTAGCCGGTAGTCGGCCACGAGGACGGCGGCCCGCGCCACCTGGGACATCATCGCGGCGAGGCCGCGATGACTCTTGGGGCTACCCAGCATGAAGGCTCCTCCGTGGAGATAGAGGAGGCGCCGTTCCGCACTCGCACCGGGGGCCAGGACCCATTCGGCCGGTACGCCGTCCGCATTGGCCGGGCGAGTCTCCGCGACCACTTCGCGGCCGCTTCCGAACCCCTCGTCCAACTGTCTGCGCAGGGTCGCGAGGCGCTGCTTGCGGGGGCCTCTTTCGAGCTCGGCAGCGAACTCGGCGAGTCCGGCGACGACTTGCCGATGCTCCGGACTCACTTCCCGCCAACCGCCCTGCGGCGGGTCGCGAGGGACATCGTACCGGCTGAGGTCCGGACCCTGGAGGAAGAGGCGCGCGAACAGCCACGCGATCCCGGCGACCCAGGCCAATGTCACGAGGAAGACGAGAAACGCCAAGCCTGCGAACATTTGCCTTCTCCCGCGACCCTGGGTTCGCGACCAAACTACCAGAAGCCCGCCCGGTTCACCCAGCGGACGCACTGCTAAGCTGCGCGCCGTGGACCCGCGGATCCCCTCCCCCTCGCCGGTTTCGACGCGGGCGTTGCGGTGTTGCGCCGTCGTGGCGACCCTGGTGACAATGGGGGCGTGGGCTTTCGCCGCGCACGGCGAGGACCCGTTCACGATTCGCGCGATCGAGAGTTCCGGCCGAACAGTACTCGCCAATCTCGTGGACCTCGACGGCGACGGGCGGGGTGACCTGCTCACGGTCGTCTTCAGCGGCGTCCCGCCCAACGAGTCGCGCCAAATGCGTGTCTACTATCAACGCCCCGACGGTTCGCTGCCCCCCGAGCCAGACGAGCGAGACGCGGTTCCCGCGGGTGTGGCTGCCTACGACCTGGCCGAGCTCGAGCCAGAGCGCGGCGTCGAGCTCCTGTTGCTGCAGCGGGAGGGGATCACCGTCCAGGGCTTCCGCGATCGCATCCCGCGGCGTCGCGAGCTCGCGATTCCTGCGCCGCCGCTACTCGCGCTGGCCGCCGACGAACGAGGGCTCGACCGGCTGCGGCTCGCGCGGAGCGACCTGGGTGGACCGTTGCGCCTCGTCGCACCCGGTCTCGGCGAGTGCGTCGTGCTCGACCCCATCGGCCGTGTCCTCGGACGACTCGGGGTGGGCGTGCGAGTCAACTATCTCGTGCCGCCGCGCCCGGGTCCGCTCATCAGCGAGAGCGAGATGGAGGCGTACGTGGATTTTCCGCGCATGGGGGTGGGCGATGTGGATGGCGACGGACGCCCCGACCTCGTCGCCAGCAGCCGCCACGAGCTGCGCGTCTTTCTGCAGCGGGAAGACGGCCGGTTTCGACGCGCCCCGGACCGCACCCTCGCGCTGGGTCTGATCCGCGAGACCGATCACATCCGCGCCTCGGGAACGGTCCGCAGTGAGCTCGGAGATCTCGACGGCGACGGACGCACGGACCTCGTGATCTCGTCGAAGAGCGGGGGATTCTTCGACGCGGAGTCGGAAATCCGCATTTACTTGAATCGCGGCTCGGGCTGGGACCTCAAAGCGCCCGACCAGCGCTTCCGCGGGAAGGGATCGGTCACCACCCTCCAGCTGATCGACCTCGACGCGGACGGGCGCCCTGAGCTGCTCGACGCGAGCCTGCGGGTGAGCGTCCTCGGTTTTGTCGATCTGCTGCTGACGCGTTCGCTCGATATCCGCGCCCGCGTCTTCCGCGCCGGGAAGAGTGGGCGGTTCGAGACGAAGCCGTGGCTGGAGCGCTCCTTCGGGGTCGGTCTGAACTTCGATACCTTCCGCCCGAGCGGCTTCGTGCCGACGCTGGACGGCGATCTGAACGGAGACGGCTACCCCGACCTCTTGGCTTCGGGCGACGGGGAAGCCCTTGAGATCTTCCTCGGCGGGCCCGAGCACCGGTTCCGCAAACGCGTCGCCCGCCAGGAGCTTGCGACGTCGGGGCGGGTGCGGTTTGGAGACTACGACGCCGACGATTTGCCCGATTTCGTGATCTACGATCCTCGCGCCATCGGGAAGCCCGTCGTCGTGGGGCTGAATCGGGGTGTCCTTCCCGATACACGCCGTGTGCCGGAGCTGGTCCCTGCGCCGCCCGTTCCTCGGGTGGGCTCGCCTCCCGGCGACGCTCTACACTCGGCGGATGAGGAAAGCGTGAGGTGAGCGGAACGCCCCGAGACGGCGATGAGCTGGTCGCTTTGCTGGAAGAGAACCCGAACCCGGTGCTGCGGGTGGGAGGCGATCGGCGCGTGTTCTTCGCCAATCGGGCGGCGCGCCGCGCCCCGGGACTGCTCGAGCCCGAAGGCGACGCGGTTTCGAGCGAGCTGGCGCTCGCCCTCAAAGAGCTGAGCTCGGCGCGTGATGCACAGACATTCGAGCTCGAGCTGCCGTCGGCGGCTTTTGCGTTTTCCGCGGTGCCCGTCTCCAGCGGCGCGGCCCTCGACCTGTTCGGGAACGACATCACCGAGCAGCGCCGCGTCGCGCGCCAGTTCGAAGAACAGTCCCAGATGATCGGCAGCGTGCTCCGCAACGCCGGGCAGGGCATCGGAGCCTTCGACGCCGAGGGCCGGCTGCTGGTGTGGAACGAGGAATACCAGAAGGTGCTGCGGCTTCCCGATGCGCTCCTGGTGCCCGGTCGCGATCTCACGGAGATCGCCACGTTCATCGCGGAACGGGGAGATTACGGAGCGGGCGACCCCGCGACCCTCGCCCGGGAGCGCGTCGATGCGCTGATGTCGGGGCGGACGATCCGGGCCGAACTGCGGATCGAGGGCGGACAGATCTATGACGTGATCGCGCAGCCCAGCGACACGGGGGGCTTCGTCGCTACCTACTCGAACGTCACCGAACGCAAGCGGGAGCTCGAGCAGCTCGAACACCAGCAGAAGCTCATCATGGAGATGTCTTCGCCGGTGACGCAGGTCTGGAAGGGCATCCTGCTGCTGCCGGTGGTCGGCATTGTGGATGCCAAACGGGCCGACGACATCATGAATACCGCCCTCGCGCAGATTGCCGAGACGCGGTCCCACATCTTCGTGCTCGACATCGGTGGCGTCGCGGTGGTGGACTCGACGGTCGCGAATCACCTCGTCAAGGTCGCGAAAGCGACGGCACTGATGGGATGCGAGTGCGTCATCTCCGGGGTGTCGGCAGCGGTCGCACAAACCATCGTCGAGCTGGGGGTCGACGTCACCTCGGCCGTGACGACGGCCAATCTCGAGGAGGCCATCCTGCATGGCTTCCGACGGCTCGGCATCGCCCTGGGGCGCGACGCCATGCAGGCGAAAAGTGAGCCCCGTCCCGTCCGAAGCCGGAGAAGCTAGTCGGCGACCTGCTCCGGCAGGTTCGTGCGCCACCAGGCTTCGGCGCGCCCCGGAGTCCATGGTTCGGCCAGGGGGACGTCACCGAGCCGCTGCCAAAGCTCCGCGGCCGAGCCGGGCCGGTCCTCGCGCTTTTTGTGCAGGCACGCCATCACCACTTCCTCGAGCGCCGACGGGATCGGAGCCTCGCTCAGCACGGAGAGCGGCCGCGGCTCGGCGGTTGCGTGGGCCACGCACATGGCGGTGGGGCTGTCGGCCTTGAAGACCGCTTGGGCGGCGAGCAGCCAATAGGCCACGCAACCGAGCGAATAGAGGTCGGCGCGTCCATCCACGTCCCGCTCACCCAGCACCAGTTCGGGCGCCATGAACGCGGGCGAGCCCACCACTTCAGCGCCGGTCAGGTTGACGTCCTCGGGATTGGCTCCCGCCTTCACCACGCCGAAGTCCAGAATTTTCAGCACGTCGAATTCGGGGCCCAGGATGCTTGCGTAGAGGTTGGCGGGCTTGATGTCGCGGTGCACGAGACCCGCGGCGTGGGCTTCGCTGAGGGAGCGGCACGCCTGGCGGAGTAGATGGACCGCCCGCTCGACGGGCAGCGGCCCGCAACGCTTGACCAGAGAATCGGTGTCCAGGCCGCGCAGCAGTTCCATCACGTAGTAGATCTCACCGCTATCGCTCACGCCGTAGTCGTAGAGCTGGACGGTATTGGGTGACCGCAGCGAGGCGGTGGCGTGAGCCTCGCGTTCGAAGCGCTTGAGGGCGGTCTCGCGCTGCCCCAGGTCCTGCATGTGCTTGGCGGAGATCAGCTTTACCGCTGCCGGACGACGCAAGAGTTCATGCTGGGCGCGCCAGACTTCCCCCATGCCCCCGGCCCCGAGTCGCTCGATCAGCCGATAGCTGCCGATCCGGCCGCCGCCGGCGAGCAACGCTTCGTCGACCTCGAGCTCACTCCCTTCCGCGGCGACCAGTGCGCACTCCAAGACGCTTTGCAGCTCTTCGATGTCGCCCGGCCAGCGGTGCTTGGCGAGCCGCTTGAGGCTGGCCTTCGAGACGCTGCGGGTCACTTTTCCCAAGCGCAACGCCTGACGCTGCACGAAGTGCTCCACGAGCGTCGGCAAGTCCTCGGAGCGGTTGGCGAGCGGAGGGAGATGGACCGCATGGACGGCGAGCGCTTCGTGGAGCCGCGGCAGGAAGGCGCCCGCGCGCGCGAGGTCGTCCAGGTCCCGGGCCGCAAACGAAACCAG
>CAZTOE010000016.1:0-30569 GCA_964615045.1 uncultured Spirochaetales bacterium
ACGGATCGCCCGCCGCCGCCTGCTCCGCCGGAAGCCCCCGCGCCAGCTCATAGAGCAAGCCCAAGTTGCGAACTCCGAACACAAAACCACGAAACAGCGGGTCGGCGCCGAGGCGGCGATAGTCCCCCTCGCGGGCGTCGAGTCGGTTCACCATGCCAATGAGCCTCTGCTGGAGGCGTTTGCGCGGCTCCCGCACCAACCCGAGCAGGAGCCCCGGTTCAATCTGCGTCCCCATATAGCGTCGCGGATCCAAGATCCCCCGACCAATCGCTTCGAGGACGATCGGGTTGCCGGGGTCGCCTTCCGCGAGTTCCCGCTCGAGGGTTGCCAGAGCATTTTGATAGTGGCAGGAGCGTTGGGCGAGCTCGGCGTCCCGGAGGAAAGCCGCCGTCAACAGGGCGGTCGCGGCGGGCTCGTGGGCCAAGGCGACGAGGCCCACCATCGCGACCGTCATTCCGTGCGGGATCGCGTCGGACAACGCCCGGAGGTCGCGCGGGTTCACCTCACCCCGCGCGAGGCGGGCGCGGACGCGCCGACAGGTGCTGACGCTGGTCAAGAACGACCCGATCAGCCGCTCAGACTGCGCCGCGAGCGTTGGATAGAGCGGCAGCCCCTCGAGAAAGGCGTGAAAGTGGCTCATCCGGGCTCGGACAAATTCGATTACCGGTTGCACTGCCGTAGAAATCCGAGAGGCGACCTGTGGGTGCCGAGCGCTACCGGGCCCGCCAACCGCGGCGGCGATCGAATCGGACGCGCCGACCCCCAGGGTCCGATCGAAGCGGTCGGTGTCGGCAATATCATCCAAGACGGTGACCGCGGCGCCATAGTGCATCATTGCGAGGGTCGCGCGGCGTAGCTCCGGAGTGGAAGGAAGCGGCAGCATCGCGGCGTATCCGAGCGGCAGCCACTCCCGGAATAAGTAGGGCGTCGCAGGGCGGATCGCCCGACAATAGTAGGGCGGGAGGTCCTCGAGAATCGCTTCGAGCTCGCCGGAGAGATCCCCGATGAGTCCCGGAAGCTGCGCGGTCTTCGCGTGAAAAATCTCGCGATAGAGCGGCCATTCCGGCGCCGCTTGCCAGAGCCGCTGCACGGCAGACCACGTCGCGGGGACGGGTGTGGTGGGGGCGACGCGCGCCGGTGTCGCCCCGCCTCGGACGAGGAGCTGCGAGGACATCGATCGGGGGGCCAATCCGTCCGCGTTGAAAAGGGAGCTCGATCATAAACGAAGTGCCGCGCGATGCTTCGTCGCTTTTCTTCGCTTCTCGAAAACTAGAGGAAAACACCTAGAGCCCGCCGCGTCGCAGGAGCACCCTTGTGCGGAGGCGCGGTCTTGCCCATCACGGTCGTCGGAAGAAGCAACGCAGGGCGGCGAGTCGTCGGGGGTTGTAGCCGCTGGTCTTGCGGCGCGGCAACGCCTCGGTCGCGACGGCTCGGAAGCCTTGGCGCGCGAAGAAGCGGCCAACGCGCTCGGACGTCGTGCAGGCGAAAACCCTAGGCATGCGGGCCGCGCGCGCTTCCTCGAGGGCGTGGCGCACCAGTTCAGCGCCGACCCCTTCGCCCAGGAAGCGCGTCAACGTGTAGAGCGCGGCGATTTCGCCCCCCTGCCGCTCGCCGTAGTCCACCAGAGTCCCGACGCCGGCGAGGTCGCGGCCTTCGATGAAGGCCCCAAAGCCACTCGAGAGCAGCCGATCGATTTCATCGCGCGGGCGCCGCAGCAGATACCCCTCCCGAACACCGCGGGCGATCAGGTCGTGGGCGGCATCGAAGTCGTCGACACCCAAGGGTCGCACGTCCACGTAGCGGTCCCGGGTGAAGAGGGTCCCCGCGCCCTGGTAGGTCAGAAGTTCTTCCCGGAGATCGTCGAGCGAGCAGACGTTGACGGTCGCGACACCTTGCGTGAGGAGTTGATCGATCTGTTGCAACAAGGCGGCGCGCGGCGGTCGGCTACGCAGCAAACGGCGCAGCTCGCCGCGGTGCACAAAAGCGAGCGTTTCGCCACGGGTCGATCGCAAGCCTCCGGACGGGTCGATCCAGACCAGCTTGAAGACGCGCAGCCGAACCGCGAGCTCGCGCACGCCGGCCGCAAAGCCGGCGCTCCCGGTCATGCCCACCGAGACCTTCCCGAAGCGGCGCAGACCCCGCCAGATCAGCGCGGGTCCCACCCCGGCGGCGCGCTCGTGCGACAGCGTGACCGATGCTCCGCCGATCGCCGCGCGGGCGGCAGCGGCGCGCGTCGAGAACAGGACGACGCGGGTTTCATTGCGCACCAGGACGTCGGTGACCTCGCGGAGCGCGCCTCGTTTCGGGGCGCGCGACAGATGCGCTGCGGGACAGGCGATTGCCAGGGTGCGACCCCGAAACTCCTCCAGATAAAAGGCGCGTTCCGAAAACGGAGTACCGGCGGAGGGTCGCGGGGACACCATCCGAGCAGTGTGACGCATCGGACCAACGATGCGCCTCGAAACCCGCCCGGGTATTGTGCGCAGCCATGGATGGACAGGCCTGGATCACCCTCGCGGTCCTGGCGATCGTGCTGGTCGGGATCGCGCGAGAGGTGGGCGGTCCCGACCTTTGGATGGTCGGCGGGCTACTCGCGTTGGGCTTGCTGGGCGTCCTCCGACCCGAGGAAGCCTTCGCCGGCTTCGCGAATCCCGTTCTCCCTGCGATCGGGGGACTCCTGATTGTCTCCGCGGGCCTCCGCGAAACCGGCTTGATGGAGCGCCTCTTCGCGCCCGTGCTGATGGGCGTACGCAGCGAAGCGGGAGCGGTGCGCCGACTGGCGCCGGTACTGGCAGCCGGGTCCGCCTTCCTGAACAACGTAACGCTAGTGGCCCTCGCGACTCCGCTGGTGCGGGACTGGACCCGGCGGCGCGGTCTCTCTCACAGCCGCATGCTCATCCCGCTCGACTACGCGACGATTCTGGGAAGCGTCACCACGCTGATCGGTACCAGCACGACACTGGTGGTCGCCGCGTTGATGGTCGATGCCGGACTCCCGCCGATGGAGTTCTTTGAGCTCGCACCGGTGGGAATCCCGCTCTGCATCGCAGGCCTGGTCTACTTGACCGGGTTCGCCCCGCGCGTGCTGACCGACCGCCGCGACCCGGCCGACGAAGTCGGCGACCATCGCCGCGAGTACACCGCCACGATGATCGTCGCGGAGGGCTCCCCGGTAAGTGACCGGACCGTCGAAGAGGCGGGGCTGCGACATCTCCCGGGGCTCTTCCTGGTGGAGATCGATCGCGGTGGGCGCGTCATCACACCCGTGGCGCCCGACCAGGGTTTGCGCGCGGGAGATCGCCTCGTCTTCGCGGGCGTGATCGCGACGATCGTCGACCTACAGACCCTTCCGGGCCTGGTCCCGGCCACCGAGGAAGACACCGAGGCCCCGGTGCGCGGCGATCGGCGCCTGGTAGAGGCGGTGGTTTCGAGCTCCTCGCCGCTCGTGGGCCGCAGCATTCGCGACGTCAGTTTTCGAACCGTCTTCGACGCCGCCGTGATCGCAGTCCATCGCAACGCGGAGCGGATCGGCGGCAAGATCGGCGAGATCGTGCTGCGCCCGGGCGACACCCTCCTGCTGCAAACCGGCCCGGGGTTCCTCCGCGCCCACCGCAATAGTCCGGACTTCTACCTCGTGAGCGAGCTCGCCGCCCCTTCGATGGAACGGCGCGATCGCGCGCGCGTTGCCGGAGTCATCCTGGTGGCGATGGTAGGAGTCGTCGCAGCGGGGCTGCTCCCGATCGCGTTTGCGGCGCCACTGGCGGCGGGTGCCCTGGTCGCGACCCGTTGCGTCTCGGGTGCGATCGCGCGGGCCAGCGTCAATTGGTCGATTCTCGTGATTATCGGTGCCGGTCTGGGCATCGCCTCGGCGCTGGAGAAAACCGGGGCGGCCTCGGCGGCGGCGCAACTGCTGGTGACGCTGGCCGGAAACCTGGGGCCTCTGGGAGCTCTCGCCATGGTCTACCTCACGGCCCTGCTCATGGCGGAATTCCTGCATCACACGGCGGCGGCCGCGATTGTGGTGCCCGTAGCACTCGCCACGGCCACCCAACTCGGAGTCGATCCGCGCGGCTTCGTCATGGCGGTGGCGTTTGGGGCTTCCTGCTCCTTCGCCATCCCAGTGAGCTACCAGACCCACCTGATCGTGTATGGCCCCGGCGGTTACCGCTTTCGCGACTTCGTGCGCGTGGGAATCCCGCTCGATCTGCTCTGCGCGGTTGTCGCTTTGCTCTTGATTCCCCGCGTCTGGCCCTTCTGAAACGCAGAGATTCACCGGAAGGGCCAATCCCCCAAGGGAAGCGAAAAAATACTGGTCAAATGGTGGGGAAGCGTGGAGAATGCGAATCCACCGGCCGTCCTGAAGACCCCACGGGAAAATTGCCCCCGGGGTTATTCAAGCGCCGCCCTCAACCCCCTCCTGAATCAAGCGCAGCATTGCGGGTTGAGCGGCAGCGGAAGCAGGGCTGGCGTGGGCACTTTTCCGCGTTCCTTGGATGGTGAGAAGCGAGGCATGAGACAGAATCGGGGCGCCAACGGAGTAGAAGGAAAGTCCGGAGCCCGAGCCGGCTCCAAACATGCTAGACGGAGCCCCGGCCCGAACGGCAAGGCCAACGGACGGGCCGCTGGCGAGACTTCGCGCCAAGAGCGCCCGAACGGTGGTGGCATCGCGGCCAACCCTGCGCTCAAGCCGTCGACAAGCGGCGAAACCATGGCGATTTCCGGCGCCAAGCCAGCAGTGGCAGCCGAGGAACTCGACCCGGGCCGCGAGCGCCGCCCGTTGGAGTCGTACTTCCAGGAAATTGGCGGCACGCGAACCCTACGCCGCGAGGAAGAGGTCGTGCTCGCCAAGGAACTGGAAGCGGCAACGACTGCGCTTCGGGAAGCCTTGTACTCGCTGCCGTGCTCGGCCTACCACGTCGTGGATCGCTGGGAGGCGCTGCGCGCGCTCTCGCACACCGGCGCCAAGCTCTCGGAATCGATGGGCGAGGAGGATACCGGCGAGATCGCCTCGCGTGTCGAGAAAGCCGTCAAGAACCTGCGCAAGGTCCTCGAGGAGCGAGCGCGCCTCATCAAAAGACGAGCGGCCGCCAGGAACCTCGAGCGCCTCGAAAAGAAGATGGCGTCCGAACTTCAGCGCGCCCAGCTTTCTCTCGCGCTCCTTGCCGAGCTGCGGGAGAAGGCGCTACGCCTCGCGAGTGCCGCGCAGCGCGCGCGGAAGCGGACCCAACGCCTCGCCGAGGTGGAGCGGCGCGCGGGACTCCCGAAGGAGCAGCTTCTCGAGCGGGCGAACGCGGTGTATCGCGCGCACCGGCGCATGACGACGGTGAAGAATCGCTTCATCGAACACAACTTGAAACTCGTGGTCGCGATCGCCAAGGACTACCGCAACCTGGGGCTCTCCTTTCCCGACCTGATTCAAGAAGGAAACCTCGGGTTGATCCGGGCGGTCGAGAAGTTCGACCACCGCCGTGGGTTCAAGTTCTCGACCTACGCCGTGTGGTGGATCCGCCAGGCGCTGGTGCGGGCGATCCAGAACCATTCTCGAACGATCCGCCTGCCCTCGCACGTGCACGATCGGCTGCAGCGAAGCCAGCGCGTGCGCGCAGAACTCACCGGCAAGCTGGGCCGCGATCCTTCGCCCGCCGAACTGGCGCCGGAGCTGGGTACCGACGTGGACTCGCTCGAAGCTCTCGATCGCCTGTCGCGCGAAGCGATCTCGCTTGAATCGTCGGTGGCCGGAACGGAGAAGCGGCTCGAAGAATTCGTTGCCGACCTCGGCGCCACGACGCCCGATTCCGGGATCGACGGCGACCGGATGCGCTCGGGCGTAGGAAGCCTGATCGCCAATTTGAGCGATCGCGAGCAGCTGATTCTACGCCTGCGCTACGGGCTCGGGGGCGAGGAAGAACACACCCTCGAGCAGATCGGGCAATCGCTCGGCCTCTCGCGCGAGCGGGTGCGCCAGCTGGAAGCTCGGGCGCTGAAGAAATTGCGCGACACGGCTCCGGCCCAGCGGCTACAGCCGATCCTGGAACCCTAGCGTCGCCCAGGCAATCGCCAGCGCGCCCAACGCCCAGACGTAGAACGCGAAGCGCGCAAAGCTCTGGCCGCGCAACAAGCGGATGAAGAGCGCCAGAGCGGCGAGCCCGGAAAGCAGGGCGGCGACCGCGGCCACCGCGATGGGACCGACCTCCCCCCCGGCGGCGAGCCCGCCGCCTTGCAGCTGGAGCACGACGGCTCCGGCGATCGCCACCACTGACATCAGAAACGAAAACTCCGCGGCCGGGAGTGCCCGCACCCCGAGCCAGAGCGCGACACAGACGGTGGTGCCGCTGCGCGAGACCCCGGGGAGGATCGCGAACGCCTGGGCGCATCCGATCCACCAGGCATCGCTCCAGGCGACGCCGGGTCGCTCGGCGCGCGGCAGGGTGGTGCGCGTGGTCCAGAGGAGCCCTCCGGTCGCGAGGAGCCCCAGGCCCGCCGTAAGCGGGGCCTCGAATTGTTGCTCGATCCAGTTCCGGGCGAGCAAGGCAAAGGCCACCGCCGGGATCGTGGCCAGGGCGAGCTTGGCGATGTATTCGAAGGCTGCCCGCTCTCCCTGGGCGGCGCCGATCACCAGCTCGAGGATGCGCCGGCGGTAGAACACGACTACCGCCACCAGGGTCGCGGCGTGCAACGCGACCTCGAAGAAGATGCCGGGGTCGTGAACGCCGAGGGCCGCTTCGGCGAGCACGAGGTGACCCGAGCTCGAGACGGGCAGGAACTCGGTGAGACCCTGCAGCAAGCCCAGCCCCGTCGCCTCGAGCCAGTCCACCCCTAGGACAGCGGAGAGGGAGCGGCGCTCGAGGGCTCGGCGGAGGCGGAGCGCAACGCGCGCCGGTCGGCCGCCCGGACGCGGGCGGTTTCAACGGCCAAATAGGTCGCGGGCACCACGTAGATCGTGAGCACCGTCGAGAAGAACATCCCACCCACCACGGCGATCCCCAGCGGCGCGCGCAGTTCGCCGCCGGCGCCGATCCCGAGCAACTGTGCGACCGCGCGGTAGCCACCCAGCGCCACCGGGAGCAAACCAAAGATCGTCGAAAACGCAGTCATCAGGATCGGGCGGAAGCGCGTGCGCGCGGCCTCGAACGCCGCATCGCGTACGCTCCTGCCGCGCTCGCGGAGTTGATTGGCGAACTCCACGATCAAAATCGCGTTCTTGGTCACCAGCCCCACCAACATCACCATGCCGATCTGGCTGAACAGATTCAGCGACTGGCCCACATCGGGGCGACCCAAGACCTGTGCGACACCATTCAGACCCGCGATCGTGACCAGCGCACCCGTAAAGGAGAGCGCCACCGCGGTGAGAATCGTGAAGGGGTGGACGAAGCTCTCGAACTGCGCCGCCAGGACCAGATAGATGATCAGGATCGAGAGCAGGTAGGCGAACACGATCGCCTGGCTCGACTCGTAGAAATCCTCCGATTCTCCCGAGAAGGTGATCGAGTAGCCCTGGCCCTTCGGGAGCACGTCTTCGGCGATGGCGCGGATGCGGTCGAGGGTGGCACCGAGGGGCGCGCCCTCGGCGAGGTTCGCCAGGAGCGTCGCCGAGCGAAGGCGGTCGTAGTGGGGGACACCGCGGGGCGCATTGGTCTCCGACACGTCGACCATGGACGAGAGCGGAATCATCTGCCCTCCGCGTCCGTGCACATAGAGCAGCGGGATGTCGCCCGGGCGGGTCCGTTCGTCACGCACCAGCTGCACCATCACGTCGTAGGTCTGACCGCCGAGTTTGAAGGTAGAGAGATCCATGCCGCCCAGCAGGATCTGGAGCGTCGTCGCCACCTCGCGAACCGAAACGCCGAGATCGCTGGCGCGATCGCGGTCGATGAAGACATCGAGCTGGGGTTTGTTCAAGACGAGATCGCTGCGTGGATTCCGAATCCCCGGGACCTCCGCCTGCATGCGCGCCAGGACCTCGTTGGCGTAACGGGAGAGCGGTTCGACATCGGGCCCTTGGAGCACGACCGAAACCGGGGTCGAGAGCCAGCTCTGCCCTAGCGAAGGCGGCTCCGAGGGCCACGCGGAGACGCCTGCAACTCCCCAGAGGCGCGGGAAGAGCTCGTTGATCACGTCAGCGGTGCGGCGCTTGCGCTCGCTGCGCAGGTCGCCGATCACGACGCCCTCGTTCACGAGGCCGGGGGCATTGATGCCGAGCGCCACTACCGAGAACAGGTTCTCCACCTCCGGCGCGCCGCCCACGATCGCCTCGATCTGCTTCTGGTAGCGGGCGGTGTAGTCCATCGTGCTGCCTTCGGGAGCGCGCGTGAACACCCACATCGAGCCGCGATCGCTGCGCGGCACGAACTCGCGCGGCACGATGCCGGAAACCAGGAGCACCAGACCGGCCGCAAACCAGAGAAAGCCGAACCCGATCGTCCACCGGTTCCGGTTGAGAGCCAGGCGAAGCGTGCGCTCATAGAAGGCGCCCATCGCGTCGAACCCGCGCGCCAGCGCGACCTTGATCCCGCGCTCGCGCGTACTGCGGCGCAGAATGCGCGCCGAGAGCATCGGTGCCACGGTGAGCGCCACGAAGCCCGAGATCGCCACCGCCGAAGCCACCGTCACGCCGAACTCGCGGAAGAGCCTTCCGGTGGAATCGGTCAGAAAGGTGAGCGGCAGGAACACCGCGATCACCGATATCGTGGCCACGACCACCGCGAACGAGATCTCGCGCATGCCGCGGAAGGCCGCCTCCATCGGCGGGGTCCCGTCCTCGACCCAGCGCGAGATGTTCTCGAGCACGATGATCGCGTCGTCAACGACGAGCCCGATCGCGAGGGTGAGGCCCATCAAGGTGAGCGTGTTGATCGAATACCCCGCGAAATAGAGGATCGCGAGGGTGCCGATGATCGACACCGGGATCGAGATGGCGGGAATCAGCGTCGCGCGCAGCGTGCGCAGGAAGAGATAGATCACGATCAGGACCAGCACCACGGCCTCGAAGAGCGTCTTCACCACGTCGTGAATCGATTCGCGGACGTGCTCGGAGCCATCGAACGCAATGGTCAGATTGATCTCTTCCGGGAGTTCCTCTTCGAGCTGCGCGATCTCCGCGCGCACCTGATCGACCACTGCGATGGTGTTGGCCCGCGCGAGCTTCACGATACCCAAGCCCACGGCGGGCTTGCCGTTGAAGCGCACCAGCTTGCGCTCGGACTCGGGTCCGACCTCGACGCGGCCGATGTCGCGCAGCCGCACGGGTTCGCCTTCCACGTTGGCGACGATCAAGTTCTCGAAAGCGGGAGCGGTCTGGAGTTCGCCGATGGTGCGCACCGTGAACTCGCGATCGGGCCCCTCGATGCGACCGGAAGGGATGTCGACATTCTCGCGCTGAAGGGCGAGCGAAATGTCCGCGACGGTGAGTCGATACGAGGTCAACCGCTCGTTGTCGATCCACACGCGCATCGACATGCGGCGTTCGCCGGCGATGAACACGGTCGCCACGCCCGGGAGCTTGGAGAGCCGATCCTGGATCCGCGTCTCGGCCAGCCGGGTGAGCTCGATCTGATCCTTGCCACCCCACAGACCCAACCAGGCGACGGCGCGCGCGTCGGCATCCTGCTTGGCGACGACCGGATCCTCCACGTCCTCGGGGAGGTCGCGTCGCGCACGCGCGACGCGGTCGCGTACGTCGTTGGCGGCGACGTCGACATCGCGGGAGAGCTCGAACTCGACCGTGATCGAGGACACCTGTTCCCGGCTCACCGAGGTGAGGTGCTTGATCCCTTCAATCCCGATCAACAGGTCTTCGAGCGGCTCGGTGACCGAGGTCTCGACCACCTCGGGTGCGGCCCCGGGATAGATCGTGGTGACCGAGACTACCGGCGGGTCGATGTTGGGGAGTTCGCGGTTGGGAAGTCGGGGCAGCGCGATCAGGCCGAACAAAACAATGAGCAGCGCCAGCACCGTCGCGAAGACCGGCCGCTCGATGCAGACCTCGGAAAGCCTCATGCTCCGCCTCCCAAGTCGGGCCGCGCGGCGGTTGTGCCGGCATCGCCGACGGCGACGGCCGTCACGACATCGCCCGGCCGGACCTTGTGGGTTCCGGCCGAGACAATGCGCTCGCCGGGCGTGAGGCCACTGCGAATTTCGACCAGCTGCCCGTCGCGCGAGCCCACTTCCACCGGAACGCGCTCGACGGTGTCTTCCGGCGTGATGCGCCAGACGAAGGAGCCCGTCTGATCGTTCATCACCGCCTCTTCAGGCAGCAGGATCGCGTCGCGGCGTTCGAGCTCGACTGTCACATCGACAAACATCCCCGGGCGCAGCAAGCCCTCGGGGTTCTCGGCGCGGGCCTTGATCGGCACGCGGCGAATCGCGGGTGAAACGCTCGGGGAGATGAAGTCGAGCACCGCCGTGAAGGTACGGTTCGGATAGGCCTGGACCTGGAACTGAAGCTCGGCGTTCATCTTCACCAGCGGAATCGCCCATTCCGCAACGGTCGTTGCCAGATCGATCGGGTCGAGCGTCTCGAGTCGGACCAGGCTGTCGTCGGGCTCGATGCGCGCGCCGGGGGAGACCAGACGCGGTCCCAGATGACCCGCGAACGGCGCCCGGATCCGGGTGCGCTCGAGCTCCACCCGGGAGAGCTCGAGTTGGGCGTTGGCCATCGCGAGCTCGGCGCGACGTCGATCGAGCTGGGCCGCGGCAGCCGCATTGCGACTCGCGAGGCTTTGGGTGCGATCGAATTCGTGATCGGCAAGGATCACGCGCGCCTCGGCCTCGTGAAGGCGCGCGCGCTGCTCTTCGTCGTGCAGGCGAATCAAGATCGCCCCCTGGTCAACCGCCTGACCTTCCTCGAACTCGATCGAGGCGACCACACCGGCGACCTCGGACTGGATTTCGACGGATTCCACCGCCCGCAGTTCGCCGACCAGATCTGCGGTCTCCACAAAGGGTCGCAGCGATGCTTCCATCACCTCCACGCTGGGCGGCGGGGGCCCCTGCTTAGCGGGGCCCGCTTGCTCGCCGCCACATCCCAGCGCGAGCGTGGTCGCGACCGCGACCGCGGTGGCCGTCGCGAATGCGAACACAGGGATGCGAGCGGCCGAGCCGGGTGTCATGGTCCCTCGGGGTTACGTTGATCGGACCGGCGGCGCGCGTCCAGCCGGCGCGGGGATCGCAGCGAGGCTACCGAACAGCAGCGCTTCCCGCTGCTTGCCGCCGCGTTATGCTGCGGCCGTCAAGATTGCGGGGGCGCGCCGGAAGAACGCAGTGAGGATCAGGAACGCAGTGCAAATCGTTTGTCTCGATCTCGAGGGAGTCTTGATTCCGGAAATCTGGATCGGCGTGGCCGAAACCACTGGCATCGAGGCGCTTCGGATCACCACGCGGGACGAGCCCGACTACGACAAGCTGATGCGCCATCGGCTGGAGGTCCTGGAACGGCATGGCCTGGGTCTCCCCGCCATCCAGGCCGTAATCGACCGCCTCGATCCGCTCGAGGGAGCGGCCGCGTTCCTGGAATGGCTTCGCGAAGGCTTCCAGGTCGTGATCCTCTCGGACACCTTCTATGAGTTCGCCCACCCTTTTATGCGGAAGCTCGGCTGGCCGACGCTCTTCTGCCATAGCCTCGAGATCGACGCGGAAGGCCGGCTCGCTGGTTATCGGTTGCGGCAAAGCGACCCCAAGCGCGTCGCGGTGCGACATCTCAAGGGGCTGAACTTTCGGGTGATCGCCTCGGGCGACTCGTACAACGACACGTCGATGTTGGCGGAGGCCGACGCGGGAATCCTCTTCCGGCCGCCGGACAACGTAGTCGAGGAGTTTCCCGAGTTTCCCGTTACCCGCGACTACGACGAATTGCGCGAGCAGATCCGGACCGCGGCAGCTCGCCTCGCCTGAGGAGCCTCCCGTGAGGACGAAGTCAGCAGTATCGATCTCGTTTGCCGTGACCCTTGCGCTAGTCGCCTGCGGTGGCGAAACGCAGGCGCCGGCGCCGGCCGAGCAGGCCCCCGCCGCGGCGCCGGCACCCGTCAAGCCCTCGCCGCCGCCCGTGCGCCAGCCGCCGTCGGCGCCGACCGAGACTCCGCCGCAAGCGAGGCAGGGCGAAGAATCGAAGGGACCGGTCACCCTGGCGGCTCACGGTGCCAATGCGGCGAAAGGCGAAGCCCTCTATCAGCAGTACTGCGCGAGCTGTCACGGCCCCAAAGGCTGTGGCGGCGGGCCGCTCTCGGCGGCCCTCAGCCCCACGCCGGCGCTCCACTGCGACGGCGTCTACATGAACCCGCTGAGCAACGAGCACCTGTTCCGGGTCGTCAAGATGGGCGGGGCTGCGGTGGGCAAGTCGCCGCTGATGGCGCCCTGGGGCGGCACCCTGAGCGACCAGCAGATCTGGGACACCGTGGCTTTTGTGCGCGGCCTGGCCGATCCGCCCTATTCGGGTCAATGAGCCGGTGAGTGGGCCGCCGAGTGGGCGAACACCGCCTCCAGGCCGTGGAGCGCCGCGCCTTTGAACGCGAAGGGTTTTTTGTCCGCGAACGCGTCTTCGAGCCCGAGGCGCTGGACGCGCTCCGCGCCGCCGCCCAGCGCGTCGAGGCACTCGCCGAGGGCTGGCATCACGCCGGCCGCGCCTACCAACACGATGGTTTGGCGTTTCGCGACGTCGGGCCCGTCACCCTCCAGTACGAACACCAGCCGGGATCGCGTGCGCTCCGGGTCGTCGAACCCGTTCACCACCTCGACGCCCAGCTCGAAGCCCTGGTGGACGACGCGCGCCTGGTCGAGCCGCTGTGCGACTGGCTCGGCGAAAGCGAGCTCGCGCTCTTTACCGACAAGTTGAATCTGAAGCCCGCCGGAAACGGTTCGGGCTTCCGCTGGCACCAGGACGCGCCCTACTGGAGCGGCGGGTGTGACCATCTCGAGCGGTTGCCCAACGTCATGCTGGCCCTCGACGACGCCGATCTGGGCAACGGCTGTTTTCGGGTGATGGTCGGGAGTCACGTACAGGGGATGCTGCCGGGCTGCCGTGGCCCGGGCGTCCTTGAGCCGCTCTTCACCGATCCAGCGTGCCTCGACCCCGGTTGCGAGGTCGCGCTCGCGGTACCCGCCGGCAGCTTGATTTTCTTCGATCCCTTCCTCGTGCACGGCTCTGGCCCCAACCGCTCGCCACGCGCCCGCCGGGCCCTGGTGTTGACGTATCAGCCCCCCGGCTACGACACCTTCAAGCTGGGTCGCCCCCGGCCGGTTCGACCGGACGCTGGTCGCTCGCCGGCCCGGAAGGGGCGCCGTGTCCGGGCGCCGAGCGAAAGCTCAGGATGATCCGGTTGCCGGGGTCTGCGGAGACGGACTCCACCGAGATGTCGAAGGGAGCCAACCCCTCGGCCACCAGCTGAAGCAACAACGCCCGCCCTTGCGGTGCGCGCAGCGACGCCCAATCGGCCGCGACGGGCGGGCCCGTGTCGCCAATCGCGACGAGCGTGCGCAGTCCGGTGCTGTGCGCGTGCAACTCAGCCGTCCCAGGCGCTGTGAGGAGCAGCGCAACCAACGCCTGTTCGGCTCGTTCGGCGGGCGCGATCAGCCGCGGCGCGGCGTCGATGCAAACCCGCGGATCGGATGCGCCCTGGGCCCGCGCGCACACGACCGCGTTCCACAGCAGCGTCTCGGCCACGAGCGCTTCGGCCCCAAGCGGACTCGGGTGCAACAGCGGTTCCGCCTGGGCGAGCAGCGTCGCCGCCGAGACGGTCGCGCGCTCGATCATCGGAGTCACCTCGCCCGGGTCGGCCACCCCCACCAGCTCGGCGGCCATGCGCACCGCCGCCAGCTGGTTGCCGAGTTCGTGGTGGATGAGGCGCATCCACTCGGCGAGGCCGCGCGGCTCGCGAAGCGGTTGCGAGGGCCGCTCTGACGTGGCCTTGGCGGCGGGAGGCTCGGCCGAATGTTGGGGCATCCGAGGAGAGTGACCGAAGCCCCCAGGCGCGGCTACTGCGCAGCGACTCAAGGGCTCCTAGCTTTGCGGCCGCGCGCTCGCGGCCGGGAGCGGTGGTTATACTGCAAGGGTGCCCGACGAGCCCCGCGACGAACACCCTGCAGACGCCCGCTCGATCGAAGACCTGCGCCAGAGCGGCAAGCTCCCCGCCCTGCTTCGCGCGCTTCGCATCGGACAGTACGGCCGCCACATCTTCCTCTGCGTGCGCGGGGATTGCGCCCCCAAGAGCGACGCGATCGAGGCGTGGAAGTATCTCAAGCAGCGGCTGCGGCGACTCGGACTCGATCGCGCGCGCGGCGGGATCTATCGCTCCCAGGTGGAGTGTCTTCGAATCTGCCTGGACGGTCCGATCGCGGTCGTGTATCCGGACGGCGTCTGGTATCGACGCTGCACGCCCGAGGTCCTGGAACGCATCATTCAAGAGCACCTGATCGGAGGCGTTCCGGTCGACGAATACAGCTTCGCCCGCAACCCGCTGCCGAACCCCGATGCGCCGGAGCTCCCGCAACCCGAGCCCGACCCCGACCCGCTGTTGGGCGGCGATCCCACGGCGTGAAGGCGATTTTGCTGGCCGGCCGCGATTTCACCGAGACTGGCGTGCTCGAAGTCCAGGCGGGGGAGCGGGTCGCCGTCGCAATCTCGCGGGGAGGAGCGCCGAAACTCTACGACTACACCGACCCCAACGAAGACGCGACGCTCTGCGCCGAAGGACCGGGCGGACAGTTGATCGCCGTCGCCGACGGTCACTGGGGGCACGATGGCGCGCGCGCCGCGCTCGAGCGGCTCGCCTCGACCGGAGGGGAGGACTGGCTCACTTCGCAAACGCGCGACCCCGACGAATGGCGGCGGGTGATTTTCCAGGGGGTTCAGGAGGCGCACGAAGCGGTGCTGCGCACTCACGGCGAGGAACGCCGCCCCCGGACCACCCTGGCCCTCGCCCTCACGCGGCCGCGCGAGGGGTGGATCTTCGCGGCGTCGGTGGGGGATAGCCACGTGTTTCGGGTCGACGCCAAAGGCGCGGTGGATCTCGGCTGGCCGCGCCGGTCGCGCTCGCGCTTTCTCGGGCACCGCGACGCGGACGCGGAGTGGGTGGAGCGCGCGACGCGGATTGCGACCAGTGCCCTCCGCGATGCCTGGGGGATTGCCGCGGTCACCGACGGCATCTCGGAGCCGGGCATCGGGCTCGACGAGCCCGAGGCCGCGGTGGAGCGCGCGTTTACTGAGGCCCGCGCCCAGCGCACCGGTGCCTTCGGCGCGGCCGAGGGTATCGCCGAAGCGGCAAACGCGGCCCAGCGGCGCAATGCCGCCGGCGACAATGTAGGCGTCGCCGTGGCCTGGCTCGGCGAGCGCTAAAGGCTCGCGAGCAGATCGGCCACGCGCCGTGCGATCGCCAGGGCGGCCGTCAGGCCGGGCGACTCGATGCCAATCAGGTTGACCAGGCCGGGAAGCCCGGCGTCGGACTCCTCCGCCACCACGAAGTCACGAAAGCCCTCGCCCGGCGCGGCGAGCTTGGGCCGGATGCCCGCGTAGTCGGGCGCAAGCCACGCCTCTTGAAGCGCCGGGAGATAACGGCGCGCCGCGCGGGCGAAGGCCGCGCCCTTCGCCGGGTCCACGTGATAGTCAAGGGCGTCGACGTATTCCGCATCGGGGCCGAGGCGCAGGCGACCGCCCAGATCGAAGGTGGTGTGGATGCCGAGGCCGGCGCCTGCGGGCACCGGATAGACCAGCGTGTCGAGCTCGATCCGCGCGCCGACCGAAAAGTAGTCGCCTTTGCACCAGTGGAGTCGGTAGCCGCGCGCCCCGGCGTCGAGGCCGGCCCACTCCGCGACGCGATCCGCCTCGAGCCCGGCCGCGTTCACCACCGCGGCGCCGCGCAGGCGGACGATCTCGCCATTGGGGTCGCGAACCGACAACGCAAAGCGCCCGGTCTCGAACGCCTCGAGCCGATGGCGGAATGCCATCCACGCGCCGTGCTGCTCCGCTTCGGCCTGGAGCGAGGCGCACAGTGCGTGGGCATCGAAGATGCCGGTGGCCGGAGACTCGAGGGCGGCCGCGGCGCGCACCGCAGGCTGGCGACGCAGCGCCGCGCCCTCGAGCAGGCGAAGGCCCGGAGCTCCCGCCTCGCTCCCGTTGCGGTAGAGGCGCTCGAGGATCGCGCGCTCCTCGTCGTCGTGGGCGACGATCCATTTGCCGCACCGCCGGTGCGGAATTCCCTGGGCCGCGCAGCGCGCGTACAGAAGCTCGCGGCCCTCGACGCAGAGCGCGGCCTTCTGCGAAGTGGGCGGGTAGTAGATCCCAGCGTGGATGACTTCACTATTGCGGCTTGTGGTTTCGCGCCCGGCCGCCTCGTGGCGCTCGAGGACGATCACCGATTTTCCAGCGCGGGCGAGTTCGGCGGCGACCGCGAGGCCGACCCCGCCGGCGCCGACCACCACGACGTCCGCGTCCAAGTTAGAAGGAGGCGCCGAACTCGCGGCGGTAGCGCTCGCGCACCGGTTCGAGTTCGAGGCGCGCTGTTTGAGGGCCGTCGTGCTCGACCGCCATCGCCCCCATCACGCTCCCGATCCGGCCAGCGACCTCGAGCGGCATCCCCCGGACCAACCCGAAGAGCAGACCGGCCCGATAGGCGTCGCCGCAACCGGTGGGATCGACGACGCGATCGGCTTTCGCGGGCGGAACCTCGATCTTGCGATCGCCCTGGCGGATGGTCGAGCCCTCGGCGCCCCGGGTGACGATCACCGTCTCGACGCGCGCGGCGAGTTCGCTCTCGCTCTCGCCGGTCTGCTGTTGCGTGAGCGCCCACTCGTAGTCGTTGGCGACGTAGAGCGTCGCCCCCTGGATCAGCTCGCGCAGCTCCTCGGGCTGGAAGACGGGGAGTTGGTGACTCGGGTCGATCATCGTGCGCACGCCGCGCGCTTTGAGACCCGCGGCGTACTCTTGCATGGCGCGCTTGTCGTTCGACGACACCACGCCCCAGTCGATCGCTTCCGCGACCCCGTCGAGGCGCACTTCTGCGGCGCGGTCCATCGCGCCCGGGTGAAACGCGATGATCTGGTTGTCATCGAGGTCGGTGGTGATGAAGGCCTGCGCGGTGTACTGGTCCTCAAAGGTCTGCAGGCCGTCGCGGCGGATGCCCAGCTGGTCGAGCCATTCGCCGTAGGCCCCGAAGTCGCGCCCGACCGGTGCCAGGATGAGCGGCGCTTCGCCCAGCCCGCGCAGGCCGTAGGCGATGTTGCCCGCCGTGCCGCCGAAAAATTGACGCAGGGTCGGCACGTGGAACGCCACGTTCAGCATGTGCAGCTTGTCGGGCAGGATGTGATTCCGGAAGTGGTCCTGGAACACCATGATCCGATCGATCGCCATCGAGCCCGTCACGAGAATGGTCATGGCCGACTCCGCCTCTACGCCCGGGGATTCTCGCCGAGGGGCGCGCAGTCTAGGTTAGACTCCCGCGATGCGCATCGTGGAGCTTTACCGACGCGAGACGCCGACCTTCTCCTTCGAGTTCTTTCCGCCCAAGACCGAAGCGGGCTACCGAACCCTCTACCGCACCATTGCGGATCTCAAAGAACTCGCGCCGGGCTTCGTCTCGGTGACCTGGGGGGCCGGCGGCTCGACGCGCAAGCGCACCCTCGACCTGGTGGCAGAGATCCAGACTTCGCTCGGGATTCCCGCCGTGGCGCACCTCACCTGCATCGGCATGACCCGCGCCGAGTTCGGCGAGATCCTGGACGCCCTGCAGGAAGCGGGGCTCGGCAATGTGCTGGCGCTCCGCGGCGACGCTCCCCGCGACCAGCCGAACTATCACCCGCCCGCCGACGGGTTCCGCTACGCGTCGGAGTTGACTGCGTTCATCCGCGCGCACGGCGGGTTCTGTATCGGTGGCGCCTGTTACCCCGAAACCCACCCCGAGGCGCCCGACGCCGAGACCGATCTGGCGCGCCTCGTACAAAAGGTGGAGTCGGGGGCCGAGTTTCTCATCACCCAGCTCTTCTTCGACAATGCGGATTTCTTTGCCTTCGAAGCGCGCGCGCGGGCCGCGGGAATCGACGTGCCGATCATCCCGGGGATCATGCCGGTCACGAGCGCGGCGAACGTGGCGCGGATGGCGTCGCTGTGCGGAGCGAAGATCCCGGAGGCGCTGGGCCGCGCGCTGGCGGGCGCTGCCGAGGACCCGCAACACACGTTGATGATCGGCGTCGAGTGGGCGACCGCGCAGTGCCGCGAGCTCGTGGCCCGCGGCGCACCCGGGATCCATTTCTACACGCTGAACCGCTCGCCGGCCACGCGACTCGTGGTGCGGAACCTCTTCCCGCGGTGAAGCCGCGGCTGCGCGTCGCCGTCCTGCTCTCGGGCGAAGGCACGAGCCTCGAGAACCTCCTGGAACACATCGCGGCGGGGGGGCTCCCAGTCGAGATCGCGGTCGTGATCGCCTCGAAACCGGGCGCCGGCGGTCTGGCGCGCGCCGCGCGGCACGGCGTGCCCGCCCGGGCCATCCCGCGGCGCGATTTCTCAAGCGCGCGTGCGTTCAACGACACCCTGCACGATGCCCTCGCACCCTACGACGTGGGTCTCGTGGCGCTGCTCGGCTTCCTCTCGATCTTCGAGCCACGCGCGCGCTACGCAGGGCGGGTGATCAATGTGCACCCGGCGCTGATCCCGGCCTTCTGCGGCAAGGGCTACTACGGCGCCCGTGTACACCAGGCGGTGTTGGACGCGGGCGTCCGCGTCAGCGGCGCCACCGTGCACTTCGCCGACGACTCCTACGACACCGGCCCGATCATCCTCCAGGAAGCGGTGCCCGTCCTCGCGGGCGACACCGCCGCCACGCTGGCGGCCCGCGTCCAGGCCGCGGAGCGCCGCCTCGTGCCCGAGGCGATCCGCCTTTTCGCGGAGGATCGCCTGGTGATCGAAGGGCGGCGGGTGCGGATCTTGCGCTGAGGGCCGCCTCAGGGGGCCGGGGGCGCGCGTCGGGGTGAGCCCGCGACCGCCTCGAAGGAGCGGGCGATCTCGATCAGGAGCGGTTCCGAAGCGGACGCGCCGAAGATCGAAAGCCCGACCGGCAGGCCCTGAACCCGACCCATCGGAACCGCGACGTGCGGATAGCCCGCGACCGCGGCGGGCGTCGTGCTGCCGCCGAGATAGTGATCGCCGTTCACCCAGTCGATCACCCAGGCGGGCGGTCCGGTCGGCGCGACCAGGGCGTCGAGGCCGTGCGCGCTGAGGAGCGCATCGATCCCGTCCTGGCGGACGGCGCGCTGGGCGAGCGCGAGGGCCTCCCGATAGGTCGCATCCGACAGCGGACCCATCGCCTCGGCGCGTTCGAAGAGGTCCTGTCCAAAGTGGACCAATTCCCGGTCGGCGTGGGCGCGGTTGAAGGCGATGAGCTTCGCCAACGTCAGGCTCGACGCGGAACCGGGGAGCGACGCCAGGTAGCGGTTCAGATTGGTCTTGAACTCGTAGAGCAAGATGTCGAAACGCGCCCGGGCGAAGCCCTCGGGCTCTGCCAGCGCGAGGCCGTCAACGAGTTCCGCCCCCGCCGCCGCAAGGCGGGCCAAGGCTTCGTCGAAGCACGCATCGACCCCAGGGTGGTATCCGGTGAGCGAGCGGATGACGCCGATGCGCCGCTTCGGGTGGTTTAGCTCCGGGAGGGGTGCCTCGAGAGCGCTCCCGGCCATCACGGCGAGCAGCAGTGCGGCATCGGCGACGGAGGCCGCAAGCGGCCCGGCGGTGTCCTGGCTGTGCGAGATGGGAACGATGTGGTCCGGGCGGACGTGACCCACGGTCGGCTTGATGCCGACGACGCCGTTCACGGCGGCCGGGCACACGATCGAGCCGTCGGTCTCGGTTCCCACCGCGGCCGCCGCCAGGCCCGCCGCCACGGCCACCGCCGAGCCGGAGCTCGAACCGCAGGGCGAACGCGACACATCGTGGGGGTTGCGGGTCTGGCCGCCGACGGCGCTCCACCCCGACGACGAATGGGCAGAACGGAAGTTGGCCCACTCGCTCAAATTGGTCTTGCCGAGCACGACGGCGCCTGCCGCTCGCAAGTTCGCCACCAGGGGCGCGTCGCGACGGGTGAGATTGCCGACCAGCGCGAGCGAACCCGCCGTCGTGGCCATCGGGTCGCGCGTCTCGATATTGTCCTTGATGACGATGGGGATCCCGTGGAGCGGACCCACCGGCCCGCGCTCGGTGCGCGCCTTATCGAGCGACGCGGCGATGCTTCGCGCGTCGGGGTTCACGGCGATCAGCGCGCGCAGTTCGGGGTTACGCGCCTCGATGCGCGCGAGAAAGTGATCCACCAGGGCGAGGGCCGTGAGCTCCCCCTGGCGCTGGAGCCCCACGAGCTCGTCGACGCTCTTGCGATGCAGATCGCTTGCGGGCACGAAGCGCTCGAGGGGCGCCGTGCACTCAGCGCGGGGAGCGGCTCGGAAGCTTCACGCCGGTTCCGCCGAGCCCACAGTACCCCATCGGATTCTTGTGGAGATACTGCTGGTGGTAGTCCTCGGCGTAGTAGAATTCGGGAGCCGGTACGATCTCGGTGGTAATGGCTCCGTAGCCCGCCTCGTCGAGTGCGCCTTGAAAGGCATCGCGGGTCGCCTCGGCGCGCTCGCGCTGGGCATCGGAGTAGGTATAGATTCCCGAGCGATACTGGGTGCCGACATCGTTGCCCTGGCGCATGCCCTGGGTCGGGTCGTGGCTCTCCCAGAAGATCTGGAGCAGCGTCTCGTAGTTCGTCTTCTCGGGATCGAAGACCACCCGCACCACTTCGTTGTGCCCGGTGAACCCCGAACACACTTCTTCGTAGAGCGGGTTCGGCGTGAGCCCGGCGGCGTAGCCGACCGCCGTCGTGTAAACGCCTTCGGCCTGCCAGAACTTTCGCTCCGCCCCCCAGAAGCAGCCCAGGCCGAAGAGCGCGAGCTCCATGCCTTCGGGAAAGGGCGGCGCCATCGGGGTCCCCAACACCGCGTGCCGCGGCGGTACCGGCACGGCGGTGGCGCGCCCGGGAAGCGCCTGCTCGGGGCTCGGCATCCTGCTCTTCGAGGAACTCCACAAGCTCATTGTCGTTCTCCGGCGTCGGGGTTGCGGCGAGAGTAGCCGCCCTGGTCAAGAACTGCCGAAGCCCTCGGGATGCGCCGACTGCCAGCGCCAGGCGTCCTCGCACATCCGGTCGAGGTCGAGCTCCGCCCGCCAGTCCAGTTCGCAATGGGCTTTGCGCGGATCGGCGTAACACGCGGCAACGTCGCCGGGGCGGCGCGCCACGAACGCGTGGGGGATCTCCTTGCCCGCAGCCCGCTCGAAGGCGTGCAGCACTTCCAACACCGTGTGGCCGACCCCGGTGCCGAGGTTGTGCACCGCGAGGCGGGGTCCCGTTTCGAGGGCGCGGAGCGCGGCGAGGTGTCCCTTCGCCAGATCGACGACGTGGATGTAGTCGCGCACGCCAGTGCCGTCGCGGGTTGGGTAGTCGCGGCCAAAGATGTTGAGCGCGGGCCGGCGCCCGACCGCGACCTGCGCGATGAAGGGCATCAGGTTGTTGGGAACCCCGGTCGGATCTTCGCCCAATACTCCACTCGGATGTGCGCCGACCGGATTGAAGTAGCGCAGCGACGCAATCCGCCAGCTCGCGTCGGCTGCATAGAGATCTTCGAGGATGTGCTCGATCACGAGCTTGGTCTGCCCGTAGGGGTTGGTCGCCCGGCGCGGCGCGTCCTCCGGAATCGGAACCCGGTCGGGGTCGCCGTAGACCGTGGCCGACGAGCTGAAGACCAGCGTCTTGCAGGCCGCGGCCCGCATCGCCTCGAGAAGCCGCAGGGTGCCCCCGACGTTGTTCCAGTAGTAGTCGAGCGGGCGCTCCACGGATTCGCCCACGGCTTTCAACCCCGCAAAGTGCAACACCGCGTCGAAAGGATGCTCGGCGAAGAGGCGCTCGAGGAGCGCCGGGTCGAGCAGATCGCCTTTTACCAGGGGAGAGGGTCGGCCCGCGATGGACGCGACCGCATCCAAGGCGCGGGGAGAACTGTTCGAGAGGTTGTCGAACACGACCACGTCGTGGCCGGCCTCGAGCAGCTCGACGCAGGTATGACTACCGATATAGCCGGCGCCCCCGGTCACCAGCACGCGGGCCATGGAATTAGTGACCCTGGATGATCTCGACCTTGTAGCCGTCCGGGTCTTCCACAAAGGCGATCACGGTGGTGCCGTGCTTCATCGGACCGGGCTCGCGCACCACGGAGACGCCGCGTTTTTTCAGCCCATCGCAGAAGGCATAGGCATCGTCGACCCCGATCGCGATGTGGCCATAGGCGTCGCCCAGGTCGTAATCGTGATCGCCCCAGTTGTGGGTGAGCTCGAGGACGGCAGTCTCCGATTCATCGCCATAGCCGACGAAGGCCAGGGTGAACTCACCGCCCGGGAAGTCGTGCTTGCGCAAGAGCTTCATGCCGAGCTTTTCGCAGTAGAAAGCTAAAGACGCGTCCAGATCGCGGACGCGGAGCATCGTGTGTAGGAGTCGCATGGCGCGACAGTCTACCGATTCGGCGCGGAAGAGGGGCGGCGCGGGCGCGCCAAAGACCCGTTGACACGAAAGCGAATAAAAAGCGAAAATAACTCCCTATGGCCTCCCCCCGGCCCGACGCTCTTGCTGCCCTCGCCGACCTGCCTGCCGAGCTGGCCCACCAGATCCAGCGCGGCGGGGCCCTCCCCCAGGTGCTCCACTCCCGGGAAGTTCCGCGCCTCAGATCGCATCTAGAGCCCCTGGACGCGCTTTTGGACGGCGGTTTGCCCCGCGGCCACTGCACCGAGTTTTTCGGACCGCTTTCGGGCGGCAGAACCTCCTGTGCGCTGGCGCTGCTCGCGGCGGCCACCCGGGCGGATCAGGGAGCGGCTTGGATCGAGCTGGCCGAGGCCTTCGATCCGCCCTCGGCCCTAGCGGCCGGCGCCGAGCTCGAGCGGGTGCTTTGGGTGCGGGCTCCTTCGCTTCGGGTCGCCCTGCGCGCCGGCGAGCGGCTGCTCGACTCCGGAGCTCTGGGCCTGGTGGTGCTCGATCTCACCCCACCCCCGGGCACGGAGTCGAGGCCAAGTCTGCAGGCCGACCGGCGCTCGCGGGCCCCGAGCTCGTCTTCTCTTCCGAACTCGTCTTCTCTTCCGAACTCGTCTTCTCTTCCGAACTCAGTCTGGCTGCGGCTACGCCGCAGCGCTGCGGCAAGCGAGACGGCGCTCTTGCTGCTTCATACGGCGCCGCTGGCGCGCACCTTTGCCACGGCCACCCTCGAGGCCAGGCTCGAGCGTGCCTGCTTCGCGCGCCACCCCCCGGTTTCTGACTGGTTCGAAGGCGCCGCGGTGCAGCTCACGCTGCACCGCGATCGGCTCCGACCCCGCGAGGCCCGCACTCGCCTCTCCCTTCACCTCGACCCCAAGGTTCCCCCTCTTGCCCCTCCTGCGTATCGCTTGCCTACTCGTCCTGGATCTACCCGTCGCAGCGGAGTGTCGGGCGCATCCTGAGCTGCGCGCCAAACCGCTCGCGGTGGTTTCGGAGCCCGGGCCCCGCGCCCTTGTGCTCTCGGCCTCTCCCGAAGCGGTGCGCTGCGGGATCCGCCGCGGCACCACCCTGGCCCACGCCCGGTCGCTCTGCGCGGAGCTCGTTGCGCGTGTGGCTTCGCCGGCCCGGGAGCGCGCGGCGCGCGAAGCGCTCCTCGACGTCGCGTTGTCCGCCGCGCCGCGCGCCGAAGCGGCGCCCCTCCAAAGTGGCCTGGCCGGCGCAGAGGCCGCGGTCTACCTCGACGCCTCGGGCATCGCCGCGCTGTTTCATTCCGAAGCTGGACTCGCCGCCGCCCTGACCGCCCGCGCCACAGCACTGGGCCTCCCCACCAGCGTGGCGGTGGCCTCTTCGCGCTTTCTGGCGCGGCTCGCCGCGCGACACGTCGCACTCGAAGCGGGGGCGGGGGTCGGGGCGACCCGGGTGCTCGCGCCCGGCACCGAGGCGGCCTTCCTCGCCCCGCTGTCCGTCGACCTGCTCGACCCCGGTGACGCGTTGGCGGGTACCCTGACCCGCTTCGGGATTCATCGCATCGGACAGCTGCTCGCCCTGCCACGCCGCGCCCTCCACGCGCGCCTGGGACCCCAGGCCTTATCCATCGTGCAACGCCTGGTCGGTGGCACCTCCGACCCGCCGCTTCCCGTCCCCGAGCGCACCCGCAGCGAAGAAGCGTTCGAATGTGAAGTCCCGATCGAAAACCTCGAAGCGCTGACCTTCGTGCTGCGCGCGGTGTTGTCGCGTCTGCTCGAGCGCATGGCGCTGCGCGGCTTGGCGTGTCCTGGCCTCGAGCTCGTGCTGCGGAGCCCCGACGGCAACTCCGAAGTGCGCCGGCTCGCATTGGCGGCTCCCACCAGTGACCCGCGCGTTCTCCTGCGGCGTTTACGCACCGCTCTCGAAAACGAGCCGCCTCGCGCTCCGGTCGACGCCCTGGAGCTCGCGACGGAGGGCTGCGCACCGCGGCGCGATCAACTCGATCTCTTCCGCACACCAAGCCCACCACCCGCCGAGCTCGATGCCCTGCTCGCCGAACTCGAGGCCTGGTGTGGGTCGGATCGCATCGGGCATCCGGCTGTGGCCGACGATCACCGCCCTGGTGCGTTCGACCTCTGGAAGCCGCGCTGGGAGTTCGCGACCGGGCCAACGCGTGGGGAAGGCCCCGCCGAGTCCGCTTCCGCCACCCCGTCCAGCTCCACCGCCCTGGCCCTGCGCAACCTGCGCCCCCCGCTCCCGGCCCGCGTGCGCCTTCACGGGACGCAGCCCACCTGGTTAGCGAGCTCGTTGGGGCAGGGCCCCATCGTGCATTGCGCGGGCCCGTGGCGCAGCAGTGGTGGGTGGTGGAGCGACGAGAGTCGCTTTGCCTTCGACCACTTCGACGTCGCCCTCGAAACCGGGATCCTGCTCCGCCTGCGCTACGACCATCGCCGGCGCCGCTGGGACATCGATGGGGTCTATGACTGAAGCTTGCTGCCCTTCCTGGTTGACGGCCGGGGGGCGCTCCATAGAATGGCCCCATGCTTGAGCCCCAATCTTCACGGCAGCGCCATCGAGCGCTCAAAGATGACGCGCCGATTCTCTTCTTCAGGAGCTTTCTCGAGCGCCCCAAGCAGATCGGTTCAGTCATCCCGAGTTCGCGTTTTCTCGAGCGCCGCATCGTGCGCAGCGCCGAAGTGGGGCGAGCCCATGTCGTCGTCGAACTGGGTCCCGGAACCGGCGGCACGACCCAGGCCCTGCTGCGCGCAATGGCCCCCAACGCCAAGCTTCTCGCCATCGAGATCAACGAGCGCCTGGCCGCACGCGTGCGCGAACGTTTCTCGGACCCGCGGCTCATCGTGCACTGCGGAAGCGCCACCGATATCGAGAGCGCCCTCGCCGCCCATGGACTGCCGGCACCCGACGTGGTGATCTCGGGCATCCCGTTTTCCACCATGCCGCCCACCCTGGGTCGCTCGATCCTCGAGTCCGTGCGCAAGAGCCTGGCGCCCGACGGTCGCTTTGTGGCTTATCAGCTCCGCGATCGCGTCGCAGTGTTGGGGCGCCAGGTGTTCGGGCGCCCGCGCATGGAGCTCGAAGTCCGCAACGTTCCGCCGATGCGCGTGTGGCGCTTCGAGAAGCGCTAGTCCGCGTCGCGCTCCCCGTGTTTGTGTTGGAATGAGAGCCCCGCGCGGACTCCGCGCTCGACGCCGGCGCGCACCACGGCCTGGTCGCCAAAGCGATCCGCGATCGCGTCGAGGGCACGGTTGAGCCGCGCGCTGCGACCGCGGTCGTGGACCCATTCGAGAAGCTCGAGCTGTGCCGGCCCGCCGCCCTCGAGACTCGTGACCCCCACACCGATGAGCCGCACCGGCTGGCGCGGCAGCGCGGACAGCAGCTGCTGCGCGGCACGGCAGAGCTCGCGCCCATCGTCGCTCGCGCGCCGGAGCGTGGTGCGCCGGGTGAGGATCGGATAGCCGTAGCGGCCCGCGGCGCGGCGCTTCGCGAGCTTGACCTTGAGCACCACGGTGCGCGCCCGCCAGCCGCTGCGGCGGAGCCGCCGCGCGACCGACTCGGCGTGGCCCTGCACCACGGCGGCGAGTCGGTCCCAGTCCGTCTGGTCGCTCCCGAAGGTGTTCTCTTCACTCAGCGAAACCGGTCGCCGATCCGCCTCCACCGCGCGCGGATCGCGGCCGCGGGCCAGTGCGCCGGCCTGCGAACCCGTCATCCCGAGCAGTCGCTGCAGGCGCGCGGGTTCGGCGCGGGCCAGATCTCCAATGGTGCGGAGGCCCTGGGCACGCAGCCGCTCGCGACTCACGGGGCCGACGCCCCAAAGCCGCTCCACGGGGAGCGGGTCGAGAAAGGCGGCCACGGCAGCGGGGGCAACCTCGAGCAGGCCGTCGGGCTTGGCTTCGTCGCTGGCGATCTTGGCCACCATCTTGCCCGGACCAATCCCGATCGACACCGCCAAGCGGGTCTCGCTGCGCACCGCGCGCCGGATTGCTTCGCCGACCTGCGCCGCCGGGCCGTGGAGGCGCTCGGTGCCGGTGAGATCGAGGAAGGCCTCGTCGAGCGAGATGCCTTCGACCAGCGGCGAAAAGCGCCGGAAGATCGCAAACACCTGCCGCGACACCGCTGCGTACTTGCGCATGTCGCCGCGCAAGAAAATCCCATCGGGACAGCGTCGCCGGGCCAGCACCGTCGGCAGCGCCGAGTGCACCCCGAAGCGCCGCGCTTCGTAGCTCGCCGCGGAGACTACCCCGCGGTCGGATGTGCCTCCCACGATCACGGGCTTGCCGCGCAGCTCCGGACGATCGCGCTGCTCGATCGCCGCGTAGAAGGCGTCCATGTCCGCGTGCAAGATGACGCGGCGCGCCAATGTCGCGGTCACGGGACGATCGGGGTTTCGGGACTCGGACATGGCAGCTTAGGCTCGGCGGCGCGGCCAGGATCGGATAGCTTGCCCGCGACGATAGCGGAGCGGGAGGGCACCATGCGCAGCGGGAAATCCAGCGGTGGCAACGGACGCGGGATCGAAGCCACAAAGCCGAAGACGGGGACGGCCGCATGCGCGGCACTCGTGGCGGCGGCGCTACTGCTCGCGTCGGGAACGGCCGCCGTGCGCGCCACTGAGACGGACGGCTCCGATCGCACCGTACTCTCGGAGGAGCTGAGCGGCCGGGACATCTACGCCAAGGTGTTGGACAACCACCTGCGCACGAGCCTGATGGAGCAGCGCATGATCTCCACCGACCCCGGTGGCGACACCCAGGAGCTCCGTTTCTGGACGCGCTTTCGCGATTACCGCGTCGACGGCGGCCCCGACCCCGACGGCATCGTTTCGAAGATGATGGTCCGCTTCACCTATCCCCAGGACAAACGCGACGCGGCCTATCTCTTCATCGAACACCACCGCGACACCAACGAAGGCTTCAACTATTCACGCATGCGCGAGAAAGTGAACCGCATCAACACGTCGCGCGAAACCATCTTTGGTACGGACTTCACGCTGGAAGACCTCGCCGTGGTCCGCGTTCTTGACGATGCTACCTACAAGCGGCTACCCGACGAGGTGGTGCAGGATGGCCCGGTCTATGTGATCGAGGCGGTGTACGACCCGGAGGCCGAACAACAATACTCGCGCAGCATCCTCTACGTGGATCCCAAGACCTTCGTGCCGCTCCGCATGCGCCATTGGAACCTGGACGGCATCGAGAACAAGTTCCTCGAGGCATCGAGGCAGCGGATCGAGCGCCACGACGGCGTCTGGGTGCCAATGGAAGCCACCATGAAAGACACCCTGGAGGACACCCAGTCGGTCCTCTACACCGACAGCCTCCAACCCAACATCGAACTCGCCGACCAGCTCTTCTCCCCCAAACGGCTCGCCAAAAACCGGCGCTGAGCAAGGGCCGCCTTGCGGCCCGCGCAGCGAGCCAAAGGCGAGCGAAGTTCATCAGGACGCCGCCTTGCGGCCCGCGCAGCGAGCCAAAGGCGAGCGAAGTTCATCAGGACGCCGCCTCGCGACCCGCGCAGCGAGCCAAAGGCGAGCGGAGCTCAGCCAACAGGGACGCTCTCGGCCCTGCAATTCACTCGCGCCCGGCCTCGCGCTCCACAATTTCCTCACTCTGCTCGAGCTGCGTCAAGCGGAGCCCGAGTCGGTGCAGGTACCAGAACCCGAGCAGCGTCACGGGCAAAAAGGTGAGCACGTGATACACGACGGCGAAGCTCACGGTCTGGGCCGCCTCGACGCCGTAGAGCGCGAGCCCGATCCGACAAGCCGCCTCAAAGGGGCCAAAGAAGCCGGGGCTCGAAGGAATCGCTACCGCAAACCCGATGACCGACTGCAGCAGCACCGCACCGAGGATCCCCGGCCTCTCGATCCCAAAGGCCCGCAAGCCACACCAGATCGACGCGGCACCGGTCAGCCATACGGCCAGCGTCCAGGCCAACGTGCGCAAGAAGACCGGCGCGTTGTGGAGCGCCCCGATGCCTCCGAGAAACGCTTCGAACATCACCTGGACGCGCTCGGCGAGATACTGCGGCGCACGCGGGGCGATGGTCGCCTCGAAAAACCGCAGCGCCCGGTCGGAGTGGCGCGCGAGCAGCCAGAGGGAGAGCCACGCTCCAGCGAAAACGCCCCCTCCGGCGATCGCGAGCTGCCCGATGGTAGAAGCGGCGGGCGGGCCCTCGACGGGGGATCCAGGGCGCAAGAGTGACACCACGAGCAGGCTCGCCAGCACGAGCCCGTCGAACACGCGCTCCACCACCAGCGAGCCCAGGACGCCGCTCGCGCGCACGGGTTCGACCCGCGAAAGCGCAAAGGCGCGCGCAAATTCCCCGAGCCGTGCCGGGAGCAGGTTGTTCGCCATGAAGCCAATGCACACCGCCCCAAAGCGGGAGCCAAAGCGGGTCTCCCGGTGCAGCCCGAGGAGGAGCCAATGCCAGCGCGCCGCGCGGAGCGGGAAGGTGGCGGTCGCCGCGAGCACCATCGCGAGGAGCCAGTTCGGGTCCGCGGCCCGCACATGACCCCACACCTCGCCGAGCGAGACGTCGCGAAAGGTCCACGTGAGAAGCCCCACGGCGATCAACAGACCGAGGACCGCTGCCACCCGATGGCGCCCGAAACCCCTACGACTACTCAACGCGCCTCCCAGCATCGACCGGATCGCGATCTTAGCGGTCGAGCAACTCCCGGAGTCGGTTCGTGAGCGCCAGGGGCGAGAAGGGTTTGCGCAGGAACTCGATGTAGGGCGAAGCGAGCAGCGACTCCACTCCAGGCGGCGGCCCTTCGCCGCTCGTGAGAATCATGACCAGCTCGGGTCGGAGGGTGCGGAGCGCCTCTGCCACGACGACGCCTCCGTGCGGAGGAAGGGTCAGATCGAGGAGCAGCGCCCGGATCTTCGGCTTGGTTCGGGCGAGCTCCAGCGCGCTCTTGCCATCGCCGACCGCGAGCGCGTGAAAGCCCGACCGACCGAGGACCCGAACGGTCAGCGAGCGCAGCAACGGCTCGTCGTCGACGACCAGGACCGTGGGGCGATCGGATCCGGTCATGGCCGCGCAAGATAGGTGAAACGAACGATCCGAAGGGCGCTTCACGCGAAAATCAGGAGAACACCCTGGAGAGACAGGGGGTAACGCTCGGCTGTGACCTCGGATTCGTCTGGTCTAGCGCCGCGAACAGTTCGCGGCGCGCGGTCGACGCATCTCCCACGCCACGACCAGCCACCCGAGCCCGAACAGCACGGTTGAACTGGGTTCGGGGGTCGCAAAGCCCGCCACCGAGAACTCGTTCCCCGGCCCGCCGAGGTCCAGGGCCCTGAAGACGGCACGCTCGACGAGACCACCGCCGAAGCTCACCAATAACTCGCCGTTTGCCTGATGAGCGACATTCCCGTTGAACGAGATCACGGCGGAGCCGCCACCGCTGAAGAAGACCTCGACCTGACCGTCCTCGCCATCGCCTCCATCGGGTGCGGCGAAGAGGTCGGTGATCCAGACGCCGCTCAGGCTGCGGGGCGTAGCGAACGACACCTCGAGGATCTCGGCACCGTCGACCTCGTCGAATTCGCCCCCGATGACGCCCAGACCGTCTTCGGCGTCGTTCGCGAACAGGACGGCACCGGCGGCGGGCAGCGCCGTCGCTGTGACGCCATCAACGGTATGGCTGTGCTGATTGTGAGCCGCCCCCTGCCAGTCAAGGGTGCGGAAATCGACCGCCAGGGGCGACGGGATGATCGAGACGGCGTCGGCTCTTCCCGAGCCCAACGCCAGGACGAGCACCAGGAACACACCGAACCAAAGACCTGCAGCAGCATATGTTCGCATCAGCTTTTCCAGTTTCAGCAAATGGCGTGATCGGAAAGATAGTCGCAAAACGAGATTTAAACAAGATAAAACGATGTGATTAAACCTCATATATACCCCGGGGAATATAAAAGGCGGAGAAGCTAGCATTGACGTCGATACGAAAAAAAGACGAAAATAATTCGTGGCCTCTCTCTCCCGCGACTACATCGAGCTGCGCTGTGTGAGTGCCTTTTCGTTTCTCGAAGGGGCATCCAACCCCGAGGATCTGATCGATCG